>JAOAAU010000129.1 GCA_026418695.1 Clostridia bacterium
AGATGTGTATAAGAGACAGGAAAGGGTATTGGCCTTAATACCGTCCATTCCATTGAGTTCATCTTCCAGAGATTGAATGTCTTCCTTGCTTCCGCCCATGTGGAGTAAAACAAGACCTTCCTCGGAGCAAACATCCTCCGTCTCATGGAGACCAAGCCTCATTTTGATTGCACAGCCATGTTTTGTAAGTACTTCCTGTACCTCAGGCGCCCTTTTGGAGCGGTGATTGATCAATACAGCCATGATATTGTGACAAGCCACAAGAATACCTCCTTATAATAATGTAAGGGGACACACCTTTCTGAACAAGCAGCATTCCTTTTATGTTAAGGAATGTCCCCTTTCGACGCTAAAGCCAGCGGGACACACCTTTATGTGCAAGGAGCATCACTTTTGCATTAATGGATGTCCGCTTCAAATATTATTTATATAAGTGCGGCAGCTTATACTACCGCAAACTTAAGCCTGCGCTACGGTCGGTGGAGTATACACCCTTTGAGCCAATTCTGCATCCATCATTAATATTCCCCTGCCGTCGCCTTTAATGAGTTCATATTTCTTAATATTATTATCCGCATTTTCTTCCTCTTCTACCTGTTCATTCACAAACCACTGCAAAAATGCATTGGTTTTGTGGTCTCTCTCCTCAAGAGCGACATCTACGATGCTGTAAATAGATTTTGTCACGAACTGCTCATGTTCCAGAGTAAGCTTCAGTGCCTCTCCGATGGATTCAAAATTATTTTTTGGAGCATCTACCAGTCTCAGGTTCACACGTCCACCGACCCTGTTTATGTAATCAAAAAACATCATTGCATGATCCCGCTCCTCCTGTGCCTGGATACGGAACCAGTTTGCAAATCCGTTGAGATTCATGGATGTAAAATAAGCTTCAATTGAAAGATACAGATAAGCTGAATAAAATTCCTTCTGAACCTGTTCATTTAACTTTTCCTGCATTTTTTCACTGATCATTTCATTACCCTCCCGTTTTTTCTTTTTGTTTATTCAGGATATTTATACCCCAAATCCTGTATTTCAATAAACATTTTTTTAACTTTTCCAAAAAATTATGGGGTAACGAATTCACAGCTGTTGCATATCTTGATAATGAGATTGAGAATCAATAAAATGAATCTCAGGCAAAGGCGCCGTGTAAATGAGCATGGCGCCTTTTTTTATGGGCAATATACACTCAAATATTCATGACTACAGGAAAATATTTTGTAATTTTATAAGGAGAGAAAAGTCTATGTGTGGAATTGCAGGTTGGATTGATTTAAAAGATGATTTAATTCAAAAATATAAGGAACTTGAAAAGATGTCCGGAACCCTTGCAGCCAGAGGCCCTGATGCGTCCGGAATGTGGCTGTCGCCCCATGCAGTGATCGCCCACAGGCGTCTTACCGTTGTTGATCCGGAGGGCGGCGGGCAGCCTATGATCCGTTCAAAAGGAGAGCATTCCTACATCATCACTTATAATGGTGAACTTTATAATACGGATGACCTCCGCCAGGAATTGAAGAATAAAGGCCATGTTTTTATAAGTAATTCCGATACGGAAGTACTGCTAATATCCTACATTGAATGGGGACCTCAGTGCGTTGAGTATCTGAATGGAATCTATGCTTTCGGAATCTGGAGTGAGAAGGATCAGAGTCTTTTCCTGGCCCGTGACAGGTTTGGTGTTAAGCCCCTGTTTTATGCATTGCGCGGGAGTTCCCTCCTGTTTGCATCCGAATTGAAGACACTTTTAACTCATTCCTATATCAAGCCGGAAGTAGACGCAGAGGGACTTTCAGAAATTTTTGCACTTGGACCCGCCAGAACACCAGGACATGGCGTGTTTAAAAACGTAAATGAAATAAAGCCTGCCCACTGTGCACTCTACGATTCAAACGGGCTGCATATCCGCCGTTACTGGTCTTTTGAGAGTCACCCTCATACAGATACCCTGAATGAAACCGTCTCCCGGGTTCGAGAACTGGTGTATGATTCTATTGAACGGCAATTTGTAGCGGATGTACCTGTTTGTACTTTTTTATCCGGCGGGCTTGATTCAAGTGCCATCACCGCTATGGCCGCAAACTTTTTTAAAAAAACGGGAAAACCGCAACTTCATACCTATTCCATCGACTATCAGGATAATGACATTTACTTTACGCCCAATGCTTTTCAGCCAAACTCTGACGCCCCCTGGGTTAAGAGAATGTCGGACGAATTTGGAACCACCCATCACAATATCGTCATCGATACTCCGATGCTTGTATCTGCTCTTGAAGGAGCTACACTTGCGAAGGACCTTCCGGGAATGGCAGACATCGATTCCTCTTTATGGCTTTTCTGCCGTGAGATCAAGAAGGACGCTACCGTTGCCTTATCCGGCGAGTGTGCGGATGAGATTTTCGGCGGCTATCCCTGGTTTCATCGTGAAGATATGCTAAACAGCAGTACCTTCCCATGGTCAAGATTTCCGGAAGAAAGAACAAGACTTCTTTCCTCCGAAGTTAAAACTGCGATAAAGGCAGAAGAATATATCTCCAGAAGATATCAGGAAACCCTGGATGAAGTCCCGAGATTAGCCGGTGAAAGTGGTATAGAAGCCAGACGTCGTGAGATCTTTTATCTTAACATTACCTGGTTTATGCAGACGCTGCTGGATCGAAAGGACCGCATGAGCATGTCTACCGGTCTTGAAGTCCGTGTGCCGTATTGTGACCATCGATTGGCACAATATGTCTGGAATATCCCCTGGGAAATGAAATCACTGGGCGGAAGGGAAAAAGGCATTCTCCGGCGTGCATTGGAAGGACTGCTTCCGGATGATGTACTCTATCGCAAAAAGAGTCCCTATCCCAAGACACATCATCCGGTTTATGAAAGAGCCGTGCGTAACTGGCTGAAAGAAATCATCCATGACAGCAGTTCGCCGTTATTGCAATTGATCGATTACAAGACCGTTCGGGCGATGCTGGAAGACGACCATTCGGATTACGGCCGTCCCTTCTTTGGTCAGTTGATGGCATTGCCTCAGTTGTTCGCTTACCTGATTCAAGTAGATATTTGGATGAGAGCGTATAAGGTAAGTATTGTATAAAGTAATCTTCTCAACTACAGAAAGATAGTTTTCTACTAAAGAAAATATCCGGTGGTGATACATGGTATCCCACCGGAATGTTCATTTGCGTATATGATACATCTACAGTTAATAACTCTAAACAAGGCTTAGGCACTACCCAGTTTTGACTTCATTATGATGAGATACTTATATTATATAGTTTTCAGCAACTACAATAAGCAGGCAACTTCTTCAATTGAAATATAAATACCCAGAATTTTGAATATTCTGAGGAAAAAGATTTTATAAAACATAATGAAACTGCACATTGTTAACTAATATGAATATGGATAACCGGATATTGAACAATTGTTTTTCAACTGCCAGGATGCTCGTTTTATTCAGTAAATGAAGTAGTTTTATGATACTCACAAAAAATTTGCTCAGTTTTTACTCTGTTCATGGCAACAGCTACCTGATTGGCAATAGCTTTGATCACTGATAGTTCATCCTCATTAAACGAGTCTCTTGCCTTTGTCCCAAATGAAAGCGTCCCAATAACCTTTTGCTGTTCCATTAAGGGATAGCATGCACCAGCCTTGAGTCCCATGCTTTTTATGAGATTTATTCCAGTGTTCCGGATTCCCTGTACGTTTTCTGCTACAATTCCGTCTCTATCTTTCGCAATACAACTGCAGACTACGGTTCCGTATTCAAGCCACTCCATTTCTCTGGCAACATTCTCAGGGATACCTTTATAAGCATTTAAATGTAAAAGCTGTTTCTCATCATCAACAAGATAGTTCAAGAAAACTTGGCAGTCCAGGAATTTCATGACTTCCGTACAGAGTTCTTCAACAATATCCATTGGTTGATCATTCGAAAGAAGCTTTGCTGCAACTTCTGAAAGGATTTCCGCCCTGGTCTTATTCCAGACAGTTTTTTCTTCTGCTTGTTTCCGTTTAGTAATATCGCGGTTGGATTCAAGAACAAGCTTATCACCAAAATTATCAATAATTATTTGCTGTTTTGTCTCAAAGATCAGTTTTTGTCCAGATTTTGTCGTGTGTACAATTTCTCCATTCCAGACCCTTGCTTCGGTGAGTTTCGACATAAAATCATCAAAGCTGCATGGGTGAATTGTCCTTAAAAGCCTATGGATATTCGCACCGATGGCCTCTTCGCCTGAATACCCATACTTCTTCTCCGCTCCCTTGTTCCAGTAGATAATGCTTCCATCTAACCGCCAGGCAATAATGGCTTCGTTAGATAAGTCCAATAAACTTGCCTGTCTACTTAATAGTTCATTCTGTTGTTTGATTAAGCTGCTCTGTTTTTCTATTTGTTTTCTATTTAGCACTCTTTCCGTTACATCCGTAGCGATCTCATAAATATATTTCAAATCCCCTTTTATAAATATTGGCGTTTGTATAGAGTCCCAATATGTAATCCCTCGTTCAAACTTATTGTACCGGTTTTCTTTAACGTAACTGGTTTTTTTCGTATCAAGTACTGTTCTCCAGATGATCTCCGCTTGAGAACCTTCAAATCCTGACATAATTTCTTGAATTGGCTTTCCAATACTATTTTTCACTTCATTAAAAGGCGAATCAAGAAAATCTAGATACAGCTGATTTGCTTTCAATAGCAATAAATCTGGTACACTAAATACAGCACAGCCAATAGTATTATCATTAAAAAGTTCATTAACGAAAACAAGCTTGTCCTCGAGCCTTGAATCAAGTATCTCCCTGAATATAAATATTTTTGCAGCTGCATTCTGTGTATATTGAACTGAGATTTGTACTTCTCTTGCTTCCAAAGATTTTGTGAATATAAAAAAGACTTTTTCTTCGTTTCCGATCTCGTTCTCATTGATATCATATTTGGATTTTAGCAGTCGTTTAAGAATCCATGAGATATCTTTTTTTATAACATCTGAATTCATGTAGCCCGTTAATGTGGTAAATGCATACCCCATATCCATCACTATATTATCCGTTGTTATTTGATATGGTAGGTGGCTGAGCTTATAAATACTAACATCCGGTAACATAGACAATCCTCCAGAAGGAAATAAATCATGCTTGTTTAAGAATCCTTACTTTAAGCTTTATTCCAAACTCTGTAACACTCCGAATAATTAGACATATTTTATATTATGAATTCCATCATACACTTATGTCGTTCAACGATGACCGCTTTCAGCTCTAATATAATCCATAGATATATCAGTATTATTATTTCTATACGACTTCCATTGCAATTACATTCTTTTCTTGTTGCATAGACCATTTATCTAGATAAGGAATTCACCCTATTTTTTCATAAAGAAGGGCAACATAAAAGTATCTATAAAAGCATCTATACATAGAAAAGAGCTTCCATTTCATGAAAGCTCTCTAAACTTAACAGGCTTTTCTTATACTCCATTCAGCAGCAATTCTGGCACATTTGCAATCTGTATAATACTATGCAGTTTTACTCTTGAGCCTGAGTTTATCCGATAGCATTGCAATGAATTCAGAATTCGTAGGCTTACCTTTTTGTGCATTTACCGTATATCCAAAAATGTTATTAATCGTCTCAAGTTTTTCTCTCGTCCACGCAACCTCAATTGCGTGTCTTATAGCCCTTTCAACTCTACTTGGTGTGGTACTATATGTTTTGGCAATGGCCGGATAAATTTTGGTTGTTATTGAGTTGATCTTATTGAAATCGCTTACTACAAGCATTATTGCTTCACGTACAAACTGATATCCTTTTATGTGTGGCGGAATGCCAATTTCGCGAATTAGTTTTGTGATTTCTTCCTCAAGATTAAATTCTATAGCCCTATCCCTGACCACAGGCTTACTCTTGATACTTATTTCTTGTCTGTACAGTAAATGTATCCGAGTCAATAATACCGACAAATCGAAGGGTTTAATAAAATAATACTCAGCACCAAGACTTGTAGCCTTCTGAGTGATCTTGTCTTGTCCAACTGCCGATAAGATGATAAACACCGGCTTCCAATCTGTTTTAGCCGAATTTATCCTTTCCAAAACCCCCAATCCATCAAGGTTAGGCATAATCAAATCCAGAATAACAAGATCGGGATTCTTTTCATGAATTATTCTAAGCGTTTCGAACCCATCATGCGCGACTCCTACTACTTTAATATCACTATGCTGTTGCAAATAATGATGTAAAATTCCTGCAAATTCTCTGTTATCATCAGCGATCAATACTTTAATCGGGCTATTTATCAAAATACTCCCTCCATACTTATGTAAATATTTGTAAAATACATTTATATTATATTTAAAGCCTCAGGAATAATCAATGAAATGCCCTCTTATTACCCGCTAGACACTTGTATACCTTTTCCAAGTAATTTGACTCTCTGAAATTTCGACATGAAACAGTAAGAACTCTGTGGATAATAATGAATATGTAAATAAAATGATTGTTTATATCCACATATTGTTGATACATTGTGACTAATTTAACATATGTTGTCATAAAAAGTAAAAGGATGATGTCGAAACATAATCCTTTTGCAACAAGCTTACAGTAAATTATACTATCGGTAATGAAATATAAAAAATCAAAATATTTCTGTTTAGCTGATTTCACATTTTATGTAATAAAACAAATATCGGTATACATAATTTAAATACAAAAATTATAAGTTATGACTAAAGTTTAGCCACATAGAAAAGGATTAAGGCCACTTAATGATTTCAATTATCTGCTTTTTTCATCCGTCTTATCCTTTGTTTGGAATTGATAATGCCTACGCCTCATTCCAGTCTGCTTTTTGCCAAAAATATGATGTATTTGTTTACAGCTTATAAGTATATATCTGAGAATTCAATAGCTACTGATTGAATCAGTCGATTGTCCCTTTGCATAATTTTACTGTTCATTTCATACTGAGTCGTCAACTCATCTACAGGTGTTGCTTTAATGGATGGAAGCAATATAGTAAACGTACTACCTTTTCCTTCTTTACTTTTCAGAGTAATCTGTCCACCCATTGCCTGAACAAAGAGTTTTACAAGATGAAGCCCTATTCCTGTACCTTCCGCTTGACGGGATAAGCTTGTATCTGCTTGTCCAAAGCGTTCAAATATACAGCCTTGCTTATCTTTTGGAATCCCAATCCCCTGGTCCTGGACACTAATACTCACCATATTTTTATTTTTGAATCTTTTTGTTGCTACATTAACATTGATCGATTTACCACTCGGCGTAAATTTTAGCGCATTAGAGAGAAGATTTAGGAGGATACGCTCAAACTTTTCTTCATCAATAAGTATTTCCTTTTTTATGAGCGCAGAAGTAAAATTTACACTTATTCCTTTTTGCTGAGCAAAAGTTTGAATTGAGTTTACAATCGACTGTGTAATATAAACAATATCAAAGACTCCCTGGTTTAATTTAATATGCCCAGCGTTTATACGTGTAATATCCAAAAGATTATTTACGAGACGCAGCTGTCTGTTTGTATTCTGCCTGATCGTTTTAAGAAATTTATTCGCGGTTTCCGGCATCTGCTTTCTGCATAGGAAATCTATAGCTTGTATGGCAGAGCTGATAACAGCTAACGGAGTTTTAAATTCATGTGTAATAAGATATAGGAATTCATCCTTCATCTTCATTGTGTTTTCAAGGGTTTCACTTCTTTGACGTTCTGCTTGCAGCAGCAACTGCTGATGCAGCTTCTGTTCAGTGATATCAATGTTGACTCCTACCATTTTGATGGGAATCCCTGCTTTATCATAAATGATTTTTCCTGTTCCTTTTAACCAGACGATACCTCTATCGGGATTTATTATTCGAAAGTCTTTACGCCAGAATTCTCCAAGTGTTTTGCATGCTTCATTTAATGAACATTCATAGTCTTCTCTATCGTCCGGATAAACTCTGCCAATCCCTTTTTCCAGCGGTACAGGTTCTGCCGGATCGATTCCGTAAAACTCATATATCTTGGGCGACCAAACCTGACTATCGGTTGCTATATCCCACTCCCATATACCGGCCTCTACTGATTCCAAGGCCACGGAAAGTTTGTCATTAACCTGCTTGAGTAGCTCTTCCGTCTGTTTTCGCTCAGAGATATCGCGATTGATTTCAAGTACTGTTTTCTGACCTAGTTCATTGAAGATGACTTGCTTATTTGACTCAATAGTTAACTTCCTTCCATCCTTAGTAGTATGTTCAATTTCCCCAAACCATGTTCCATCCTTCTGTAATATGGATATCAAATCTCCTATTTCTATTGGGTGTATGGTTTTTAGCAGGTCATGACTGATACGGCCGATAGCTTCTTCAAAACTATACCCGTACATTTTCGCGGCGCCGTTATTCCAATAGGTAATACCGCTATCCAGATCCCATGCAAAAATAGCCTCTGAAGAAAGATCTAATAGCTTCGCTTGAAACTCGATTTTTTTAATAGATGCCTCAAGGGCTTCTTTTTGAATTTTAATTTCCCTGGCATACTGGTAACTTTCTGTTATATCTGAGACAGTCAATATAGCAGAAACAATATTATTGGACTCATCATAAACCGGCCTGCCATTAAAACTATAATATGCAATCTTATCCGGCCTTTCACATTTTAAAATAACATTATTAAATACTTCACCTTTAAATACCTTTAAAGCTGGCAGATCCTCCTTCCTCAGTTCTAAACCGTTTTCATAGAAATATTTAGTCTGTACAAGGCTATCTCCGTGTTTATTGAGCTTTTCAGGCTGATAGGTCATTTTATAGGCACTATCGTTGAAATAGCTGTATTTCCCGTCTGGACTAATGATCATAATTGCATCTGACGTTTTTTCAGTGATTATCCTTAGATACTCTTGCTGCTTTTTTATTTCCTTGTCCTTTTCAATCACTTCTGTTATATCACGGCAAGTGAGAATGCCCAGTTTAAAATCTCCTTTGTCATCATAGGCAGGGCGTCCACTATATTCATAATAAAAGGTCTTGCCCGCTTTTTTAAACATTAACCGATAATTATTGACTTCTTCTCCCATCAAAACTTTATAATTAGGCAGCTCTTCTTTTGAAACCAGGTTACCATAGATATCGTAATACCCTTCCCCTAAATCTACTGATTGACCTATTCTACCTACGGTTCTGCCGATATATGTTGAATGTTTGCCATATTCTTCGACTTTTTGACTTTGTAAAATATAATTACCTTGGTTGTCAAAAACTACTATGCCTTCTGCCATATTATCAAGTATAAGTTCAAGTCTCTCCTTCTGCTCTCTAATATTGTTTTCTTGCTGTATTTGTTCATTAATATCCCGGCAGCAAACAATAGCCTGTGACACATTTCCATCGGAATCGTAAATCGGGCTTCCGCTTAAACTATAATAGATAACCTTGTCAGGCCGTACTACCTTCATACGAAATTGTTTAATTGTTTCGCCTCTTAATACCCTTGAGCCAACCATGTCTTCGACTGGTATTTCTTTACCTTCCAAATCGAAATACTTTGTATGCTTAAAGCTATCCCCATTTTTTATAATTATTTCAGGCTGGTAAAAGAATTCCTTTCCTGCTTGATTTAGAAAAGTAAAATGGTGATTTCTATCTAGCATAAAAAGTCCATCTGTCATATTTTCGATGATTGCTTGCAGTTGGTCTTTTTGTTGTGCAATTGTTTTCGCTTGAAGTATATATTTAGTTATATCATTATGGCAGTATACTGCTCTTTGAACTTTCCCTTCCTGATCGGTGATTGGAGTCCCACTTACAGATAGATATTTCTCGCCAGAGCCTCTTTTGATTCGTATTTCTCTGCCTTTTATTGTCTCACCTCGCAGAAGACACGAGGACGGCATTTCATCAAATGGGATTTCATTACCTGACAAATCATAGTATTTTGAAATGCTATAGTTCTCTTTTATATTACTGGCTCTATTGTTAAACGAGATTTTTGCATTACTGTTTATAGTCTTGATAGCTCCATCCTTTTCAATAATATATAAGTCATCCGATATGCTATCAACAACAGCCTGCAACTCCTTATTTTTTTCATTAAGTGCATTTAAATGCGCCTCGGCTCTATTTCTATTTACAACCCTTTCGGTTACATCCGTGGTTTGGCTGCTAATATATTTTACTTTTCCATCTTCAAAAATCGGCATTATGACAGCATCCCAATAGGTTACACCCCGGTCGAAACCGATATGCTGCTGTTCTTTTACTATGGTTGATTTACCGGTAGATATCACTTCTCTCCATATAGTTTCTGAAGGACTGTTTTTCCATCCGTTTACAAAATCATAGATGCACTTGCCTATACAGTTTTCTTTCGTATTATAGGGTGGATCGAAGAAATCCAGGTATTTTTGGCTTGCCTTTAGGAGTATTAAATCTGGAACTGAATAGATTGATACGCTTAAGAGGTTATCAATACACATTTTTTCTATGCATTTAAAACTTTCTTCTATTCGTGAAAAGGGTTTCTCTTTAAAAAAATAAACGTTTTGATTCGGCTCATTTATAGTACCATAATCAATTTCAACTTCTCGAGGCTCAAGGCTCTTGGTGAAAATAAAAAAGCTCTTATTGCTTTGTTTTAGCGATTCTATATCGCCGTTAAACCTTAAGAGATTCTTGAGAATATGTTCGATATTCTTTTTTAATATTTCTTCTTTATTGTATCCAGTTAATTCAAGAAAAGAATCATTAACAGATACAGCCTCATTTTCATAAGTTATAATATTCGGCACATTGCTTACTTTTTCTATATAGTTATATTTGCTGCTCACATATAGTCCCTCCAGTTGCTTCAAACATTAGCTACAATTATCTACATTCATTTATCTTTAGTGGCAACAAATAGTATTCTACAATAATTTACATAATGATTCCATAGTTTTTCTACAAAAAGTTACACCAATCAGAGATATGCCATTCACAAAAAATGTCAAATAGTTAATCGTTCAAGCAGTAATTCGTAATATTGAAAGAAGCGCTAAACCTATATTAATAGCTTAATGTAAAAAACATTCAATAAGTGCCTTTTACAGATACCAATATGTAATTGTCGGCAGGTAGTTTCCATTTTTAGATATTCAAAGGTACTTTGGATATCATTTATTTTTTATGGCAAAAAGAAAAGGCGGATACTCTCCCATTCCGGAATATCTGCCTTTTCTTACATAGGGGGTTAGGGTAGTTTTTGAATTATTTGTTTTTCAGCTTGAGGACTTCTTTCACCTGACTGACAATATCATTGGCTGTCAGACCGTACATTTCAAGAAGCTTGTCCGGCTTCCCTGATTTTCCGAACTTGTCCTGAACGCCTATCATCTTCAAAGGAACAGGACAATTCTGAATAAGAACCTCTGCAACAGCGCTTCCAAGTCCGCCAATAACATTATGCTCCTCAGCTGTTACGATGGCTCCGGTTTCTTTCGCTGCCTTAAGGATAATTCCTTGATCAATGGGCTTGATGGTATGGATATCAATGACCCTGGCCTGGATGCCTTCTCCTGCTAAAATCTCCTTTGCAGCAACGGCTGTATGCACCATCAGGCCTGTAGCAATGATGGTTACGTCCGTTCCCTCTGCCACAGTAATCCCCTTGCCCAACTCAAACGTAAAATTCTCTTCAGAATAAAGTGCCGGCACAGCCAGTCGTCCCAGTCTCAAGTACACAGGTCCGTCATGCTCGATGGCCGCTTTGACGGCATGTCTGGTTTCAACTGCATCCGAAGGACTCAATACAACCATATTCGGTACAGCCCTCATGATGGCAATGTCTTCGATTGCCTGGTGGGATGCTCCATCTTCACCTACCGTGATTCCTGCGTGAGTTGCACCGATCTTAACATTCAACCGGGGATAGCAAATGGAATTTCTTACCTGCTCAAAGGCTCTTCCTGCTGCAAACATTGCAAAAGAACTGGCAAACACAATTTTCCCACAGGAAGCAAGTCCGGCTGCGGTTGCCATCATATTCGCTTCTGCGATTCCCATATTGATAAATCTTTCGGGATATTTCTTCTTAAAAGTATCTGTCTTTGTGGATTTGGATAAATCCGCATCCAAAACAACGATGCGGTTGTCTCCTCCAAACTCAGCCAGTGCACTTCCGTATGCCTCTCTTGTCGCTATTTTGTCACCCATGATTATTTCCCCTCCAATTCAAGCACCACTGCATTTAGTTCTGCGATGGCCTGGTCCCGCTGCTCTTTGTTCGGAGCAGTTCCATGCCAGCCGGCAGCATCTTCCATAAAGGATACACCCTTGCCTTTTGTAGTATGGGCGATAATCATTGTGGGTTTGCCCTTCGTCTTTTTTGCTTCTGCCAATGCTTCTTTCAACTGCTGGTGGTCGTGTCCGAAAGCATTGATCACTTTCCAGCCGAAAGCCTCAAATTTATCTGCTACAGGCTCCGGAGACATAACTTCCGTGATCTTGCCGTCAATTTGCAGCCGGTTGTAATCCAGGAAAGCAACCATGTTATCCAGTTTATAATGGGCAGCTGCCATCAGCGCTTCCCAAACCTGTCCTTCCTGTAGTTCGCCGTCTCCCAGCAGTGCATATACCCTGTAATCCTTTTTATCCAGTTTACCGGCAAGTGCCATGCCTACTGCTGCTGAAATTCCCTGTCCCAGTGAACCGGTGGACATATCTACGCCAGGTACATAGGTCATATTGGGATGACCTTCCAGGTAACTATCTGCCTGCCTGAATGTTGACAAGTCTTCCTTGGGGAAAAAGCCTTTTTCAGCCAGGGTGGCATACAAGGCCGGCGAACAATGCCCTTTAGACAACACAAACCGGTCCCGCTCCTCCCATTTGGGGTTCTTAGGGTCTACATTCATTTCAGAGAAATAGAGGACTGTAAAAATATCTGCCGAGGACAGGGAGCCTCCCGGATGTCCTGAAGCAGCATGGTAGACCTGCTCAATGACATTCATCCGAATCTTATAAGAAATCTTTTTTAAATCATTCAAACTGTATTCTGACATCTTGTTACCTCTCTGTCTTTTTATTGAGATGCTGCTTTACTTTGCTGTTTTGCTTTATCCGAGCCAGTATTGCTCAAATTTGCTTCTTCAGAAGTATTTTGGGACAGCTCTCCATTCTATTTTGTGACAACCATCCTCCGATTATTTTAAAAGCAAAAAGAATTTATATAGTGAGAATGATTGGAGGAAGAAATCTTCACTTGCCCCATAAGGAATACCTCTGAGAAAAGTGTTGTGAGACTTATCCCAGAGACTTTTCCCCCGTACAGCATCTTTTCGATGCTACTGAAGATTTTTGGAAGCAATCACTCTCACTATGCTCATAAATTCTTTTTCATTCCATATTGGTTATACTCCCAATTTGTTGATCCTGATTTGTTCGTTCGTTGTAAAGTTATTCTTTGCCACATGGCCTTTGAGGGGCATGATTCTTTCATGAACTGCATCCACGATCCACTCCGGCTGCGGGAAGAAGTGTTCTTCAAGTTCAAAAGCAGGAGTAATCCAGTTTTTCGCTCCAACCACAACAGGCGGTGCATCCAGATGATCAAATGCAAGCTCGCTGATGGTCTGTGCCATGTCCTTCAGGTGTGAACCACGTTCGCAGGCATCACTTGCCAATAAAATCTT
Organism: Clostridia bacterium; assembly: GCA_026418695.1. Taxonomy (GTDB): domain Bacteria; phylum Bacillota; class Clostridia; order Acetivibrionales; family JAFADI01; genus SKW158. Next base: position 13,681 of record JAOAAU010000129.1, read on the forward strand.
CCCTGTCTTTTTAACAGATTCCAATACCTTATCATAATTAAAAGGTACGATGGATCTTGCATCAATTACTTCAACGGATACTCCGTATTTTTCCTCCAATATTTTTGCAGCATCCAGTGCGCGATACAGGGTTGCGCCGATAGTAAGAATTGTAAGGTCCTTGCCTTCCTTCTTGATATCCGGCTCCCCGATCGGAATTTCATAATATCCTTCAGGAACACCTTCCAGGTGGAACATTTCACCGATATCATACAGTCTCTGGCTTTCAAAGAAGATGACAGGATCCGTTCCGGAAAGAGCGCTGTTCATCAAACCTTTTGCATCATATGGAGTCGCCGGGAATACCAGCTTCAGACCAGGGATATGTGCGCAAAGTGAGGTCCAGTCCTGAGAGTGTTGTGCACCGTACTTGGAGCCTACAGATACTCTTACCACGACTGGCATCTTCAATACACCGGCACTCATGGACTGCCATTTGGAAAGCTGATTGAAGATTTCATCTCCCGCTCTCCCAAGGAAGTCACAATACATCAGTTCAACAACAGCTCTGCCGCCGCACATACCGTACCCTACTGCGGACCCAACGATTGCACCTTCAGAGATCGGTGAATTGAACAACCTGTGATAAGGAATAGCTTCCGTAAGTCCACGGTATACGGCAAAAGCACCGCCCCAATCTCTGTTTTCTTCACCATAAGCAATCATTGTCGGATCTGTATAAAATTTATCAATCATCGCTTCAAAAATAGCATCTCTATATTGGTAAACCTTGTTCTTTGAAACAGGCTTTCCATCCTGTATTCCTACTCTTACTTTCTTGCTGATCTGCTGCACTCTTGGGTTTTCTTCCTTAGGCATGAGGACATCACATTCCCTGTCCTCCATCTTTTCCATTTTTTCGTTAGAGAACATCAGATCCGCGATCTGGTTTTGATTCACGACAAGGTTCATTCTTGGTGAAACACTGTCATCAATGGCCAGCTTGCATATCTTTGTAATCAATTCCTTGGTATTATCCAGGATTTCCACGAATTTATCGTCTTTTGCAACACCCGCATTGATTAAATCATGCCTAAATGTCAGGAGTGAATCGTTCTGCTGCCATGCTTCAATTTCTTCCTTGCTCCTGTAACTGGAGGCATCGGATGGTGAATGGCCGGTAAATCTGTATGTGAGCGTATCAAGAAGTACAGGGCCGTTCTTTTCTTCAAGAATAACCTTCTTCCGCTTCATGGCATCAATAACTGCTAATGGGTTGTATCCGTCAATTCTTTCTGCATGCATCTGTTCAGGGTTGACTCCGGCACCAACTCTTGCCAGCATATCATAGCCCATGGTTTCTCCGCGGGTTTGCCCGCCCATTCCATACTGGTTATTGAAGAAATTGAGGATGAAAGGCAAACCGCCTTTGAATTCCCCTTCCCACAGCTGTTTATACTGGTCCATGGCTGCCATACACAGGCCTTCCCAAACAGGTCCGCAGCCCATGGAAGCGTCACCGATATTGGCTATAACAATACCGTTCTTACGGTTTATTTTCTTGTAAAGTGCCGCACCTACCGCGATGTCTCCGGAACCGCCTACAATCGCATTGTTCGGATAGATTCCGAAAGGTGTAAAGAAGGCGTGCATGGAACCGCCAAGTCCCTTGTGGAAACCGGTCTCACGGGCGAAAATTTCAGCCAGTGTTCCATAGACCAAAAAATCAACCGCCAATTCCCTTACATCATTTTTATTCTTCTGTTTGCCTTCGACAACTCTTAGAATCGCACCGTCAAAGAACTTCTCCATAATTTCCATGAGTTCTTTATCACTGAGTTTTTCTATGGCAGAAAGGCCTTTTGCAAGAATCTCGCCGTGGCTTCTGTGAGAACCGAAGATATAATCGTCTTTATCGAGAATGTATGCCTGCCCTACCACGGAAGCTTCCTGACCTATGGAAAGATGCGCAGGTCCGGGGTGGTTGTATTGAATTCCGTTATATTCATTGGTGGTCTTGATGGAGTTCAGCATGGTTTCAAACTCGCGGATGATGGTCATATCCCTGTAGATCCGCAAAAAGTCCTCTGTTGAAAAATGTTCTTTTTCTTCGTCAATGGTCTTGCTGTACTGGTTTACCGGGATATCCTTGAACTGGATCCATCCGCTTTTTCTGATCTCATTAGGATCAACAAATTGTGATCTTGGCATAACCTATTACCTCACTTTTTTATTTTTTAATTCATCAGGTTAGTTTTATTAAAACTCGAATATAGCTTCACGGATGATTTCACAGACGGTAGGATGCGGGAATACAAGTTCCTTGACATCCTCCACTCTCATCTCGGTTTCTATCATCAAGCCGGCACCATAAATGATTTCTGAGGCATAGCTTCCGATCATATGGACGCCGATGATCTTTCTGTACTTTTTGTCTATCAGCACTTTGCAGATCCCGTCTCCGCCTTCATTCTCTGCAACATATCTGCCACTGTACATCATGGAGATTTTGACAGCTTCGAATTCTATTCCTTTTTGTTTTGCAGTTTCTTCGGTTTCACCGACACCGCCCACTTCAGGATTTGTATAGATAACGGAAGGTATCGCGTTGTATCTCATGATATCTTTTTTCCCAAGGATGTTGTTGATACATACTTCGGCTTCCCTATACGCTGTATGAGCCAACATGGAATATCCGTTGACATCACCGGCTGCATATACTTCAGGAATATTGGTTTTGCCTTTTTCATCGGTCTTGATTCTGCCTCGCTCCAGCTCTACACCAATCTTTTCAAGGCCCAAGCCCTCAGTCACCGGACGGCGCCCAATACTCATCAGAACCTTGTCTGCTTCAACCGACATTTTCTGTCCATTGATTTCGTATACTACAGCACCTTCCCTGATTTCAACCACTTTGGCTCCCAGCTTGAATTCCACACCTTTTTTCTGATAATTCTTTAAGAGGATCTCTGCGATTTCCCCATCGGTGTAGCCTGCAATATGGTCCAGCATCTCGACGACGGTAACTTTGCTGCCTGCTGAATTGAAGTAGGAAGCCATTTCAAGGCCGATAACGCCTCCTCCGACAATCACCAGCGAAGCAGGAATCGCTTTCAGATCGAGAATTTCTCTGTTCGTAAGTACGTAACCCTTTTCCAAACCTTCTTTGGTGCCTGGAATTGGTAGAATTACAGGCATCGATCCTGTTGCGATCAACAGTCTTTTCCCTGTATAGGCTTGATCGTTGGCTTTCACTTCATAGCCTTCCGCGTTCTTTCCGACGATTTCTGCAAATCCTTCTACTAAAGTTACCTTGCTCTTTTTGAGCTTTCCTTTGATGCCGGAAACAAGGGTTTTAACTACCTTATTCTTTCGTTCTATTACTGCTTCATGATTCAGCGTTACATTTGCTGCAATCACTCCATATTTTTCTCCATGCTTTGCTCCATCCAATACTTTTGCTGAGTAAAGCAGCGCTTTCGAAGGAACACAGCCTTCATTGAGGCAAACACCGCCAACAAATCTTTTTTCTATGAGTAAAGTATTGAGTCCTGCATGACCCGCTCTTTCAGCTGCCAGGTAGCCTGCTGGTCCGCCTCCAATAATGATTAAATCATAGTTCATAGCGATCACTCCATTTATATGCTAACTTTTTATGTTATCATCGTAATCTTAAAGGGGTTCCCCCTCCTCCATAAAATCAGAGAAAGCGAGGAGGGGGCAAGACATGGGTAGTTTCATCTATTTTGCAAGCATTACGCTGAAGTTCTCCAAGTTGCTCTTAAGCTCTTTCAAGAATTTTGCTGCAGGAGCGCCATCCAGGGCTCTGTGGTCAAAGGTCAGTGACAAGCCCATGGCAGGATAGAATTCATATTCACCATCCACTTCTCTTGCGCGCTGGATGATATTGTTAACCCCCAAAATACCCGTCTGGGGTGCGTTCAATACCGGTGTGAAGCTTTCTATATCCAGTGAACCCAAATTCGTAATGGTGAAGCTTCCTCCCTTTAGGAAATCCGGGTTAATGGTTCCGGACTGACAGTCCTTCACGAGTTTTTTAACTTCACGGGATATTTCATTCAAGGATTTCAGGTTTGCATTAAAAATATTGGGTACCATCAGGCCTCTTTCCGTATCTACTGCAACCCCAAGGTTTACATTTTTGAAGTACAGCATTTTATCGTCCAGGAAGTGCGCATTCAAGTCTTTATGATTTACTAAAGTCCTTGAAACCGCATATAGGATAATGTCATTCAGCGTTATATTTTCAAGTCCAAGTTTGTCCTTGTTTTCTTTTAACTTTTTCCTGAATTCCATGATTTCAGTTGCATCAAAGCTGGTATTTAAGGTAAGCTGTGCGGTAGTTGACAGGGAATTGTGCATTGCCTTGGCAATTACTTTTCTTATATTTGTAAGTTTTACTTCTTCCACCAGCGGCCCTTCTGCCTGTACAGCTGCTTCAGCTGCCGGTGCCGCTTTTACATTCAGGTCCCCGGTAGTTACTCTTCCGCCCAGACCTGTTCCTTGTATAAGTTGAGTTGCATCGGACTTTAAGAATTCATCTCTGGCCGCAGCAGTCATCATGTGTCCGTTTTCTTTCAAGGATTGAATATCTTTTTCAACAATTCTGCCATAGGGTCCTGAAGGAACTGCAAAACGATAATCCACACCTGCTTTTTCCGCCAGGTTTTTAGCTCTTGGAGAGATTTTTATCCTTTCCCCTTCTGTCATAGGAACAGGCACAGCAGCCTCCGGCTTCTGTTCCGCTTTTGGTCCACTTTGTGCGGGCTGCTCCTTTTCAACAGCTGCAACAGTAACCGCTGTTTGAGCGTTGGGGTTGAATTCCGCTGTACTTTCGCCTTCGTTTCCTATTACACAGACATTGGTCAAACAGGGAACATCGTCTCCTTCTGCAAAGAAAACATCCAACAGTATTCCGCCTACTTTTGCCTCTTCATCAAAGCTTGCTTTGTCCGTTTCATATGAAAACAAAAGCTCCCCCGCCTGCACCTGATCGCCTTTGCTCTTGTGCCACTTTGCTATGATACAGCTTTCAACGGATTGACCCTGACGGGGCATAATAATTGCTGTAGCCATAATACCCTCCTTTAAATAACTTGTTCATCTAAAGATTGTTTTTAAAATGATTGATTTAAGATTTGAATCTTGAATTATGTTATATTCTTTCACCAATTTGTTACTTTGTAACATTTATATCTAAATATTATCAACAAAAATGCGATATGTCAACATTCAGAATGTTTTTTTCGAACTATTTTAGATATAATTTGTCTATGATTCCATCAGGGCTTGATCAGCCAAATAAGAGCTTCTAACCAAAGGTGCAGAGGAAACATGCTTAAAGCCCAAATCCTCAGCAATCTTCTTATATTTTGCAAACTGGTCAGGGTGGATATATTCTATGACCGGATGATGCTTTTTGGATGGAGCAAGGTATTGACCAACGGTCAGGAGATCACAACCGGCATTTCGCAGGTCTGCAAACACCTCTGCTACTTCTTTCTCAGATTCGCCAAGGCCAACCATCATCCCTGACTTGGTATAAATACTGCTATCTATTGTTTTTATGCGCTTGATAAGATCTAACGAACGCCGATATACCGCCATGGGCCTTACTTCAGGATAAAGCCTTGGAACTGTCTCAATATTGTGGTTGATAATTTCCGGTTTGGCATTCATTACTATCCTTAAAGAATCCAAATCCCCCCCAAAGTCAGGGATCAACACCTCAATCACAACCTTTTTTGAAACCTTCCTGATCTCTTTGATCACCGCTGCAAACTGCCCGGCTCCGCCGTCGGGAAGATCGTCCCTTGTAACAGAAGTAATGACAACATGCTTCAGGCCAAGCTCCTTAACCGCTTGTGCTACATGATACGGTTCTGTTTCATCCAGAGTTTCCGTACTTCCCTTGGTTACATTGCAAAAAGTACAGTTTCTGGTGCATACTTTTCCCAGAATCATAAAGGTTGCGGTCTTTCTGCTGAAGCACTCGCACATATTCGGGCAGCTCGCTTCTTCACAGACCGTATGCAGCGAAAGCTTGCTTAACAGCTTTTCCACTTCATCGAAGCTTCCCTTTGCCGGAACTCTCACTCTTAACCAATCCGGTTTATTTTGAATCATGGTTTTTACCTCTTTTCTTTACGCTACGCGTGGCTGAAAGTAAATTGGCTTAAAATCAATTGCCTGTCAGTTTAACTCAGATAAGGTCCTCAAATTCAATAACCTAAAAAACTAAAATTATTATGGGGTCCTACTTACAGTTGTCTCTGCGGTCCTGTCAGGGAACAGCTCTTGCCCCATGTTCCCCGACACCCCTCCCCCGCGTCTTCAAACGCCAGACAGGCTGGCCTCCGGGCCGTCGTCAATTCCCCATCCCTGGGTCAGTGACGACTAAAATTCGCTTCGTGTGAATTTTACCCTACGGGTATGAATGTATAAGAACCTAAGGATAACCCTGCCCATAATATCTATTTAAAATTACTGATTGTTCGGAGCAGTTCTTCTTTAGATAAATAAACGGCTTCCAGCCCGAATACCTCACAAAAGGTTTTGGCAACAACATTGCACATTTTATCAAAATCCTCTGCATGTCCCAGGATGTTTTGAACAGAGGTAACCCCTTTGTCCGTTATGCCACAGGGTACAATCCATTTGAAATGTTCCAGGTCGGTATTTACATTAAAAGCAAAGCCGTGCATGGTCACCCATCGTTTCACAGCAATTCCTATGGCTGTAATCTTGGAATCCCCCACCCATACACCGGTATATTTTTTTTCATCTCTCTCCGCCTTTATCCCGTATTCTCTATCCAGAAGCCGGATGAAAACTTCTTCTACCTTCCAGACAAACTCCTTGATATCCTTACCAAAATTGTTCAGATCCATAATAGGGTAGCCAACCATTTGACCCGGTCCGTGATAGGTTACATCCCCACCCCTGCTGACCTCATAGATTCCAATACCATTATCTTTTATTTCCTCGGAAGACAGTAGAATATTGGATTCATTCCCTCTTCTACCGATCGTAATTACCGGAGGGTGTTCCAAAAGCAGAAGCGTGTCTTCAATTTTCCCTTCCTGGCGGAGGGCCATGATTTTTTCCTGCAATTCCAACGCTTCATCATAGTTGATTCTTCCAAGGTTTGCTATTTGAATCTTCATAAACATCACCTTTCGTTTCACCTGTTGATAGGCCACGATAGTTTAAAAATTTCCATAAGTGAATACTTCAATGCAGTAGCACTGGAAATTATCAGCTCTTGATACAATATAATTATATCATACAAATGAAAAAAAGTAACACTAAAATGTTACTTTTTTTCATTTTCAAAATTTTTATATTTTGCTATTGTGGATCAAATTCTTAAATAACTTGTACACCATGCTTTTCAGCTTCCGCTTTGATCTCCTCCGGCAAAGGTTTCTCGCAAATCCAAAGGTCGACATCCGCCAGATTTGCATAGGTAAAGGGCATGCTCTTGTCCAATTTGCTCGAATCCAACAGGACAATGACCTTCTTTGCCCTCTGTACCACCTTCCTTTTGATCTCACATTCATATACATTGGATACTGTAAAACCACTGTCCAGGGAAAAACCTGAAGCAGACATCAATGCGATATCGATGTTGATGGATTCAAGTAAAGCCATCGCATGGGGTCCGGACATGGAAAGGGTATTCTTGTTCACAAGCCCACCAATGGTCACGACTGAAACCCTTTGTTTTTTTACCAGCTCCAAGGCTATGTTTCCGCCGCTTGTAACAATTGAGTAATTGTCATCCGGCAGGATTCTGCTTAGAAACATAATCGTACTTCCGGCATCAAAATATATGGATCGGCCAGGCTCCACAAAAGGAAGCGCTTTTTCCGAAATTCTCAGTTTGGCTTCAATACTCTCCGCAGCCCTTCTAGAATAGGCATCCTCTTCACCCGTGATGGCAGAAAGTTTTTTTGCGCTCACCGCTCCGCCATGGGTACGAATCAGGTAACCGTCGCTTTCAAGACTTGTAAGATCTCTGCGAAGCGTCATCACAGATACATCAGGAAAGAAGTCCTTCAATTGCTGCAGCTGGACCTCTCCCTTTTGTTCAAGAATCTGCAGGATTTGTTGCTGGCGTTCATTACTCATCTCAAACACCCCAAAAATAGAATTAATTCCATTCATTATACCATACACTGTGATTATATCACAAAGAAATGTACTTTTATTACAATCGAACACTTCCGCTTTCATTCCCGAACTGCGCTACTGCTTACTTCCACGGGCTGTTGGAATATCTGCGCACATTGACTTCGTCAATCACCGCATTCCCTCTATGCTGCAATAGGAATAATGCGATTTCAGCAATTTCTTCCGGTGTTGCGAGTATAGAGGGATCCAGATCCGGTCTCGTATGCAGCACCATGTCTGTCGAAACACCACCGGGTGCGATAATATGGACTCTGATCCCGTCTTCAAACACTTCCTGAGCAAGAACTTTTGTCATGCCCATTAAAGCATGTTTTGATGATGCATAAGCGCCTTGATTTACATAGCCTTTATATCCAACAACAGAAGAAATGTTGATGATGGTCGCCGCTTTGGATTTCCTTAGATAAGGGATGGCTTCCCGGCACAGTAGGAAAGGCGCCCTTGCATTAACCGCCATTTGGTGGTCCCATTCGCTTACTGTAGTTTCGGCAATCGGTTTTGGAATTGCAATTCCTGCATTGTTAATCAGTATATCCACTTTTTCGAAATGATCTATCACCTGTTTTATGATTTTCCCGGGCGCCTCTGCATCCTGGAGATCTGCCGGGCAGGACAATATGTCAATACCGAATCCGGCAAGTTCTTTTCTTATCGCATCCAGGCTTTTTGCCGAGCTGCTGCATATCGCCAGATTGACCCCCTCCGCAGCCAATCCCAGACAAACCGCTTTACCGATTCCTCTGCTGGCCCCGGTTACTAAAGCAATTTTTCCTTTAAGTGATTGCATACTATTCCTCCGAGAAGTTCATTCAACGTATCCGACTCCTGTTTCGCAGTTTTGATATAACCTTACAGGCCATCCTCAACACTTCAAAACGTTCTGATCGCTTTTCGAATATTTTGTTACTTTCTTTCATTTTTGTGTTACCTTTTATCAATTATATCACAGGATGTTCATTTGTCAATTCACCATTTGAGTGCTATAATTTACTTGTATTTCAAAGGAGGAATGAACATGCCCTATATTAACGTTAATATTTCTACAAAACTCAGTGAAGCTGAAAAAGATACACTCAAAGCAAAGTTAGGCGAGCTGATCTCCACTATTCCCGGAAAGACGGAAGAAGTGCTGATGATCGGAATCAATGACGGATACACGCTGTATTTTTCCGGTGAGAAGAAGGAAAAAGTGGCCTTCCTAGAGGTAAGACTGTATAAGGAATCAACCTTCGAATGCAAGGCTGAATTCACCCAGAAGGTATTTGAGGTCTTCGAAAAGGATTTTGGTGTTACTGGAGACAATTTATTTATGACCTTTGGAGAGTATGACAGTTGGGGATTCCGAGGGGTGCTCAAACGGTAATTACTCTTTATATTCCAATTTAAAAATCCTATAATAACTATAAAAAAGCATAAAGCCTGAAGAGAATAGCTCTTCAGGCTTTGTGCTTTTTACCTGTTCCCCACTTTAAAACAATACTGCTGATTTAAATCGCCTTTGCATTTTCCAGCAAGTACTTCTCTGCTTCAGCGGACCATAAGCAGTTGTTCTTATCCACGATTTCAGCAAGCTTTGCAAACAATGGTTCCGCCTTGCCTTTTTCTTTAAAATCAGCAATGGCCGTCAATTCCATATCAATGTTGGTATAAATCAGTTTCTTGCCACCCGGAATCTTCGGCAGATTCAATGTTGTTTCCACAACACTGTTGAGTCCCCCAATATGGGTTACCATGGAAGAAGGGTTGATCCATCCCTTTGCCATCATATCCAGGGATTCCAGCATATCGTCCGTATTGCCGCCGCTGGTTCCTACAACATGGGTTGCATTATAGTGAACATTATAAAAGTTAAACTCTGCCGAAAATGCTGTATTGCTGGGACCTGCAAAGAAATTCAGGCAGCCGTCGTGAGCCAGAAGCTTATCCCCCATCTCAACCACAGGCTTTACAGGTGCAAAAACCATTACATCATCATACCCTTTTCCTTCCGTCAGAGCCATGAGGGACCCAACAGCATCCTCCATACCGGAAGTGTTGACATAGATGAGTTGCACACCGTTTTTTGCTGCTTCTTCAACTGTATAGATGGACGCTGCTCTTTCAAGTCTTGCTTCATCGATATCCGTAACTACCAACAAGCCGGGCCTTCTGTCACAGTGAATGGCATAATCAATTGCTCCTAATCCCATGGGGCCTACGCCTGCTAGGATTGCCATGTTTCCGCCTTCAACGATTCCCATCTGGTGGATATAACTTCCCTGGGTAGTATGATAATTTGCATGGAAAGTTCCTACAATACAGGACATGGGCTCCGCCAGGGATCCGTAGAAAAACGCTTCTCCGTCATAAGGAAGCAGGCATCCCAATTCCATAACCACATTGGGAATAATAATATAGGTAGCATTTCCTCCTATATATCTGAAGGAATATCCCGGAGCCGCATAAGGGTCATCTTTCTGGTTCAGTGCAGGTTGAATGGAAAACTTACTACCTGCCTTAAATTGATGCTGCCATTTGTTTCCGACCTTGACAATCTCACCACAAAATTCATGCCCCATAACAATCGGATTTTCATTAATATCATTGGGTACCCTTTTATGATCACTTCCCTGGATGGATGCTTTATAAGAAGACATACAAATACTGTCCGATATAATTTTCGCAAGTATTTCATCCTCTTTGATTTCCGGAAGTTCAAATTCTTCAAGCCTTAAATCATTTTTTCCGTATAACCTCACTGCTTTCGTCTTCAAAACAAATCCCCCTTTATAGGACCGGATGTACACCTCTGATCACATGCTGCATTCTTTGAGATGCATCCCCATTCCATAATTAATAGCTGATAAAACCATTTTCAATCTTGGATTTCTATCTTTAATGATAATATAAAATCAAAATAAAATCAACACATTTCAACATAATCAAAAATAATATAGACACATATCAACATAAGTTATATAATTAAGTTATAGATTCAGAAATAAAACCAAACAAGACAGAGACATTTCTCCAATAGTAAAACGTCATTAGAGCCATGTCTCCATATATTACATTTTAGCCTTATCTATATAAAGGGGGAAAAAGAATGAGTTCTTACAAAAGACTTGAAGGTCAAGTCGCTATCGTTACAGGCGCCAGCCAGGGACTCGGTGAAGCCTTGGCGCAAAGATTGGATCAGGAAGGCTGCAAGGTCGTTGTCGCAGATATTAATTTTGAAGGTGCTCAAAAAGTCGCTGCAGGTCTCAAAGACGCTGTCGCCATCAAAGTAGATGTTACTGATGAACAACAGGTTGAAGCTATGGTAAATACCGCTGTGGAGAAATTCGGCAAACTGGATTTGCTGGTTGCAAATGCAGCCATTCTTATCGCCAAGCCGGTAACAGAATTTGCGGTTGATCAATGGAGAAAGATGATTGATGTTAATCTTACAGGATATTTCTTATGCGCCAAACATGCAGCCAAAGTAATGATTCCTAACAGAAAGGGAAACATCATTCAAATCAACAGCAAATCCGGAAAAAAAGGATCCTATAAGAATTCAGCCTATGCTTCTGCCAAATTCGCAGGAATCGGCTTTACTCAGAGCCTCGCACTGGAGTTGGCTGAATATGGCATCCGGGTAAATGCGATCTGCCCTGGCAACTTGTTGAATTCAACACTATGGAATCAGGGTCCGAACAGTCTTTTCAAGCAATATGCAGCAAATCAGGGCATCACTGAAGAACAGGTTCGTCAGAAGTATTTGGCTCAGGTACCCCTGGGAAGAAGCTGTGAGCACGAAGACGTAGCTAACGTCATGGTCTTCCTGGCATCCGATGACGCCAGCTACATGACCGGCCAGGCGATCAATGTCACCGGTGGTCAGGAAATGCGCTAGAGATGGAATCCAGGTATACTCGGCTTACGCCTAGCACCGCTTGCATCTGACAATTCGGTTAATTATTAATAATATATTTATGTAGGGGCGGACGCTTCTGTCCGCCCGTCTGTTAAATTTAACATTCATTAAAAACAAAATTTGATTGATACGGTGATTTTATGACAAACATAGATACGCTCATAACGAATTTGAACCACATCGATGTCAATACCAGGCTTGACAGCCTCCGCAAACTAATGGAGAAAATCAATGCCGGCGAAATCCAAAGACCACCGAGGGGTCAGGATGTCAATAATCATATTCATACAACCTATTCCTTCTCCCCCTACTCTCCTTCAAAAGCCATATGGATGGCTTACAATGCCGGACTTGCTACCGCCGGAATCATGGATCATGACTCCATCAGCGGAGCGGATGAATTTATTGAAGCAGGGAAAATAGCCGGAATTGCAACCACCATCGGTGTTGAGTGCAGAGCAGATTTCTCCTGTACTCCCTTGAACGGGAAAAGAATCAATAATCCCGATCAGGATTCTATCGCTTACGTTGCGATCCATGGAATCCCCCATACACAAATATCGAAGGTCAAACAGTTCTTCGCGCCCTATACTGCTCAAAGGAACCTAAGAAACCGCCAAATGGTGGATCGAATCAACGAGATCATCCAGCCTTGCGGTTTGTCCCTGGATTTTTACCAGGACATTGTTCCATTATCCATGAATGTTGAAGGCGGAAGCATTACCGAAAGGCATATTCTTTATGCCCTTTCCCTGAAATTAATCGCTACCTTCGGCAAGGGCGAAAAACTGCTGAATGTACTAAAGAACACGCTGAATCTAAATATCAGTGCGAAGATCGCGAGCCTTCTTACCGACACTGCAAACAGTTTTTATGACTATGATCTTCTGGGTTTGTTAAAGGGAGAAATGGTTTCTTCCTTCTATATTAACGCGGCCGCCGAATGCCCCGATATCAAAGAGGTTGTCTCTCTCTCCCAAAGCATTGGTGCTGTTTTAGCCTACGCATATCTAGGAGATGTAGGAGATTCAGTGACCGGAGATAAAAAGAGTCAAAAGTTTGAAGACGATTATCTTGATCAGCTTTTTGTTGTAATCAAGGAACTTGGATTCAATGCGGTAACCTACATGCCTTCAAGGAACAGCCTGCAGCAATTGAAAAGGATCATGAGCCTCTGTGAAACCCACGGACTCTTTCAAATCAGCGGAGAAGATATCAATTCCCCACGCCAGTCTTTCGTATGCATGGCACAAAGAGACGCAATCTTCAACCACCTGATCGACGCCGCTTGGGCGCTCATCGGCCATGAACTTGAAGCTACCTGGGATCTGGAGAATGGAATGTTTTCAAAGCGAAAGCTCGCAGAAATCAATGATCTGAAAAAACGGATTACAATATTTAAGGAAGCAGGATTATCAGGTATCAGCTCATTTCCTGCATAACTCATTCGGGTTTTGTAAAATAGTTGCTGCTTTGGGATGGGCATATACTTGTTGATACTTTGATTTGCAAATTATATAATAATTTTCTAAGCTGTATAACTTGCAAAAAATATTTTAAACCGAGATTCCCCTTTAATATTATTTGCAAGTTGTTACCTTAACATAATTTGTGGTAATCAAATTTGCCCTTGTAATATCATTATCGCGACATATATGGCTTTAATGATTGATGATTATACTTTAATGATGACCGAAAGCAGGTGCTGTGGTGTTTGGTGTTGAACGGAGAAGCAAAATTCTATCTCTTCTAAATGAAAAGAAAAGTATCACTGTTCAGGAAGCAGCCGAAGGATTTGGAGTCACGGAAGAAACCATCCGGCGTGACCTGAAGGTTCTCGAGGGGCAAGGCTTGTTGATGAGAACCCATGGTGGCGCCGTGCTTGCAGACGACTCCAAGGCTGAAGCTCCTCTTGAAATCAGGCAGGGTATCAATATCAAGGGTAAGGATGCGATCGGAAGAGAAGCAGCGAAACTTGTAAAAGACGGCGATACCATCATTCTGGATGCTAGTACTTCCTCCCTTTTTGTTGCCAGACATATCAAGGATAGAGTAGGTGTTACAGTCATCACCAACGCTGAAAAAGTGGTGCTGGAGCTTTCAGACTGCGAAGAAATCACTGTCATTTGTACAGGCGGGACACTGCGACATAAAAGCCTCTCCTATGTAGGAAGAGCTGCCGAAAGCATGCTCAGCAACTATCATGCAGACATGGTATTTCTCTCCTGCAAAGGCTTTTCCCCGGATAAGGGTTTCACTGATTCCAACGAACAGGAATCGGATATCCGCAAACTAATGATCGCATGTTCCGAAAAAGTGATTTATCTGTGTGATCATACAAAATTTGATAAGGTGGGCTACGTAACCACAGCCAGGTTAACAGATACTGATATTTTCATCTCGGACTCATCGATTTCACAGGAATGGCAGTGTAAGCTGAAGGATGCAGAGGTTATCCTCCGTATTGCCGATTAAACTTAAACGAACTTTAACCTGTACGTAAATATAAAATGAAGTTGTCCTGAAATTTATTAATTGTAAGGAGGAAAAGGATTATGATGAGAGCTGCATTCAAAATGAAACTTAAACCCGGTTTTGAAGAGGAGTACAAAAAACGTCATGATGAAATTTGGCCTGAGCTTGTTAAAGTGCTGGAAGACGCAGGTGTATCCGATTATTCTATTTATCTCGATACTGAAACCAATACCCTCTTTGCTTTCCAAAAGCTCAAGGATCACAACCGCTCAGCCGACCTCCCCGATCATCCCGTAGTCAAAAAGTGGTGGGCTTATATGGCAGATATCATGGATACGAACCCCGACAATTCTCCAGTAAGCGTTGACCTTAAAGAAGTTTTCCATATGGATTAATTTTTAAAAAGGACTGAGTCGCATCAATACAGATGAAGTGCACCCCAAAAATTAGACTAAAAAAACTAATATTTGGAGGTGCACTTTTTATATGACAAAGTACGGAGAAGATAGTAAAAAGAAATTGATTGAATTAATGGAAGGAAATCAGTACTCCTTTGCTTCAGCATCAAAAGTGTTAAATATCTCAGCCACTGTGGCAAAACGTTGGTGGAAGATGTATCAAACTCATGGTTATGAAGGGCTTGTAATGAAGTCTAAAACTTACACTGGAGAATTTAAGGTTTATGCAGTAAAATATTTGCATGATAACCACTTATCGATTAATGAAGCGTCTGCCCAATTAGGCATTCCTTCTGATTCAACACTTCTCAATTGGGAACGAACATACTACGAAAAAGGAGAGGAAGGTCTTCTCGTTGAGAACCGAGGACGCCATAAAATTGGTATGCATGAAGATTCAAATAAGCCATCAAAGAAGAGAATTTCAAAGGATGCAGAAGAAGATTTAATAATTGAAGTACAACGATTAAGAGCGGAGAATGCCTACTTAAAAAAATACAACGCCTTAGTTCAAGAAAAGAAAAACTTACAAGCAAAGAAAAAACAAAGATAGTAGCAGAATTAAGGCGAGAATACTCAATTGAACTTTTGTTGGAAATATCAGATCTTCCAAGAAGTACATACTACTATCATTTAAAAAACTCAGAAAAGGGAGATAAATACAAACAGATCAAAGAAAATATCCAGAAAATATTTCATGAAAACAGAGGGAGGTATGGATACCGCAGAATAACTATATCTCTTAAAAGAACGGGGTACCTGGTAAACCATAAGACGGTACAGAAGCTGATGAAAGAGCTCGGTCTTGCTTGTCTCGTACGCGTGAAAAAGTATAAAACATATCGAGGACAAGTAGGAAATATTGCACCCAATTTACTTGAGAGAGATTTTAACGCCAGCAAACCTAATGAAAAATGGGTAACTGATGTAACAGAATTCACTTTATTGGGACAAAAGCTTTATCTGTCACCAATACTAGATCTCTACAACAGTGAAATAGTTAGCTTTTCTATAACAGAAAGACCTGTTTTTGGGCTGATACAATCCATGTTAAGTAAAGCTTTTGAAAAATATGCTGACTTAGAAGGATTAATTCTTCATACTGACCAGGGGTGGCAATACCAGATGAAATCTTATCAAAATCAATTAAAAGATAGAGGAATTCGGCAAAGTATGTCGCGTAAAGGAAATTGCCTTGATAATTCTGTTATGGAAAACTTCTTTGGTCTACTAAAGTCAGAACTATTGTATTTACAAGAGTTCACGAATATTAATCATTTTAAAAGGGAATTGGAAGATTATATTTATTGGTACAATGCAAAACGAATTAAGGGAAAATTAAAAGGATTGAGTCCCTTAGAATACAGAACTCAATCCTTAGTAGCCTAAAATTTACTTGTCTAACTTTTTGGGGTCAGATCACAGACGATTCAGTCCTTTTATTATGCGTTTCATAGTAGATAACATATCAACGATGTCATGATAAGATGAGTGCATGAAATCAATGTGAAGAAGAAAATTTCAGTGAATAATAAACTCACCCCTAACCCCTCTCTTCTCAAAAGAGGGGAATGAGAATAAAAATCAAAGGCCTACTGCAAAGGAATCTTGCAGTAGGCCTTTATATCAATACTTCTTATAAATCTTAGTATACCTTCTTCCATTCACCGATGTTCTTTGCATCAAATTTGAATGGGTCGCCCAGCATGATCTGAGTTCCGTCTCCATCTTTAACAACTTCCTTGTCACCCAGTCTTCCAGCCTTGAATTTATCGCCAACCTTACCTGAGATTGTACCTTTTACAAGTGCATCTGCTGCATAACCTGTGAGGTAACCAACATCGATAGGATTCCAGAGATACATCCATGGGCAAACGCCGCTTTCGATGTATTCAGCCATTTCGCTTGGGAGTCCAAGACCTGTAACCATTACTTTACCTTTGAGGTTCTTGTCGGTTATAACCTTACCTGCTGCTGCGATACCAACCGTTGTAGGAGCAATGATGGCTTTGAGGTTAGGGAAGGATTTGAGTAACGCTTCTGTTTCAGAAACGCTCTTATCTCTTAAGTCATCACCGTAAGCAACCTTTACAAGTTTAACATCTTTATACTTAGGATCTTCAAGTTCTTTTTTCATCCATTCAATCCAGGTATTCTGATTTGTTGCCTGAGATGTTGCGCTAAGTACTGCGATTTCACCTTTACCGCCGATCATTTCTGCTGCCGCCTGAACTTCAACACGGCCGATTCTTTCAGGATCCGCCTGGTTTACGTGAACCATACGGCTCTGAGCATTTACTGCTGAGTCCGCAGAGAGAACCTTGATACCTGCATCCATCGCTTTTTTCAAAGCCGGCTGGAGAGCATCGGGGTCGTTACCGGTGATAGCGATAGCAGCAACTTTCTGAGCAATGAGTTCTTCAATCATCTGAATCTGTGCTTCAGCGGTTGGTTGGTCCGGAGCTTTCAGGATCGCTTCGCCACCGAGTTCTTCGATCGCTGTCTTAAAGCCTTCCATCTGCTTTTCACCGTAAGGGTTACCAGCATTCTTGAAGATAAACGCATACTTCTTCTTAGCGCCATCCGTAGTTTTTGCCGGTTCTTTTGCAGGCTCTTTCGCTGCTTCCTGCTTTGCAGGCTCTTGTTTTGCAGGTTCCTGTGGAGCGCTTCCGCCGCATCCAGCCAGCAGTGACATGATCATCACTGAAGATAATAATCCCGCTAATACTCTTTTCATCTTTTTCTTCCTCCCCATATTTTATAATTTGTTCTATACAAAACAGTGTTTCACTGTTCCATATCCATAAGATGAATGATTTATCAGAATTCCACCGTTGTTTTGTAAAAAATGCAATAGGATACCAAGCCCGCTATACTTATGAGTCCGGAACTCTTTGTGCAAAAGCTTCTAGCTTACTGAGCCTTGCGCGTTTTACCTATATTAAACTTTAAGTTGGGAATCATTACAGCAAATATCAATAGCAATCCAATAATGATCAACAGCACCTGGGCCGGTATGTTTTTCAATCCAAGTCCGTATCTTAGCAAACCGATGAGGAACACGGAAATTATCGCGCCCAACATCCTGCCTTTTCCGCCAGATGTACTGATTCCGCCAAGTACCGCCATCGCAATTACATCCAGTTCATATCCGCTGGCTACATTGGGCCTGGTACTTCCCATTCTGGAGGTAAGGAACAAAGCTGTTACTGCAGACATGGTTCCGGCAAGTGTAAAGATGATTACCTTAATCTTATCTACCTGGATTCCGGAAAACCTGCTGGCAGTAATATTATTCCCCATCGCATAGGCCCGTCTTCCAAAAGTAGTCTTGTGCAGCAGCAATCCGAAGATTGCCGCAAAGATAGCAAACGCAATCAGGATGAACGGTACGCCGCCAACATATCCCCATCCAAGGAACTTGTACCAAGCCGGGAACTTTCCGGAGGCCTGATCTTCCAGTATGATGTAGGCGATACCTCTATAAATGATCATCGTAGATAATGTAACGATAACAGCAGATAATTCTTTGAACTTCACAATCAGCAACCCATTGATCAATCCACAGATTGTTCCGACCAAGAGGCAAATGACCATGGCGATCTCCATTGGAACTCCCGAATTGTAGGAAACTGCCATAACAACCGCAGAAAGTGCTACCGTCGACGATACCGAGATGTCAATATCTCCCAGAATCAGGATAAACACCATCGGGAATACAATAAATGCCTTATCCAAAAAAGTCATCGTTGCATCCAATAAACGTTTTGGATCCAGATAATACGGAGACAGTGAAGTATTAATCACATTGATCAGGATAAATATGCATACCAGCAACCATTCCCATTGGAGGAAGAAGCTTTTCCAGTTAAATTCCTTCTTTGCAACAATATTTCTCGCATTCATAGCTTATATTTTCCTCCTCATAAGGTTATTCCGGTCAACACTTCTTTTCACCAGTGCATTGACGATTACTGCGACTAGGATAACACATCCCTGGATAGCGTTCTGCCAGAAGGGAGAAACGTTGATCAGCGGAAGTGCATTATTTAGTATCCCCAGAAGCAGTGACCCCAGGATGATACCGGAAATCTTTCCTGATCCGCCGGCAATATTGACACCGCCAAGAACACAGGCCGCAATAACATTGATTTCATATCCCATCGCCGTATCGCCCTGTGCTGACGCGAACTTCGATACCCAAAGGACACCCGCCAGACCGGTGAGCGCTCCCATGATGGTATACACCAGGAATAGAATCTTTTCATTGTTGATACCACTGATTTTGGCTGAATCCGGATTACTTCCTACCGCATAGATTTGCCTGCCGGTTCTTGTGTGATTAATAAAATAGTAAGCAACGATATAAATGATGATTGCTATGAAAATCAGTGTGTTAATTCCGAGAACGGATCCAGTAGCGATCGCCTTGAAGCTCGTCGGCATCTGGTGGGCACTGACCCACTTGCCGCCGCTGATCATAAAGGTCAAGCCTCTAAATACATTCATCATGCCGAGGGTTGCAATAATCGGAGGCACATTGGTCTTCGCAATAATTAATCCAATGATTGCACCACAGACAATTCCTACTACTGTTCCCAGGAGAATAGCCGCTAGAGGATTCATACCCGGATTCGATTTGACCGTCAAAGCGGTCGTCATCCCAGCCAGTGCAAGGGTAGAACCAAGTGAAAGGTCAATCCCTCTGGTAACGATGACAAGCATCATGCCGATGGCAAGAACACTAAGAATTGCCGTATTGGTGATCATGTCATCGATGTTTTCCAAGGTTAAAAAGCTTTGATTCCGCATCTGTACCGCAATGGAAATCAGGAGAATGAACCCCAGCAACCCCAGTTCCCTAAACTTTACGATATTGAGTCCTTTTGATGATTTTCCAACCGTAACTTCAGCCATATACTTTCCCCTTATCTTAAAACTTTATAAATCTTTCTCAGTTCAAGGAAGTCTTCTACTTCCAAGGATCATACCGCCGCTGCTTCAGCTTTGCTCGCCATAGCAGCTTCCAGGATGGTCTCCTGAGTAGCTTCATCTCTATTTAAAATTGCCGTGATTCTTCCTTCCCGCATGACTGCAATCCTGTCGCACATTCCAAGGACTTCCGGCATTTCAGATGAGACCATAATTACGCCGTATCCCTGACAAGCCAGATCACTCATGATCTCATGAATGGCGGATTTGGCACCTACATCAACACCCTTGGTAGGTTCGTCCAGAATGATCACCTTTAAATCCGCGGTTAATAATTTGGCAACAACTACTTTTTGCTGATTTCCACCAGACAGCGAACTTGCCAGGTCAAAAATACTATTGGCCTTGACATTCACTTTTTCTGACAGGCTCTTTGCAACTTCAGCCTCTTCCTTTTCGTTCAGCCAACCTTTTTTAGAGTATTTGCCAATGGCCGGCAAAGTAATATTTTTCCCAATTCCCCACTCTAAAACAAGCCCCTGCTTCTGCCGATCCTCCGGAAGGTATCCTATTCCAAGCTCCATAGCTTCCAACGGACCCTTAACCTTTATTTCCTTCCCCTCCAGGTAAACACTGCCTTTGTCATGAGGCAGGATTCCAAAAATGGATTGGCATACCTCTGTCCTGCCAGCGCCTACCAGTCCTGTAAGACCAAGAATTTCTCCTTTTCGGAGACTAAAGGAAATATCCTCAAAGTATCCGGTTTTCCCAAGTTTGTCTACTCGCAGGAGTTCTTCACCGACCCTAGCGGGCTTTTTCGGGAAAAGCTGTGTAATCTCACGGCCTACCATGGCTACGATCAAGTCCTCGTTGGAGATTTCCCTGACTCCCCAGGACCCTATATATTTTGCATCTCTAAAGACCGTTACCCTGCTTGCCAGGCGGTACATATCCTCAAACCTGTGAGAAATAAAAATGATAGAAGCTCCGCGATCCCTCAGCTGCTCCGTTATCCTGTACAATTCCTCGCTTTCCCTTTTCGTAAGGGCTGCCGTCGGCTCGTCCATGATAATGATTTTTGCATTGGTGGACAGAGCTTTTGCGATTTCTACAATCTGCTGCTGCGCTACACTAAGAGCCCCCATAAGCGTCTTTGGGTCAAAATTGGCCCCCAGTTGGTCAAGCAGTTCCTTGGCTTCAGCATGCATTTCCTTCCACAGGATTCTCTTCGTTCCTTTCTGGATCTTTTCATGCCCCATAAAAATATTTTCAGTGACACTCAAATCCGGGTAGCAGGTAACATGCTGATAAATTGCTGCAATTCCCATTTTCTGAGCATCCTTTGGATTCTTAAATTCCACTTTCTGTCCATTTAGAAAGATTTCACCCTCATCCGGTGCATGAACCCCTGTAATCACCTTGATAAAAGTTGATTTGCCCGCACCGTTTTCCCCCATCAAAGCATGGATCTCGCCAGGCCCCAACTGAAAGTGAACATTATTCAAAGCCTTCACACCTGGAAATGTTTTTGTTATACCCTTTAACTCAAGCACGTATTGAGACATAAATCTGCTCCCGTCTTTCTTTTTTCACACTCACCTAAAATCAAAAACAAGTAAATTTGCTGTCATATTTTGTTTTTTATTCATGTTCATTTATGTTCTTTTGTGTTTTATGTTATATATATTCGCGATCTTTTATCTTAATCCTTCTTTTTTTTAAAAATATTTTTTAAATATTTTTTCGTACGCAATACTTACTATTTCTTGTTTTTAAGCCTTCTTCAGGAGCTACCCGTCTTTTTGCGCCAGAGAGTCATCAAGAAATGTTTTTTTATGTTCTTTTTAAATTATTTCAATCATAAATCAAACATATCACCATGAAGTTAGGTCGTAAACAGTCCCCGTGTTGATAAAGTACTCATTCGTTCAATAAATTACCGCTTTGTTGTTTGTTTCCTTTTACACCCGGACCTTTTGCATAGCCCCAAAAACGCAGTAAAATTGTACTTATGAAAGAAACGCAAAATAACCTATTCTCATAAGAATTTAAGAAAAGAAGGATGTGCATAGAATAAGTATGAATGGATTTGAAATTTATTGAAATATCAACATAATGTCTTTCATCATTTTATCAGCATACACTGATTAACCGGATGTTTCCTCCAGCTGCTTTCCACCGGATGCGAAGTACAGCATTCGCTCCTGAGAAAGCTCTTCCTTACTGAATATCCCCCGTATTTCACCGTTGAACATGACAATACAGCGATCACACATACCGATGACTTCCGGAAGATCCGATGAAATCATGATGACGGACGCCCCCGAAAGCGCCAGTTCGTTGATGATATTGTAGATATCAACTTTCGATCCGATATCAATTCCCGCTGTCGGTTCATCCAATATAAGAATTTTTGCGTTCGCGAACAACCATTTCGCAAAAACAACCTTCTTTTGCTTGCCTCCATTCAGGTTATTGATCAATTCATTTTCATCCGCCATGATTTCCAGCCGCTCAATCAAGTCCTTTACAGCTTCTTCTTCCTCACTATTACGGATAAAACCCGCTTTGGAGACACGTTCCAAATTGGTCAGCGTAATGTTTTCCGTGATGGTTGCATTAGATACCAATCCCTCTTCCGTGCCGATCCCAGGTACATAACACAGACCATTGAGCTTTGCAATATGAGGAGTCATCGACCTAAAGAGCTTTCCATTGATATAGACTTCCCCATCGTAAGGACCATCAATCCCGCAGAGCACCTTGGCAAGGGTTCTCCTCCCCGATCCGCTCAGACCGATGATGCCCAGAATCTCTCCTTTTTTCACTTCAAAGCTGATATCCCGGATACGGCCATTGAAACTAAGATTCTTTACTACCAACTGTTCTCTGCCGGTTTTAACCTTGAGCTTTGGGTACCTGTCTTCCAAATCCTTTCCCGCCATCGCCTTAATGATTCCGGTAACATCAATACCATCGATAGCGCTGGAAGCAATCAGCTCGCCATCGCGAATGATCGTTACCCAATCCGCAATTTTCTTGATTTCTTCCAGTCTGTGGGAGATGTAAACAATGGAAACTCCCAGTTTTTTGATATCCCGTATGGCTTTAAAGAGCAGATCGATTTCATATTCCGTCAGCGCAGCTGTGGGCTCATCCATAACAATGATGCGTGCGTTTTGGGATAAGGCTTTGATGATCTCGACAAACTTCTGCTGGCCAAGACTCAAGGAACTCACCAACGTCTTCGGATGGAGATCCAGACTAAATTTATCCAGGTACATACGCGTTTCAGCATATGCCTTTTCCCAATCGATGAGCCGAAGAAGTTTCATATTTTTCACAGGCTCTCTTCGCATAAAAATATTCTCGGTAACGTTCAAATCCGGGAAAAGCCGGATTTCCTGATAAATCATAGCAATACCGAGTTCTTGCGCCTGCTTGGGGTTCTGGATGGACACCTGTTTTCCATCCAGGAAAATTTCTCCGGAATCCGGTTGATACAGTCCTGCCAAAATCTTCATCAGCGTTGATTTTCCCGCCCCATTTTCACCGATCAATGCATGGACCTGTCCCTTTTCAGCACAAAAATCTATATGATTTAATACTAAATTCTCATTAAATGTTTTTGTAATTTTTCTCATTTCCAGAAAGCTGCCCATTCCACTTACCTCTTTTCCGAATAGAATCTTACGATTTCAATGGGAACGTATGGTTTATTCAAATTCATAGGTTGTATATAGCTTGATGGCATTCTCAAAGAAGTATTTTTTAAACTCTGAAGGAACCTGTTTATTCGTAATCACCTTTTTTGCCATGGTCAAATCTCCGAGTCTGGCAAAGGCTGTACATTTGAACTTGGAATAATCGGCAACGGCAATAATTTCATTGGAAATCTTTTTGACTCCCTGGATCACCAATACTTCCTCATAGCTGTCCACTGTATAGCCGGAATCAAAATTAATCCCTTTTACACCGATGAATGCTTTATTGATGTAAATTCCATTCAGCGCCTGAAGCGCAAAGCCTCCTACCAATGTAGAAGTAGACTGGATAAGGTCTCCCCCGGTCACAATGACTTTGATTCCAACGCTGTCATTGAGTTCATAGCCAATGAGTAGATCGTTGGTCACCACTGTAATTCTTTTGTCCTTAATATTTCGAGCAATTTCAAGGCAGGTGGTTCCAGGGCTCAAGAAGATCGCTTCGCCATTTTCAATCATTTGGGCTGCGATTTTGCCAATCATTCTTTTCTCTTCAAGGGTATCATCTTCAGAAGGAACCAGGCCCAGCTTCGGTCCTAAATCCTCGTTAAGAACAGCTCCTCCGTAGGTCTTAATCAGAAAGCCTTCCTGTTCAAGCTTGTCAAAATCCCTCCGGATGGTGACCTCCGTAACGGAGAAAAGCTGGCTCAGTTCAAAAACATCGACCCGTTTTTCTTTAAAGAGAATTTCTTTAATTTTATTCTGTCTCTCAATCGCAAACATTTTTTGGCCCCTTATTGAGTAACAATATAGTGATTCTTTCTGAAACAAAAAAATTTATAAAGATTATATCATATTTATGTTCGTTTGTGTTTATTTTAAAAAATCAAAAATTTTGCGGTCATATTAAACCCTATAGGATAAAAATCACAGAATGTTATGTAAACATTTATTTCTAAATAAATTTAAAGAGTAATCAATAAAAAGGGAATGTTCCCCGTTATACTTTTTGCATAACAGGATCATTCCCTTTTTTCAACCGTTTTTTAAGATAGATTAAACAATCACTTTATTGATTCCCAGCAAATCCGCCGTCTTCGAAAACAAGGATGCATTATGCCCCACAGACATGGAACAGTGATGAGTCGGTGCTTCCATAAACCATCGGTCCATATATTCGTCCGGAGAACCGTTAAACCGGATATGGGTTTGAGTATTGCCAATCATCAGGATCTGGGCCTTGATGGCCTCAGCTTCGCTGATGATCATCTTCATCTTGCCGTCTCCAGTTTGGCTGACCCCCAGGGTTGTTACGGGCCCTGAGACAACATTGGCTTCCACCGAAACACCGCTGCCCCTCTTTCCATGATAGACACCCATTCCCCTCAGAATTGGTTTACCATTGGAGATTGAAATATGGAATGGTCCATCATGCCCTAAAATAATCGTCTCCCGATCATAATCAACAGCTACAATCTCCGAAAAGCTTCCTCCGGTGCCCAATATATCACAAATCTTCATCGCCAATGCTGTTTTCAAGTCCCCCTCACCCGCGCAAGGAATTCCGGCAGCAGTCAGCAATGAATGTCCTACGATAAATCCGCTCTGAATTCTTTCATAATCATTGTCCATAGACCCATGATAATAGTAGGAAAGAGCATCTAGATCATACTCCTTCACCATTTTTTCCTGTGCAGCGGCAATCTTGCAAGCCCATACCATCTGTTCTTCCGTAGGTTTTTTCGCTATACGATCCGAAGGAGAGTCTCCGCTGATCTCAAAAAACTCCATCACCAGCTCTCTTTTTACTTTAATCTCATTGGGTGTCACAGATTTTAAGCTTCTATCCAAATCACACATTTCCAGCAGCTCAACATGAATTCCCATCTGGGCCTGAGCCATGGTAAAGTCGCTGTACATATCCAGCATACCGCTGTAATTATTCCCGAGGAACCCAAACCTGCTGTGCTGCAGTGTCCGTTTGACCGTTGCCGCCCTCGCCCACTCGCCGATTTCCTTCCATGCCCGTATGGCTTCTTTCCTTTCGGCCGTATTTTCCTCAGTTACAGAGATTACAGGAGTTTTATCCAAGCCTAACAATCCATTGACAATTCTATACTTAATCCCTGCACGGTTAAAAGCATTGGTATATTCCGGCACCGGACAGGCCCCACAGTGTGCCAGCCATTCTCCGGTAGTTGTTTTCAGATAATTCATCTGTGGTGTAGGCTGTAGATTGAGTATGACTACAGGGGCCTTGCAAATCTGATGTACCGGCAAAACACAGGCACTGGTCACGTAGGTGGCCGAATGGCAGAAGATAATGTCTACATTCCGTGCATTCATCCATTCACCCGCTGTTCTGGCTGAAACTTCATCATCCACCAGACCAAAATTTGAGACTTCTCCGAATTCCGCAAGCTTTGATTCAATAAACTTCCCATAAAGAATCAGCCGCTCTTTCAAACCTTCAAATTGATTCCAATAAGCTTTCAAGCCTACGGAGTAAAGACCTATTCTTGCTTTCTTCACCGGTTTTATTGGTTCAATAATACTCATAACAGCCTCCTGTGAACTATTTTTCGAATTAAAATAACAGTTTTGTGTATACGGTTTTAAACTCCTAATGTTCTGCACCAAAAAGATCATAGTGCTTTACAACTCTATTATATTGATTTAAAATGGTTGTTACAATGAAGTATCTTGTGTAGAAATAACAGAATCTTGCTGAAGAGGTGAACCTGATGTCCGGGTATTTGGAAAATTACTCACAGGGGTGGTCCGAGGATTCCGTCCGTCTCATTGCAACCCCCAGCCAGTCCGCAAAAAACGCTTTCTTTTATGTTCAGGAAGTTGGTTACTTCAAAACGCAGCCTCAGTACTTTACAGAGCGGGAGAATTTGAGTTCCTACCTCGTGGTATATACCGTATCAGGGAAAGGGTTTTTGACTTATAAAGGAAAAGCTTATACACTTCTTCCCGGCCAGGCTTTTTTTATAGATTGCATGGAGTACCAGCATTATCGCACCGATTCAAAAGAGCTTTGGGAAATTCTTTGGGTTCATTTCAACGGTTCAACCAGCAGCGGTTACTACGATCAATTTGCCAAATCCGGACTGCCTTTGGTTTCACTGTCACAGGACTCGGCTCTTCCTATGGCCTTGCAGGACTTGATCGAGCTGTATCGTCAAAAAGATATCCGTACGGAATTATTGAGTTCAAAGCTGTTATCAGAAATGCTCACAGAGTTGTTATTGGCTGCCGGCAACATCGATACCTCCAACTACATGGTTCCGGACTATATTCGGAACGCCATGAGGTTTTTAGACAGGCACTTCAGTGAAAGAATCACTTTGGACCAGCTGGCAGACCAATTTGCAGTCAGCAAGTTTTATTTTGCCAGGGAATTCAAGAAATACACAGGTTTTTCTCCCAATGAATACCTCATTAATACCCGCATCACTTATGCTAAAGAGTTATTGAAATACTCGGATGTTCCGATTGCGGGTATCGCCGAAAAAGCAGGCATCGAGAATGTAAGCCACTTCATTCATCTTTTTAAAAGCCGTACCGAACATACTCCCCTGAATTTCCGGAACAAATGGAAACGTTCAAGATAGAACACTTTTGCTGCAAGGAATCAGGGAGCTGCCTCTCATTTTACGGAGACAACTCCCTTTTCATTGATCTATTTCAAGTTAAAAGCCTGATCAATTTCCCGCACCTGCTGATCATCGATTGCAACCATTTCGCCAAGCTCTCTGGATGCAATTACACCCTTTGCACTATATTCGGCAACTTCCAATCTGTCAAAGGCATTCAAAAGGCTGCTGCCTGTTACGATAATACAGTCATTTTCGACCAGCGCCACCGGCGTATTATCTTTAAAAGTATCGGCAGCCATCTGAGGCTGCATGAAGCTTGAGCCAAATGGAAGCTTGGGTATGGTGCGAAGTAAAATATAGCTCTCCGGAATTGTTCTCGAGTCGAACTTCTCTTCAGTCACTGCAAAGGCCATGATATTAGGCGGATGTGCAATAATCACCGATTGAACGTGAGGATGCTTTTCATAGATGGCTTGATGCAGCAATACGGATCGGCTTGGTATTTTTCCGGCTTCACACCGTCCATCCTCTACCCTTACCAGATCAGATATATCCATGTATTTTCGGTCTACCAGGTAAGGCGTGATCAGGAAAGAACGATCCCCCAGCTTTTGCGAAAAGGTTCCTTGCGTACTGGTAAACAATTTTTGATTATACGCCCGGTGAATCAGCTCGCACATTTCCCTCCTGGCATTGTTTTCAGCACTGCTGTGACTCTGAGGTACATACTCTTCCAACTTGGGATTTTGCTTGCTTTTTGAGACTTCCAGGTACCTTTCCGACAGGGCTACAGGCTTTCCAATCCGATGCGCCTTAATTTCCAGCCTCGCACAAAAATCCAAGGTCTCAAAGGCCATAAAAGCTTTAAACAAGTCTTTATGGGCTACAACAACTCCGTGGTTCTCCAGCATCACCGTATCATATCCTGCTTCAAAAACTGCTGCAATTTTATCCCCGAGCTTTGTGCTCCCAGGAAGATCGTATTCTGCCATTCCCACTTCCCCGCAAATCTGATGGGCATTGGGAATGATTCGTGTATTGGGGATTTTTCTTACAATACTGAATGCTACTAGAGCCGGCGGATGCGCATGAAGTACAGCCCGGACATCTTTTCTTTTCTTATAGACAGTCTGGTGAAACGGCAATTCAATGGAAGGCCTGTGAATTCCTACAATTTCGCCGTCCTGCTTGATGCAAACAATGTCCTTCCTCGTCAAAGTCCCTTTGTCGACCCCTCCCGGCGTAATCCATATATCTCCGTTTTCATCCAGAATGGATAGATTCCCTCCGGAAGTAGTGGTCATTCCGTATCCGTAGATTCGTTCCATAATCATTACGATTTGATCTGCAGGATGTAAAAGTTCAAATTTCATCTTTCCTCATCTCCAGAATAGATTTATTGATTCATCTCCAGCATTCAGTCCCTGGAATTTATTTTACCCTATCCTCATAGTAAATTGCACAAAAGAGGTAAAGACCTTTTCAGGCATTTACCTCTTCTGCTCTACTTTTAAGGAGGATCTTACTTCGTGAGATCTTTTACAAGGCTCTTCCGGTACGCTTCACTTTCCCAGTTTCGGATAAACTCAATTTCCCTTTCGGACATGACTTTGATATCAAGCCCACACTTCTCTATACCATTTACAACATACAAATACCCCAACAGCGTCTCTTCAATGGTCATGGCTTCGGAGTAATTTGTCTTATACAGGAGTTCTCCGGTTTTGGAATTTATATTCAGCTTGTTTTCGGACCCGTTAACGGAAAGGCTGCTGTTCAAGTAAACCAACTGGTCCGGATAGAGTGCAGCTTTATCAAAAAAGTCTCTGCTGATATCCTTTTCACTAAAGTAATTAACAATGTACTCTGTCTTACTTCTGAAAGTATTGTCATCAACCTTTTCAAGGTTAATGACAGGATATGCCTCCTGGAGTTTGAAATTTCCCCGGATCAGGTTGTTGACTTCCTCATGCAGTTCAACAGCCCGTTGGTAATCATCCGCGGTTACAATCAGCCCGTGGTTTTCCATAAATACCACTTCAGGGAATTTACCGCACCGTTTGATGCAAAGATCAATTTCTTCCTTGATTTTCAATGTCAGGCAGAAACCCGGATTGATATAAGGAATCCACAAGTAAGCATATTCTCTGCCTCCGAAGATCTTTTCCACAACTGTCGCGCCTTCTTTGCTGCAGCAAAGGATATTGGCGTAAACCGGATGGGTATGGATGACATACTTTTTCATAATGGAGTGAAAGCCTGCTTCTACAGAAGGTCTTAATACTTTCAATCCTTCCATTTCAACAACATTTTTCTTGGCAACTTCTACGCTTTCCTTTTCAAAGTCCACGTCCTGGCTCAAATCTACACCTTCATAATAGGTCTTGATGTTTTTATAATTTACAACAACAAAGCCCTCGGTTGGTGTAATCTGATTTAATTTAAAACCGGACGCCTTGACGGCCATTAGCTCATTGTTCAGCTTTACCGAAGTGTTTCCTCCGCCGCCCTGGACATAATCAATCCGGTTTCCTGCTGCTTTTGATATGATTTCAAGTTCTTTTAGCCCTTGTTCGTACATTTTTCAGACCTCTTTTCCTATATTTATCTCTTGGACAGTACGTTTTCCTCGTATTCCTTTACATCCTGCAGCCAATCAGCGCCTACAGGGACCTTCATGTCATAGCAGAATTTATCCCAAACCGCTGCAAAGGGAAGCGTCTTGAACTCTTCCATCAGGGCAAGCCTGTTTCCGTAGTTTCCTTTGTTTTCTTCCTCAACAATTTTGTCTGTCGGTTCCAGAAGCGCTATCATGATCGATTTAAGGGCAGCCCTCGTTCCTGTAACCCATGCAGTGATCCGGTTAATGCTTCCGTCAAAGAAGTCCAAAGCATAATACACCCTATCGAAGGCATCTGCTCTTTTTACCTCCTGAGCCAATGCTATCAAATCATCATTCAGTATAACGACATGGTCACTGTCCCAGCGTACAGGTCTGCTGACATGCAGCAACAGATCCTCTGCATACAGAAGTGTTGCAGAAATCTTATCTGCCACACTCTCGGTAAGATGGAAATGTCCCATATCATAGCAAATGGTTACATTGTTCTTTAAACCATATCCCATCACGAACTCATGAGAGCCCACAGTATAGGATTCAACACCGATTCCGAACAGCTTGCTTTCAAGCGCGTCTACCAAGTACTTCTTATCGTATTTTACAGTCAGAATCTCATCCAGTGATTTTTTCATCAGCATGCGGTATCCTAGACGGTCTGCAGGAATATCCTTCATTCCGTCAGGAACCCAAATATTCATGACACAGGGAGTTCCCAGCTCTTTTCCGATAGCGGCTGCGATTTCACGGCAAGCCTTCACATGGCGAATCCAGAATTGTCTTACCTCTTCATCCTTGCTTCCCAGAGTAAATCCGGAAGCTGCCATCGGGTGTCCGAAACAGCTTGGGTTGAAGTCAATGCCCACACCCAGTTTTTTCGCCCAGTCAATCCACTTTCTAAAGTGTTCAATGGTAATCTGATCTCTTTCAACAATTTTACCTTCAGTTTCTGCATAAATTGCATGCAGATTAATCCGGTGCTTTCCTGGAATTAAACTTAAAGCTTTTTCGTAATCTGCACGCAGTTCATCTCCAGTTCTGGCTCTTCCCGGATAATTTCCTGTACTTAGAATTCCTCCGCTGGTTCCACCGGCAGTAACCTCAAATCCGTTTACATCATCCCCCTGCCAGCAGTGAAGAGAAACCTGTCTTTCTTTCATTTTTTGAAGCACAGCATCCGTATCAACGCCAAAGGCTGCGTAAACCTCTTTCGCATATTGGTAGCTTTCATTGATTTTTCTCATTTTGATGACCTCCAAATATTTTACTTGTTAATTATCTTCAAGAACCGGTCATAGGCATCATTCCAGCGTTCGCTGTCCACAGGAAGGTATTCCTGTGTCGGGAAGGATCTTTTGATCATTGCTCTTGCCTGACTTAGGCTGGATACTTCCCCCAACGCAAGGAGCTGCGTTGACAGGTTACCGATTGCCGTTGCTTCAATAGGACCAGTAATCACCGGTTTTCCAATTGAGTTGGCGGTAAATTGGTTGAGCATAATGTTTTTAGTTCCACCACCTACAATGTGAAGTACCGGGATTGAAAAACCTGCGATTTGCTCCAGCCCCTCAAAAATCATTCGATATTTAAGTGCGAGGCTTTCCATCACACAACGTACGATTCCTCCTTTGCTTGCAGGAATCTTCTGATTGGTCCGAATACAGTACTGCGCAACTTTATCCGGCATTTTACCTGGCCCATAGAACATATCATCATCCGGGTCTATGAATGCTGCAAGAGACTCTGCGGCTGTAGCCTGCGCTTCCAGCTCATCAAATGAGAGAGGTTCACCTTCCTTATCCCATGCGCGCTTACATTCCTGGTATATCCATAGACCCATAATGTTCTTTAACAGCCTCGTAGTTTTATAAATTCCGCCTTCATTGGTATAATTCAGACTGTAGGTCGTGTCATTGATTACAGGAGCAGGAAGTTCCATCCCCATCAAGGACCATGTCCCACTGCTGAGGTAAGCATATTTTCCTTCTATAACAGGTACTGAAACAACAGCGCTTCCAGTATCATGTTCTGCAACAGCAATTACGGGTACGGATTGTATATTGAGTTCATCTTGAATTGATTGAGTCACGTGACCAACAATGGATCCGGTTCCAATCACTTCTGTGAGAATGCTGATTGGTATTTCTAACTTTGTCAGCAAGTCTTTTGCCCATCCGCCAGTTCTCGGATCTATCATTTGTGATGTACTCGCAATGGTGAACTCGCTTGCTTTAACTCCTGTCAGGAAATAATTAAGCAAGTCAGGAATAAACAGCATCGTGGATGCCTTTTCCAGGATCGGTGAATTATTCAGCTTCATTGCCAGGAGTTGATAAAGTGTATTAAATTTTAAGAATTGAATTCCTGTTTGTTCATAGATTTCTCTTTTAGGTACTCTTTTACATGCTTCCTCGATCATTCCATCGGTTCTGCTATCCCTATAGTGTGTAGGTATTCCAAGAAGTTCACCTTTCGAGTCCAGAAGTCCAAAATCAACTCCCCAGGTATCGATACCAATGCTGGCAAAGTCTCCATGTCCACCTTTTACACATTTGATCATACCTTGCTTCATTTCATGATATAACCGTAAAATATCCCAGTAGAAACCACTATTCAACATGACCGGATCATTGGAAAACCGGTGGATTTCCTCAAGGTGAAGCTTGTCACCGTCGAAACGGCCCAATATTCCTCTGCCACTGCTGGCGCCATAGTCGAAAGCCAGTAGCTTTAGCATCTTGCATCCCCCTTTTCTTCACTTTTTTATGAATCTACACAAAAGAACACATAAGTCTTACAAAAATTGAACATGTTTTAAATTCACCGTTAAAGCGAAAAAAATTTATATGGAGAAAGTAATTGGTAGAAGAAATCTTCACTTGACCCAAAAGGAATACCCCTGAGAAAAGTGCTGTGAGACATAACCAAAAAACATTTCCCCCGTACAGCAGCTTTTTGATGCTATTGAATATTTTTGGAGGCAATTACTTTCTTCCTGCTTATAAACTCTTTTTCGTTCCCCTTATAGACTTATTCTAGCGCAACGCCTTTAGATTTTCTTTGGTATATGTTATTCTGTTATTGGGTTTTATTATTATTGGGATTTATTACAGGGATATTGAGGGTGAAAACAATGGATCATCGGCAGGTTCCTTTATTAAAAGGCGATTCAATCTTTAGAAAAAATGAACTTGTCTACGTCAACAAGTCCAGTGAAGAATTGCAGGAATATATGGATTTCATGCACCGCCATGATTTCATCGAGATTGTTTATGTGATTTCCGGCAGCGGCAAGCATATTGTGGGCAGCAGTGAATACGAGATTTGCCGCGGAGATTTATTTATCATAAACTATGATGTCCCCCATGGCTTCTTCCCTATTGAAAAGGGGAAGAATGAACCCGTTGTATTCAACTGCGTGTTTATGCCCAAGTTTCTGGATGCTTCTCTTTTCAGCAGCATTCATTTTCAGGACATTACTTCTTCTTTCCTTTTTAAATCCCTGTTTCCGGATAATTACACTCCCGGCCCGGATCTAAGGCTAAGCGGGGCTGAGTTTAAGGAAATCGGAGACCTGTTTTCAAAAATGCATCAGGAATACAAGCTGATGCAGAAAGGCTATATTGACATCATCCGAGCCTATCTGATTGAACTGATTGTAAAAATCTTCAGATATATCGATCAGGATTCCAAAAGGACAGTTTCTTCAAAAAGCCAGGAACTTGTCAACCAGGCCATCGATTATCTCAAGCAGCATTATCATACTGAAATCCGCCTGGAAGACGTCGCAATGAAAACCTTCATCAGCAAAAATTATTTCAGCAAACTCTTCAAGGAAGTCACAGGCATCAACTTCAGCGATTATGTACAGAAGCTCCGTATTGACGAAGCCTGCAATCTGCTGAGGAACTCAGACATGAAGGTCGTAGACATCGCATCCCATACCGGCTTTAATGATCTGAAATTCTTTTATGAAGTATTTAAAAAAATCACCGGGAAAACACCCGGTGATTATAGAAAATCTATATAATATTGCTTCTATCTAGGAAGTGAGAAAGAATTTTCAGGCATAGGGAAAGCTATTGTCTTCAAAAATCTTCAATAGATCGAAAAGTTGCTGTACGGGGGAAACGTCTCTACAGAATGTCTCACAGCACTTTTCTCAGATGTATTCCTTTTGGGTCAAGTGAAGATTTCCTCTTCCAATAGCTTTTCCCATGAAAATTCTTTTCACTTTGAATATAATATTCGGACTCACATTCTATTTAGCCAAACGAATCACATTCCATGAAAGCTTGTTCAAGAGAATCTGTGCAGTACCATCCTCTATCGATGTATTCCCTTTATTGTGAGGCACAACATTCAATGGATTTTCCTTTGTATTAGTCGCCTTCATGTCTTCGTGTTCAAGAACAATGTGTTCAACAAGCTTGTAGCCCTGGAAATCCCGAAGATCCACCTCCATCAGCATGGAATCTTCCAAATCACGGTTGACTGCAAACAGGGTTAATTCATCTTTCTCTTCATTAAACACAACCGTGGACTCCAAATACGGTACGTCGCAGAAATCCTTACTATCATACTTTGGAGAATCAATCACTGCATTCAATACAGTACCTCTGCCGTAAATGGATGCATGCAGGTAAGGATAAAAAATCGTGTTCCTCCAGGAAACCCCGCCGGTTTCAGTCATAATTGGCGCTATTGTATTGATCAACTGCGCCATGCAGGCCATTTTCACTCTATCGGCGTGTTTCAAAAGGGTGATGAGCATACAGCCTACGACCAATGCATCTTGAAGATCATAGATATTTTCATTGATGGACGGTGCAATGGACCAGCGCTCGTATGTATGTGAAGGTGTCATGTACCACACATTCCATTCATCGAAGGAAAGATACATGTCTTTTTTGCTCCGTGTCTTCGCTTTGATATAATCGCAGATGGACACAACAGACTTTATGAAATTATCCATATCCATGGATCGAGCAAGAAAATTAGCTGTTCCGTTCTCATCATTTCTGTAATAGGTATGTAATGACAAATAGTCAACATGTTCATACGTATGTTCAAGGACAGTAGCTTCCCATTGTGCGAAAGTAGGCATCGCACTGGATGAGCTTCCGCAGGCTACCAGTTCTATATCCGGATCCACCCATTTCATGACCTTTGCAGTTTCGTGGGCTACCCTTCCATATTCTTCCGCTGTCTTTTTGCAGATTTGCCACGGTCCATCCATTTCGTTTCCAAGACACCAGGTCTTGATTTTATGAGGTTCCTTGTAACCGTGACTTTTTCTCAAATCACTCCAATAGGTTCCTCCCGGGTGATTGCAGTACTCAACCAGAGTTCTGGCTTCCTCGGCTCCCCTCGTCCCGAGATTCACTGCCATCATAACTTCTGTATCGGCATATTTTGCCCAATCAACAAATTCATTGGTGCCTACCTGATTGGTTTCAGTTGTGAACCATGCAAGATCAAGCCTTCTTGGCCTGCTTTCTTTGGGTCCGATGCCATCCTCCCATTTATACCCTGATAAGAAGTTACCTCCGGGATAACGCACGATCGGCACCTGGAGCTCCTTAACAAGATTGATGACATCCTGTCGGAAGCCTTTTTCATTTGCATTAGGGTGCCCAGGTTCATAAATCCCTCCGTAGACAGCTCTGCCCCACTGCTCAATAAATGAGCCATAAATTCTTTTGTCGACCTCTCCGACCTTAAAATCCTTACCAATAACAACCTTAGCCTTTTTCATAACCATGCCCCCTAATTAACATTTATATTAATTGATTGATTTTTATGTTAATTCAATAATAAACCGAACCTTTATGATTGTCAATATGCTTAAATCAAGTTGACTAAAGATATATACCGACCGAGCTTCTGACTATTTTTCTTTTTAGCGCTTCGATCTTCAATCGAGCACTCAAAAACATATAATCAATTTACAAATGTATTAATTCATGGCATAATAGAAGCAACCGTCAGCATCCTATTGGTTCTTCCATATGGAACGCTGTGATTAATACCGGACAGGTGATTTATGATCATTGATACTTCAGAGAAATGGCTTCCTATATTCGAAGCTCTTGCAAGCAATGTACGACTGAAAATCATTCATTTACTGGCCCAAAAGCCCATGAATATTAAAGACCTGGCCAAAGAGCTGGGGCTTAGCAGCGCTATTCTCACGATGCATATCCGCAAACTGGAGGAAGCCGGGATCATTTCTTCAAAAAGAGTCCATACAAACGGAGCTTTATACAAGATTTGTTCTCTGGCCATGGATCATCTTGAGATTGAGTTTCCCAAGAAGAACGAATCGAATCTGAAGGTGCATGAGTTTTCTCTTCCTATCGGACACTATACCGACTTTAGTGTGCTGCCTACCTGCGGATTGGCTACAACTGAAAAAATCATCGGTTACTATGACGATCCGAGATACTTTCTAGATCCCGAAAGGGTGAATTCAGGGATCCTTTGGTTCACCAAAGGATTCTTGGAGTACAAGATACCCAACCATCTGCTGTCCATACAGAATCCCGTTGCTTTGGAAATCTCCCTGGAACTTGGATCCGAAGCACCCGGTGTTAATAACAACTGGCCTTCAGACATTTCATTCTTTCTTAATGGCATCAACCTCGGCCAGTGGACAAGTCCCGGAGACTTTGGCGGAGTCAGAGGCAAATTCACTCCCGAGTGGTGGAGCCTGGGCGTCGGGCAATTTGGGTTATTAAAGGTCATAAGGATTGATGATACCGGTTCCTATATTGATGGACAGAAAATCTCGGATACGACTCTGGGTCAGGTAAACATCCGCCAGAAGCAGTGGATATACCGGATCGCCGTACTGGAGGAATCAGAACATCCCGGAGGTGTGACCCTTTTCGGCACCGGCTTTGGAAACTATAATCAGGATATCGTTTTCAGACTTTATTATACGTAGGAAGTAAAGCTGCTTTTATAAAAGTATAGGCTATTGAGGTAACAGTTTTTTTGTACCCAATAGCCTGATTCAAACTCTCAAAATGTATTGAAAGTATTGCTCATAAATTTCAAACTATACCGATTCAGTCTGGTTCCCGCAAGTTTTACCGTAAACACTTTGAAGAAACTCCATATCCTCTTTCACCGTTTCCGGATTCGCTTCCTCAATCAGCATATTCATATGCGGCTTTTGAGATTGGAGAAGTCTCATGACCGTTTCATAATCAAAAAGTCCTTTTCCGATTGCTGCTGCCTTTTTCTTTCCTTGTTCTATTGTGAAATCTTTGATATGAACTGCTACGATTCTATCCCCAAACAATTCAAAGCACTCCTCAATGATTTTCTTCTGGTTATGATAATTATCCGGAGAAAGAAGATTTACGGGGTCAAACACGACCTGCAGGTTGCTTGAACCGATGGTATCCAGAAGCCTTTTCATCCTTGCTGGATTATGAATGACATGGGTTGTTACACCTTCAATCCCTACAAACACACCAAACCTCTCAGCTTCCTTCACCATTTCCGAGACGCTCTCACATAATGTCACAAAAGCTTCTTCTCCATGATTCCACGGGTTGAAGGACCAATCAGAATTGAATGATCCGGTTTCTGTTGCAATTACACTGCAGCCCAAATCCCGCGCATAGCGGATATGTTCCTTAAATCTTTCGATCTGACTTTTCCGTGCCGTCACATCCGGATCCACGAGATTAATATAGCACCCTAAAACAGCAATTTGAACATTCCTTCTGCGAAATGCTTCTCCGATTGTATAGGCAAATCCCGGGTTCAGCCTTCCATCGATTTCATCTATTCCTTCAATCGCTTTCATCAGGGCTAACTGAATACATGAAAGTTTTTTCTCTGCGATTCTGTCCGCAAGCAGCTCCACAGGTAATTTCCCAAAATCGTGGGCTCTTACACCAATCCTCATGATGCACACTCCCTTATCTTCTTTAAAATCTCAAATGGTTATTCCATGTCCATGACCCAGATGCCATAAGGCTCCAGAGTTACCTCGATCGGAGTGTTTGAAGCATTATATACGCTTGTTTGCTCTATCCGGCCCCCATTATTGATTACGACCAGCTTCTTGCTCTTTGGAAAATAGGCGCACTCCGTACGGAGATTACTGCAGTTCCAGCGGTAAAAATCGTCTTCGCAAGCTGCTGCCCAAAAGATTGCACGATGCAGCATCCTTGTATTTTCAGCAGAGAATCGATAGCCTGAAAGGTAAACGGACCGCCCTTTTCCAAAGCTGTGAACAGCAAGACTTGGTGAACCGTCTCTATCCGACAGCACCTTCGTATCATTTCCTGTGATAAAGATGCGGTCAACATCTTTGCCGAAGTCCGGTTCTCCTTCTATATCCTCCAGAATAAAGTGCTTTACGGTATCCTTTTTGTAGGAATACTTCATCTTACAAATCGTAAGACCAATTTCCCTATCGACACCCATGACATGAGACAGTTGGAAGTATTGGCTGCTGTGCTTTGAAGCAGTTGGCTCTCCCGCCCCAATAAATCCACCTCCTTGAGCGACCCAGGCAGAGATTATTTCTATCAATTGCGGATTCTGCCAATACTCTCCGCCGCTCCATGCGCTGTCCAGTCCTCCTGCATTCAGGATTACTTTAACATCCTGAGGAATCCCCTTTTCCAGTATATCTTCAAAGGATATAAATTCCACCTCAACAGGCAAGCCTGCAAGAGACTCCAACAGGTTGATGAGTTCCAGTTCCGGATGCTCGTGCAAATGGCCGCTGCATATCCATGAACGCAGCTTTCCCCAAGCAGTTAATACAGCAATCTTACAGGGAGCAACATAGGGTTTATCCTCCTGATGGAAGCTTTTCAGCATCCTGAATTCCTCAGCCAGTCCAGCGATATAGTCCACAAAATCAGGGAACCCTTGTACCAAATGAAGGTATCCCCCAAGCCCGATTCTGTCAACAGATGCCCGGAGTAATGCACGGCGGATATTGACCCAAAACTTCTTGGCATCCAGCGTTGGGTTCCCACCCTCCAGGAAGGTTGGTTCTCCATTCAGACCCGTAGGAAACAAGTACGGATGCAGACGCAGTTCATGCGCATCAACGCCATTCACTCCCGCACAAAGTCTGGCTTCAAATGCATTAAAGACACATTTGATAATCCCGTCAAAGTTAAAATCCTTAAACCTTTCACCGTAGGGTTCCACACCGATCCAATGATCATCATAAAATACATAGGCCTTTTTCCCGTATTGATGAACCAGATCAATGCATTTTCTACCGAAGGAAACCACAAAACTGTTGACAAAATCCATCCAATCCCTATACCTTTGAGTCGGAACGTTGTGGGTAGCATTATAGCGGCCCTGGTTCACAAAGTCCTCAGA
Organism: Clostridia bacterium; assembly: GCA_026418695.1. GTDB lineage: Bacteria > Bacillota > Clostridia > Acetivibrionales > JAFADI01 > SKW158. The sequence continues at coordinate 52,935 of JAOAAU010000129.1, forward strand.
GGTTAAACGGTAACCGTAAGCTTTTTCAAACTCTTTTAACGCCAAAGGGTTCACTGCAAAATCATAGGAGCCCCAGTCTGAATATACAAACCTCAAATTAGGGTGATCCCCCCAGAACCAGCAGAAGTTGTAGAACATGGAAGTAAACCGTACAACATTGGTCTGCGGATGTTCCTGAAGCCATTTCTCAAAATGTTCCAGTATATGCGCCTGGGTTTCCGGATATCTGGGTTCCACCGCCATAAGGTGTTCCTTATCCCCCCAGTTGTTGGTGATATGATTGTACATGGATATTTCTTCCCATATTCTGCTTACTAGGAAGTTCGCCGTATAGTTGTGCCATGGATCCGCTTTCAGAATAGTAACCGTTCCCTTTTTGGAATCAAAATTCCATTGGGAAGCCGGAATTTCCATACCGGTGGTCCTGTCAAAAACCTGCCACCATTCCTTAGGATCATCCTTTGTGTTAATTACAAACTGTTCTTTGAAAAAACCATCGAGCAAATGAATCGTTACTGTATTCTCTAGAGCAGTAACAGGAAAGCTCATAAGATAATTCTGCTGCAGCTTATCCATGTTTTCCTTTGCCCACTGATTATCTGCTCTTACCAGACAGCAGGTAGAATATATATCATAGCCTGAAGAAGTGATTTCATCGGACAGCTGAGTTCCATCACTGTCACGGATCACATCTGCTCCCCATTTTTTTGCAAGTTCAAGTGTCAATTTTTCATAACCGGCTTCACCAGGGAGCGTGAAGCATCCCTTTCCGTACAAACCCTGATTCATAACATCACTCCATGCACAAAATTT
>JAOAAU010000002.1 GCA_026418695.1 Clostridia bacterium
AATTTGTGTTTATTTATAGAAAATTTCAAGAAATTTTCCTTTACTTCTTTGCTTAAAATAGGTGCTTGAATAAATCCGCAATATTTTATCAATAATAGTATAGACAAAACATTCAAAGATGCGTCACTATTTTGAAGCAAGCTTCAAAAGAGCATTTCGAATAGTAATCTTCTCTTTGAATGAGGTAACCCTTAAGTTCAAATTGAAAGGACGTGATGATATGGCTGATCCAATGAATACAACTAGAACCGAGCCTTTTAGTATAACCCAGTTTATTATAAGGGTGGTCGTAGCGGCGATTGTTTTGGCAATCACTGCATTCTTCACCCGTGGCTTTGCCATCAACGGATTATGGTCTCTTTTACTGGGAGCCATTGTACTATCAGGACTGGATTATCTGGCAAGCAGGGTTCTCAATGTGAATGCAACACCTTTTGGCCGCGGGATTACAGGATTTATTCTCGCAGCTGCGATCATTTACATCACTCAGTTCTTTGTAGCCGGTTATGCAGTTACCTTCTGGGGCGCAATTATCGGAGCACTCATCTATGGAATCGTTGATGCCATTATTCCAGGAAAGTCGATGTAATCCGAACGGTTTCAAACCACGGGAGCATGCAACAAGCTTTACGCAATATAATACAACACAGACCACAATATTCACAGCAAAAAAGCCCTCGAAACGAGGGCCTTTTTTTGTGTTAACACCCAAAATGCCGTACACCTATATTTTGACACCTAGCCTCCGCTAGGTGGGTGTCCTGCTGCAGGTTTCAACCTTCCTCCGCCGTTGCATCCGGCTGATACCGGATTTCGGAATTATCTTGAGGCCTGATATCGGCTTGCAAACTCTGAACTCCCTTATATCAAATGTAGGTTCAAAATAATAGGCATATTCACGAGCATTTCAGGATTACTATGTTCTGTAACATTATTATATCACTATTTCCCGGATTCAAACAATTATTTTTTTGTTCGCTAAAACCTATAAAAACTGTTAAAAAACCAATAGGCTTTCTTATGCTTAATCAATCAAAATCTATTTCATTCCTACCCTTTTTTCCCTCGCATAGTAGAACAAATATTGCTGTGCAAACCCTACAAGCTCTCCGAAATAAGACATCGCAAACTCCTGAATCTCCTTGATGCCTGCTTCCCTTTTGAAGTAGAGTTCTTCCATCACCCGTTTCACCCACACATCCGTCGGGAAAACATCCCGGTGAGCACCGCTAAACAAGAGTATACAATCCGCGACCTTGGGCCCGATCCCCGAAAGCTTCATCAATTCCGCTCTAGCCTTTTCCGTATCCATTTCCTCAAGACGGTCCAGGTTCACTTTCCTTTCAGCAACCATGGCGGCTGTTTGCACTATATACTTGCAGCGGTAACCTCCCCGGCAGACTTCAAGTTGTTCAAGGCTGGTCCCGGCAAGTCTGGTATAGTCGGGGAAAGTATAATACCTGCACCCGCCAAAATCAATTTCCTGACCGTAGGTTTTGGCGATAGCGGTAATAATCTTTGTTATCCTTGGAATATTGTTATTGGACGAAATGATAAAAGAAATCAAGGTTTCCCATAGATCCTGCTTCAAAAGCCGGATCCCATACCCGTAATGAACCGCTTCGTTCAAGAAAGGGTCTTTCAGCTCCAGCTGCTTTTTAATGCTTCCATAATCCGTTCCAAGATCGAAATAGTCATACCATAATTCAATAAAATCATCCTCGGAGGCATTGTTGATTGTCAGTGCTTCTTCTTCAAAACGGATGTTTACAACCTTGTCTCTGACAATTCCTGTATAACTTCCATCCCCCTGTTTTGCCCAACGGAAACTCTGCCCGCATTCGAAAATATGCACCGGGTTAAAATCCCTCACGCCGCTTACAATGATCGTATTTCCCTGTCGTTTTATGCTGTACCCCTTGTACTCCATACTCTTCCTTTAAGTTCAAGAATTGAATAGAGATAAGCTTAATCCTCGTCTCAATCCTACTGTATATATTCCCCTTTTTTTCTGGTATAATTAAAAAGATTGTATTGGCAGAAGGTAAAAAGACTCTATGAAGTATTTTTTATATAGTGAGGATAAAGCATGAAAGAAAAGATTTACACCATTCCCGTCACAGAAGCTTTCCGAGTGGATTGTGAATGCCCCATCTGCGTTTTGGAGAAGAAACTGGAGGATGAATACATTGATTATGTACTGGGTCCTTCCCTGATGGAACCCGACAGTAGAGTGGAAACCAATGACAAGGGCTTCTGCAGAAGGCATTACGAGCTTCTTTACAACAAACAAGCCAACAGGCTTGGACTCGGGTTGATCATTGATACTCACTTATGCGAGCAGAACAAAAAGCTGAAGGACTCCTACAAGGCCAAATCCGATGCCATTAAAAAGGAAACCGGGCTGTCCATGTTGAAAAACCTTTCTGCGAAGGTATCCACCAAGAAGACAGAGACGGACAAGTTTGTCGAGGAAGTCATTTCCCAGCTTGCTTCACTGGAAAACTCCTGCTCGGTCTGCAGCAAGCTCGATCACACCATGGACCGTTATATTGATGTTGTCATCTACTTGTGGTTTAAAGAGACCGAGTTCAAAGAGCTGTTTACCAACAAAGGCTTTTGTTTAAAGCATTTCAGAGTCCTTCTGGAAGGTGCAAGAAAGTATCTTTCCGGAAAAGACCTGGCGATTTTCGTCGGTGCATTGTTCGAACTGGAAATTGAGAATCTTGAAAGAGTTCAGCAAGAGGTCAACTGGTTCACCAAAAAGTTTGACTACCGGTTCAATGAAGCCCCCTGGGGAAATTCCAAGGATGCAGTACCGAGAAGCATCCAGAAAATCTCGGGGTATTGCGATCTGAAATAATCTAATCAATATTTGTAACCCTTTACCCCCTTCCTCCATATACTGGATAGAAGGGGGTATTATCATGATGAGAAATTCAAGAAGACCGTACATATCTGCTCCACAGCCTGAGCAGCCTTCAATTACCGTATCCAATCTATCCCAGGTCAATGAGGAGTCCTTGAAAGCCCTGATCGTCGACAGTTTAAAAGCGCTATCCAGAAATATTGATGAACTCAAGCAGTCAATGAAGGAAATAGAAGATAAACTGGATTATCTGGACTCCAGGCAAAGAAAAATTGAGGGAGATCTTGAAAGGTCCGCAACAAAATCAAGGGCAGCAGAACTGGATCTCCATACACTGCGAACCGAGTTGGAAGCCTACAGGAAGGGATCTTCATACCCTACATACTCCCCTGAATCCCCGGAAAACATGGATCGTCCCATGATGCCGGGAACGGGATTTGCCTGTGTAACGCCCAATTATCTTCGAGGCAAACGTTAAAGACAGGGGGACAGATGCCCTGTCCCCTGCACTTTTCTTAAAGATCTTATTCTTTCTTTTTCCTGCGTGCCATGAATTTCTATTTATCTTAATATCATACTTTTACCCTCTGCCGGGTTATTGCTTCCTTGTGATATAGGATCTTTGCGTTCACTCCTACACCTGGTTTCCGTGGAATTTGATTTTCACATCTGAGACAGGATGTCTAGCTCCAGCCCATTTCACAACAATTCGAATTTCGTATTTCTCAATTGTTTTATACACAATCTGTCCTGCTGTCCTTTTTTACCGGAACACGTAACGAATAGTTATTTGAAACATATTATGTAAATATGTAAAACGATCGTAATCCTTTCATTCATTTATTTGCATAACCCCCCTGTCCTGTGGTGCTCAAGCCCTACCAATATGGCATGCTCCCCGATACATAGTATAAATTCGGCTTACGAGGAGAGAAGTGCATATGAAGTATGAATGGTTAGAGGTAGCAAAAAAAATTCAAGCGATATCTCAGGCCGGGCTGACTTATTCCAATAATCAGTTCGATATGGAAAGGTATGCTGAGTTAAGGGACATCAGTGTTGATATTATGTCCAGATTTACAGGTCTTGAAATGGAAGAAATCAGAGGATTGTTTGCAAATGAATCCGGATACCAGACGCCCAAGATTTCAGTTCGAGGGGTTGTATTCAAGGATAATAAAATCCTGCTGGTCCGGGAAATCAAAGACGGCTGCTGGTCATTGCCCGGGGGCTGGGCGGATATAGGCTTTACTCCCGGAGAAGCCGCTGTCAAAGAAGTGAAAGAAGAATCCGGATTTGATGTAAAACCGCTCAAGGTATTAGCCGTTTTGGATAGAAGATGCCACTCGCACTCTCCCTCTCCTTATCATGTATATAAAATATTCATCCAGTGTGAAATTGTAGGCGGAGAAGGTTCTCCGGGTCCTGAAACCAGTGAAGTAGGGTTCTTCGATAGAGATCACCTCCCAGCCCTTTCAGCTGAAAGGGTCACTGAGCAGCAGATAAAATGGATGTTTGAATATTTAGACAACCCCTTCAGGGAAGTACTCTTTGATTAAGAATTATTTAAAAAAATGTAACACAGTTAACATAATCTTAATACTATGTAACTGTAATTCAAATAAATCATCATCAAAGGAGTGTGTAGTTTTATGAAGCATCAAGCTAGTTTTACAGGGAACAGAGCAGAATTCGCAGACTTTTTGAAGAGAGCCATCCCCGATCTTTTCGGCGGCAGACTCGAAGTGGAAGGAAAGAGAGTCGCAATTCCCGCAGACAAAGTCCTCGATTACAAGATTAAGGCAGATGAAGATGAGTTTGGCGGATCATTCAGCCTCAAGGTAGCTTGGAATCTTGTTGAAGAAGCGGAAGAAGACGAAGAAGAAAGTGAAGAAATTGTCAGAGCCATTCCCGTTTCAAAACCGAAAAAAGATGATTTCTGGACAACAAAATAGAGCTTAAAAGCCGTCATCCAAGTGTTTTGATGAAATCCTCACGAAAGTGTAACATAAGCTAATACCCCTTAATATTATGTAAAAGAAAGGCAAATAACCCAATATCATAATTAAAGGAGTGTATAGTTTTATGAAACATCAAAGTGCTTTTACAGGGAACAAGGCAGATTTTGCAGACTTTATCAAAAAGGCGATTCCTGATCTCTTCGGCGGAAGACTGGAAGTAGAAGGAAAGAAAGTCTCCATTCCATCCGATTTGCCGCTGGAATTTAAGTTAAAGGCTGACGAAGATGAATTTGGCGGCTCTTTCACCCTGAAAGTATCCTGGGATACCGGAGTAGAAGAAGAGGAAGAAGAAGTCGAAATCGAGACCGACTGATTCCTCAAGAGACCTTCGCTGGCAGTATAGCTGGTATATTCTAGACAATACTTAATGACAGCAAGACAGCATCAAGTATTGAAGCTTATTAAAACATGATTTAAAGGTATCCTGCAGTAAGTTCCGGCATGCACGGTCATATATCCAACCTTGATTTGTATGTGGCCGTGCATGTTTTATACTACGCAGCTTTTACGAAGACAAGGGCAGATAAATTCACTATCCGGTTTACTTTGCCAGTATCTCACTTCAGTTTTAATTCAGTTTTGATAACTCTTTCATAAACAAAAGAAAAGTTCTCCGATTCTCCTGTGGTTACATTATGTTAACTATAGTATTCAACCAGGAAGGAGTGTTAGTCTTATGAAGCATCAAAACCGATACTTCGGCACAAAACCGGAATTTACAGCCTTCATCAAAAAGGCTGTCCCGGATCTTCTGGCCGGCAGAATGGATGTTGACGGAGCAAATGTAGCGATTCCAAACGATGCAAACCTTGATTACAAGGTAAAATATGAGTTCGACGATCTTGGGGGATCCTTCTCGTTAAAGGTATCCTGGGGATCAGGCGGCAAAAGCAAGGACGATGAAGCGGCAGGTACAGAAATCGGTTAATCATTCAGTTTATGCCAGGGGGATTTATCCCCCTGCTAATCTATCAAGCATAAAGTAACAGGAGTCAGGATTTCTGAAGTTAATCGCTAAAAAGTTGATTTTTCACATGACGAATCGTAAAAATTCGTCATGTGAAAAATCAACTGGGAAGGAGAAATCAATATGCAGACAGAAAAACAGGAACCCATTGATATTGTTTTGACGGAATACCCCCTCGAGGTTCTGGGGATTCGAAACGAGTCCTACAAGGATAAAAAAGGTGTTTGGTGGGTCCAGACCCCTGCAGGGTATAGGATTCTTAAAAAAATATCCAACTCCGAAAGCACCTTCAAGCACATTTTACACGCAACGAAACATCTCCTTGCAAATGGTGTCAATCTCCCCAATGTGAATCAAACGCGGGATCACAGGGACTATGTAAATCTAAACGGAACCTGTTTTGTCCTGCTGGATGCCATCGAAGGAAAGAATCCAAGCTACAGCATTCCTCAAGAGCTGGAAACCGTAGTGAAAGGGCTTGCAAGATTTCATAAATCCTCCAAAGGCTTCTTCCCTGCTCCCGACACAAAACCAAAATATCATCTGGGAACGTGGATTGAGGATTACGAGCAGCAGCTTGAGGATATGAACAAATTCTATAAGGATGAATGCGGAAAGCAAGAACCTGATGCCATAGGAAAAGCCGTGATCAAGGAATTCCCGTACTTCTACGAGAGAGGTAAAAAGGCCTTGGAAGGCCTCCGTGGAAAGGATTACTCGGATTGGGTAAACAAGGCCAGCAAGGAAGGCTGTCTATGCCACCAGGATTTCGCGGCCGGAAACCTCCTGCTTCATCCGTCCGGCAAACTGTATATCCTTGATACGGACTCCCTGACAGTGGATATTGCCGCCAGAGATATTCGAAAGCTTCTGAACAAGGTAATGAAGAAAGCGGGCAAGTGGAATCTTGAACTTACTAAAAACATGTTCAGGTATTATCAAGCAGAAAATCCGCTTACGCCTGCCGAGTGGAGAGTAGTCAAGTTGGATCTCCTGTTCCCTCACCTCTTCCTCGGTGCGATGAGCAAGTACTACTACAAAAGAGATAAAGAGTGGAACATGGATAAATATCTGCAGAGAATTTTGGAAATGGCACAATTTGAAAAAACAATTACTCCTGTTATAGATCACTTTGATTCGATGATACCTTAAACAATAAAAGGAAGGGACTGATGAAATTTGGAAAAAGCAGCATCAAACGCAAACGAAGATTTGATCAAATTATCGCAAGAAGTGTTGGAATTCTACAACATCAAGCCTGACAGCATCTCTGTAATCCAAGGGGGGTCCATTAAAACTGTATGGAAGGTCATGACCGGTAACGGGCCAGTTTGCTTAAAAAGACTGAAGCAGACCTATGATAAGGCACAGTTTTCCGTAAACGCCCAGATTTATATCCGAAACTCCGGCGGAAAGGTCCCGTCAATCCTGCTTGCCAAGGACGGTCAGCCCATCGTTCAGTATAACGGCCAGCTGTTTGTCCTGTATGAATGGCTGGAAGGCAGAAGCCTTGACTTCACTGTCCGTGATGACCTTGTTCCCTCCATCCAGGGACTCGCTGCATTCCACATTGCTTCCAAAGGATATGTCCCTCCGGATAACGCCCGTGTATCTTCGAAGCTGGCAAAATGGCCCGACCAATATGCTTCGATGAAAAACAGGATGCTCGAATGGAAGGAAATCTCCAGAAAGAATACGACAAGCCCTGATCATTCCGCTTATTTGAAGCATATTGACGCTATCATCGACATCGCGGATCTTGCGCTCTACCTTCTCGGAAAATCTTCCTATGCGAAACTTACTTCCCCGGGATCGTCCTCTATTGTCCTGTGTCACCAGGATTTCGGAAGAGGAAACGCCTTGCTGACAAATCACGGAGTATATGTTCTTGACCTGGATGGGGTCACCTATGATCTTCCGGCCAGGGATCTCAGAAAGATTATCGGGAAAAGGGCTGAAGGAAGAAACCTTTGGGATAAAGCCGACATCAACGAGGTTGTAAAAGCTTATACGGAAGTTCATTCCCTGTCCCGTGAAGAAATGGATATCATTTTCATTGATATGGTATTCCCTCACTGGTATTTCGGTTTGATCAAAAACATGTTCCAGTCAGGTAAAGCACTGAAGCCTTACGAAATCGAAAGAATCACGAATTTGGAGCAATCCAAGCTTGCCTTGCTGAACGCGCTGTTAAAAAGAGGTGAGTGAAGTGAAAATTGCTTTAATCTGTACTGAAAAGTTACCCGTCCCCCCCGTTGCAGGTGGGGCGATTCAATTGTATATTGACGGCATCCTCCCTTATCTGTCCAAAAAACATGATATCACCGTTTTCTGTGTACAGCACCCTGACCTTCCCAATGAAGAGGTAAAGGACAATGTAAAGTTTATCCGGGTTCCGGTGCCCAACAGAGCCAGTTATATTGCCAACGTGAAAGCCAGGTTGACTGCGGATTTTGATAAGATTGTCATTTTCAATCGTCCATTGTGGGTCTTACCGCTGTCTAAAGACCTTCCGAATGTAAGGTTCGGCCTGAGTCTTCATAATGAAATGATGCTTCCGGAAAAAATCCCGGAACTTCAGGGCGCTCAGTGTATCGAACGGGTAGATGTCATCAACACCGTAAGCAGTTTTATTGCCAACGGTGTAGCTGCCAGGTTTCCTCAGGCAGAAAGCAAGCTGAATGTCCTTTATTCAGGGGTGGACATCAACAAATACACGCCGGTCTGGACTCCCGAGGGGCTTCAACACAAACGGCAGCTGAAGGAGAAGTTTGGCATTCCGAATCACAGGGTAGTTCTTTTTGTAGGCAGGCTGAGTGTCAAGAAGGGTGTTGATATTCTGATCAAGGCCATGCAAAGGGTGATGGAAAACCACGATGATGTAGCGCTGGCGGTTATCGGAAGCAAATGGTTCGGCAAAAATGATCCGAATGAATACACTGTCGCACTTCAGAATCTGGCAGCCAATCTGAAAGGACCCGTGATATTCACCGGATTTCTTCCACCCGCCCGGATTCCGCCTTATTACAACCTTGGAGATATTTTTGTTTGCTCCTCTCAATGGAATGAACCCCTCGCCAGAGTTCACTATGAAGCAATGGCCGCCGGTCTTCCCATCATCACTACCAACAGGGGAGGAAACGCAGAGATTCTTGTAAAAGGTAAAAACGGGCTCCTTTTGGAAGATATCGATGGAACAAGGAATTGCAGCAGTCCGGAGTATATGGCGGAAAATATAGAATTCCTGCTGAACAATCCGCAGAAGGCTCTTCAAATGGGCAAGAAAGGCCGGAAGTTTGCTGAAGAAAAGTATGCCTGGGAAAGGGTAGCCATGGATTTTCACAATTCTCTTTATAAGAATTCGGATCATGTACCCGAGCCCATCGTTGAAAGCCCGAAGCCTGCAAAAGAACCAGTGATACAGAAAAAAAACATCAGTGAAAGCATTGTCTTTGAAGAAGACTTTTTTTGATTTGATTCTTGATTTTTATTTAGACAACAAGTGCTTTCTTCGCCGGTTGTCTTCCGATTTCCTTTTACCTTATGGTTAGGAATGGAGGGTTATTTATGAATATATCCGTGATTGGTGTAGGCTATGTAGGTCTTGTCACCGGAGCCTGTCTCTCAGAGTTTGGAATCAATGCTCTTTGTATGGATATTGATGAAGAAAAAATCAATAAATTAAAAAAAGGAATTATTCCGATTTATGAGCCTGATCTGGCAGCGATTGTCCACAAAAACTCCGGAGACAAATTGCATTTTACCACCAGTATGGAAGAGGCAGTTGCCTTCGCTGATGTAATTTTTATTGCAGTGGATACCCCGACCCGTGAGGATGGTACTTCAGACCTTACCCATGTCTTCGAGGTTGCCAGGAATATCGCCCTGTATATGAATGAATATAAAATCATTGTAAACAAAAGCACAGTGCCTGTTTTTACCGGACAAAAAGTTCGGGAAGAAATCAAGGCTATCTTGGCCAAAGAAGGGAAGAATTTCGAGTTTGATGTCGTTTCCAACCCCGAATTCCTTCAGGAAGGCTCCGCAGTAAAGAACTTTATCTGTCCTGACAGGATCGTTATCGGCAGCAGCAATGACAAGGCCCTGGAGGCCATGAAAAAGGTCTATTATATTCAATTGCTGCAAGGAGTCCCGCTGGTTGCCACCAACATTGAAACTGCAGAAATGATCAAGTATGCTTCCAATGCATTTTTAGCTACAAAAGTCAGCTTCATCAATGAAATGGCAAACATGTGTGAACGCTGCAATGCCGATGTGCTGACCGTGGCTAGAGCCATGGGACTGGATGACAGGATCGGCCCGCGGTTTTTACAGCCGGGTCCGGGTTACGGGGGAAGCTGTTTCCCCAAAGATACTAAAGCGCTTGTAGGAATCGGGAAAAAGATAAGATATATTCCTAAAATCGTTAAAAGTGTCATTGAAGTGAACCGTCTTCAAAGACTGCTTGCCTATTCAAAGATTAAAAAAGCGATGAAGAAACTGGACAACAAGACCGTTACGGTTCTCGGGCTCTCCTTCAAGCCGGAAACCGATGATTTGAGAGAATCTCCGGCCATCGACATCATCGAAAAGATTCTGGAGTCGAATGCCCGGGTAAAGGTCTATGATCCGAAGTCCATGTCCAATATGAAAACGAATTATCCTCTCCTTCCTATTGCTTACTGCGAGGATGCTTATTCCGCGTGTGCCGGGAGTGATTGTATCGTCCTGGTTACGGACTGGAAGGAATTCAAGAGTCTGGATTTTGAAAAGCTGAAGGAGATTGTGCAGACTCCGGTTTTTGTCGATCTTAGGAATGTCTATGAGCCTGAAGAGATCAGAAGCTTCGGCTTCAGGTATGAAGGGATGGGAAGAAAATGAAAACCGTACTTGTTACAGGAGGATCCGGTTTTATCGGCTCCCACCTTTGTGAAAGATTGCTGGAAACAGGGCATACAGTAATCAATCTTGATAACTTTAATGACTTTTATGATCCGTTGATCAAACGCAGGAATATTGCAAATGCCCTTTCATATAAAAATTATACCCTGATCGAAGGGGACATCCGGGATACCAGCCTGCTGGAGCAGCTGTTTAAAAATCGTCCCATTGATGTAGTTGTCCACCTCGCAGCTCTGGCCGGTGTAAGAAAATCCCTGGAGAATCCCCTGGAGTATATCGATGTCAATGTTAAAGGGACAACAAATCTACTTGAAATAGTAAAAAAGAATAGCGTTGATAAATTTGTCTTCGCCTCCTCCTCTTCGGTCTACGGCATAAATTCAACTCCTTTCAGGGAAAGTGACAGCCTTCCTGTCCAGGAATCCCCCTATGCCGCATCCAAGATGGCCGGCGAACAATTCTGCAGGGCTTACAGCCATTTGTACGGGATTCCCATAGCAGCCCTCCGGTTCTTCACGGTCTATGGCCCAAGGCAGCGCCCTGAAATGGCAATTCACAACTTTACCCGACTTATGGATGAGGGGAAAGAAATTCCTGTCTTCGGAGATGGAAAGAGCGCCCGGGACTACACTTATATCAGCGACATCATCGATGGGATTATGGCAGCCATCAAGCTGAAGTGCAGCTTCGAAGCCTTCAATCTTGGGAACTCAAGCCCGGTAAAGCTGAGTCAGCTGATCAACATCATCGAGCAAAAATCCGGCAAAATGGCATTAAAGCGGTTTATGCCTACTCAAAAAGGAGATGTGGCGATCACCTGGGCGGATATCAGCAAATCCGAGAGGATGCTTGGATACAAACCTAAGATTGGCATTGAGGAAGGCATTGACCGGTTTGTAAAGTGGTATAACAATCATAAATCCTGATATAAAAATGAACAGTAGAAAGACTATCATCACACTTTCCGATAGTCTTTCTACTATGTCAAGGAACCAATTGTGTGTCAAGGGGACGGTTCTTCTGACACAAAAAGGTGTGTCAGAAGAACCGTCCCCTTGACACAGATTTAAGGAGTGATGAATAATGCCGACCATCGTCAACTATCACATTGAAGAAGATACTGTGTGGACAGCAGAAGGCAATCCTTACTATATTTGCTTGACCCCGCAGGAAGAAACACCAATAGTCAAGACTGGTGCAACACTGACAATAGAAACCGGCACTGTTATCCATTTGGGTTTCGGCAGCCTTGAAGAATCTAGTGATTTTCTTTCTCCATTACTAACTATTGAAGGCACCATAAATGCTTCCGGTGCAACCTTCACATCTCACATTTCAGGGCAGTACTGGGAGAGCCTCCTTTTCAAGTCAGGTTCAAAAGGAACCTTTTATGACTGCACTTTAGAGTATGGAGGGTTAGGAGAATTGTACCAAGGAATGCTTCAGATAGGAGCGGACCAAAGCAGTATATCAGAAAATACCAGTATCGAAGTCCTTATTTCAGAAAGTACCGTCCGTAACGCGTTATGGGATGGAATACATTTTTCTCCCCAAGCTTTTGGCAGTCTCACTGTGGCTTCTGTACACTTTAGCAATCTTGCCAGTGCGGTTCATGTAATAAATTCATCCAGTCCTCAATCCATTGTCAATATCAGCGACAGTCAAATTGAATCCTGCCAAAATCATGGCCTGGTCGTTAATGGGGCTCCGGCCTCCATGAGCAACTGTACGGTAACCGGTTCTAATTACGGTCTGCTTCTTACAGCATCAAACTCCAAAGTTGACCGCTGCACTTTTATATCTAACTCCCATCATGGAGTTATTGCTAACAATTCTGCTCCTACCATCACAAACTGCCTCATGGCCAAAAATGGCGGCAGCGGATTGACACTGAATTCCGCATCTGCGGACTTGCAAAACAGCACCGTTGCAGACAATTTAGGTAGCATTACAATGGATTTCGGCATTAACTGCATTAACTCAACCCTTTTTATCCGCAATTGTATCATTTATGGCAATAATAACGGTGATATTCTCAACAGCGATTCTTCTATTGTAGTGAATTATAGCAATGTCGGAGGTCAAGGAATTACCCCCGGCATCGGCAATATAAATGAAAACCCGCTTTTTGCCGATCCAGCAAACGGCAATTACTATCTTCAGTCCAAAGCAGGAAGATGGAATCGGGATACAGATACATGGGTGAACGACGCCAACCACAGCCCTTGTATTGATATGGGAGACCCGGATTCCCAGTATCTCGATGAGCCTCAACCCAATGGGGGCAGAGTCAACATGGGCTTTGAAGGAAATACCGCCCATGCCGCGAAGGCAATTGCAGCTCCGCAGTATCTTGGCGTCCAAGTCATCAGCGATAGAAGAAGCGCTTTATTGAGGTTTAATGAGGAAATTTATAATAACACGCCGGATCTGCCGACTCTAAAGGCCGGTGTTCTGTTTGCTGCAGACGGAGTAAACTTCCAACCGTTACAGCCGGATGATTCTGTTGAGATTAGTAACGAGGCCTTGATGGTAAGGCTTCACCAGGAGATGCGAAACGATGCCAATCGGTTCAGGCTCAACCAGGAACTCTTAAAAAGTAAACGTGATATTGTATTAACCATGCCGGTAATGACAGAACAGATCGCCTTACAAAATCCGGAAAGAGTATACGCCCTTCGAAGAGTAATGCCTGAAACTGCTACTGCCCGCAGAGTAGATGTTGTAAGAGATGATTTTGCGGTTTTACGGTCAGACAGGATGGCCATGTTTTCGAGGAACGGTATTGACTGGGAAACCGTGGGGCCTGCTCCAGTCAGAATGAACAGTGTAGCTTATGGAAACGGGACTTATGTCGCCGTAGGAGATGAAGGATTTATCTATACTTCATCGGATCGGAGGAATTGGAACCGAGTCCCGCAAGTGACTACCCGTGCACTGACTTCTGTAATATCAAGCCGAGGTATGTTTGTTGCCGTGGGTGAAGCAGGAACCATTCTAACTTCAGCCGAAGGCGCCACCTGGACCGAGGTGCAGAGTACCCCTCAGGTTACACTCAATCGAGTCGTTGCCTCACCTACAGAATTTATTGCCGTTGGAGATAACGGCGCTATTATGAAGTCTGCTACTGCAGCCGAATGGGCTGTTGAACCACCATTAACTTCACTGCCACTCAATGATATAGCTGTTAGTCCGGATACAATGGTAGCCGTCGGCGCTCAAGGAACAGTCCTTACTGCGAGCAGAACCAGAGCTTGGAGAAAGGAAGCAGCCCCTACATCCTCAGACCTTCGTGCTGTTGCCTATGGAAACGGCAGATTTGTTACAGCCGGGTCCATTTTCACATCTGCTGACGGCTCCGCCTGGGCTGAAGCTACTGTATCAGTGGGAGATCCGCTCTTTGGCGTTGCCTTTGCAAACAATACCTTCCTCCTCGGAGGTGCTAATGGAGTTTTGCTGCAGTCCGGGCCTATATTCCTGCAGGCGTTGATGAGGGGTGTACCTTTCTAAGTTATGTCAGGGGGACGGTTCTTTTGACACACGTCTTACCAATTCCCTGCTGACACTAATCTCATCAGCAATTCTTCTGAGGGATAGATTTGTTTTTGCTGCAAGCATCTTGATCAAGCATGTCATAACTGTTCTATTTTGCCGCTTCTTCAAGTCATCCCTCCTTAGTTTATTTTCTTGCAGATAGCAATTTATGAATGGCCTTATTTCTTCTTCACCAATCTCACATTCTTCGTATTCTTCCATATCAATAAAGTTATTCTGAGATTCCTGTCTGCTATACTCCCAGAACAAAATTGCGGCTCTTTTTATATTTAGTGAAAACATTTCAAGAATCTCTTTTATCTCCGGAAAAACCAAACAGCCCTTTGCATGGTTCAAATAAAATTTGCAGCTGCTCCACTTGTATTCATCGGGATTGCATATACCTGCCTTTTGAGGATTATTATGTACATACCTGATTACGGATAAGAGGTATTCATTATACTCAATACACTCGCTTCTAAATCTATCCTGGAACACATGTCCCACTCTTTTATGTTTCTTGTTGTAGTAATAAGCATAACTCACGCCAATTCTCTTCACGGTCCTTTCCAAGGAGTCGTTGCCATCCTTGATGACCATATGCACATGGTTATCCATTATACAGTAGGCATAGAGGCTAAACCCTCCATCTCTTTTTTTCTCAAGCATTGTTTCCACAAATCTGTCTTTGTCTTCCTCATCGATAAATATGTTCTTTCGTTCATTTCCCCTAAGCATTACATGATATATTCCCGTTTTGCTATCCGCTCTTGGATATCTTGGCATTTTACTCACCCCAAAATATCTTATAATATTTCCTAATTTTGTGTCGCAAGAACCGTCCCTCCGACACAAGTATTTTCACATTCTGTTTGCTATATATCCTCATAAAGTATTTCCCAGTTTTGTGTCACAAGAACCGTCCCTCTGACCATGACGACATTATTTTCAGTATTCTGCACCTGGTTAACATAATTAACATATTATGTTAACGTAACAACATTCGGTAAGAAAGGAGTACTTCTAATGAAGCATCAAAATCGTTATTTCGGCAGCAAGCAGGATTTTTCAGAATTCATCCGCAAATCTGTTTCCGAGCTTCTTTCAGGAGAAATGCTGGTGCAAGATGTCCAGGTCAAGCTTCCCGAGGATATGGATATGGATTACAAGGTGAAATATGAATTCGACGACCTTGGCGGATCCTTTTCCCTGAAAGTCTCCTGGGGCTCCGGAGGTAAATCAAAGGAAGAAGAGGCTCTACCGGTTGAACAGGCATAAATGCAGCACGGGTCGGAGGGGGTATCCCTCCGGCATAGGTAAGCAAGGGAAGGAGTGATCGTCATGATGCTGGAAAATCAAGAACCACTGGATATTGTCCTGACAGAATACCTGGTCGACTCACTGGGGATCAGGAACGAATCCTATAAGGAGAAAAAAGGCGTATGGTGGATTCAGACCCCTACCGGGAATCGGATATTAAAGAAAATGTCCCATTCCGAAAGCATCTTGAAACACATGTTATCTGCAATGCGGCATTTGAGAGGCAATGGCGTTAATCTTCCCACGGTATACCTTACCAAGGAAAATGAGGAGTACGTCAATATCAACGGCACCTGTTTCATTCTTATTGAAGCCATCGATGGAAAAAACCCGAATTACACCATCCCCCAGGAGCTTGCAGCCGTAGTTAAAGGTCTGGCCAATCTACACAAAGCTTCCGGGGGCTTCTCCACAGACCTTGATTCCAAGCCTGCATATTGCCTTGGAACCTGGATCAAAGATTATGAAGAGCAATTGGAAGATATGAACCGGTTTTATCAAGAGGAACTGGCAAAATCCGCACCGGATGACATTGGAAAAGTAGTACTGAGAGAATTCCCCCACTTTTTTGAGAGGGGGCGCAAAGCCGTTGATGGTCTGAAGGGTCCCGAATATGCGGAATGGGTTGAAAGAGTCCGTCACGAAGGCTGTCTTTGCCACCAGGATTTTGCAGCAGGCAATCTGCTGCTTCAGCCATCAGGAAACTTGTGTGTGATTGATACGGACGATCTCACTGTGGATATTCCTAGCAGGGATATTCGGAAGCTGTTCAATAAAATCATGAAAAAAAAGGGGTACTGGGATACAGCGCTTACAAAGAAAATCATGGAGCTGTACCAGTCGGAAAATCCTCTGACTGCTTCTCAATGGACGGTAGTCAAGTTGGACCTTCTGTTCCCGCACCTATTCATCGGCGCCATGAGCAAGTACTATTACAAGAAAGACAAGGACTGGGGCTATGATAAGTATTTCAGGAGCATTAACGAAATGTCGCGGTTTGAGAAAACGTATGACACAGTTTTTGATCAGTTTGACAGCATGATCTCCCAATGCCTCAATGAAGGGACGGACTAAGCTATGGAAAGCACTGTAATGAATTCAACGGAGGATTTAAACAGATTGTCTCAGGAAGTCCTGGAATACTATGAAATAACTCCGGAGACTACCACCGTCATTCAAGGAGGTTCCATAAAAACGGTATGGAAGGTCCTGACCCCTAAGGGAACGGTCTGTCTGAAAAGGCTGAAACAGCCTTGTGAGAAGGCGTTATTCTCC
>JAOAAU010000006.1 GCA_026418695.1 Clostridia bacterium
AGATGTGTATAAGAGACAGGCTTTATATACGAAAATATAAAGCTTAATAGTGTTTACTGTATCATTCTGTAAGTTGCTATTATCCCATTATCTATATAAATGGAACTTAGGTGAATTACGGATAAGGCTAATAATGGGAATGCAGGAATTCTTTTAGACTATAAGATTAAAGCAAAAAATAATGCCCGGAATTTTATTAAGTTCCGGGTATTATTTTTCCATACATTCTTATCCTTAGGTAGACAGGCATAATGCACTAGTATATGATATATTTAACTATATTTCCCAAAACGGAGGACTTCAAGTGAAAAAAGTATTATTATCACTCATTGTGATTCTGACAGTACTGTCATCTTATTGCTTTGCAAATGCAGACAGCAAAGTGACGGAAAGACCGGACATTAGTATTGTTATTGATGGAAAGTTAAGCACATTTACTGAGGTGCCTATTGAGGCAAATGACAGAACCTTATTACCGCTTCGAGCTGTTTTAACAAGTCTTGGGGTTCAGAACGATAATGATCATATTATTTGGAACGGGTCGGATTCTAGTGTGACCATTGTAAAGGATTCAAGAAAAATCTTTTTAAAAGTGAATAGCTTAAATGCAACTGTTAATGGAACAGTAACGACTTTAGATGTAGCTCCTGTTGAGTATAAGGATAGAGTATATATTCCAGCAAGATTCGTTGCACAGAGCTTGGGAAAAAAGGTTATATGGGATGAAGGCTCAAGAACTATTGCAATCTGCGATGAACAACAATTCTCAAGAGTAAAAGAGCTATTATCCAAGTCTGAAAATGCGATGTCGGATATAAAGAAATACAAGGTATCTCAGCTGATAAAAGTTGCTGAAAGCAGTATGAATATTGCATTGGAAGTAGATAGGACAAAAAATAATCTTCATCTTTCTGCAATAGGAGATCAAAGCAATGGTCCTGCAATCGTTGAAGATTTTTTAGAAATATATTGTATTGGCGAAACAAGTTATGCAAAAGATAAGAATGAAACAGAATGGACTAAATTTGATACAGCGGAAGGGGATTTTGAATCCCACATAAGAATGGTGAATACGTCCTTTGGCATGGGGTTAAGGGATTATAATTATGCATGCCTAACATTCAATGAGAAATCTGATTCAAATGAATATATTCTCGAAGGTGACTTTATTGCTCCAAATAGTGGTGCAAGTGATAAGAAAGGTAACTTCTATCATGTTAAAATAGTAATAGATAAGAATACAAACTATTATAAAACTACTACACTCCAGGATGAAATCGTCAGTAACAGCTTGCAGGGCGGCAAAATGCAAGAGCTAATGGAAACAAATTATTCAGAGGTTGAAGGTAATTTTGAAATTGCATTGCCTCAGAATATGAAGATCAAATCAGAAAGTACACCAACCAAAACAAATAATTCAAATACAATAAAAATTGGTGCTATACTGCCAGTGTCAGGCCAGATAGCAGCCTATGGAGAACTAGCAAGGGATGGCGTGCAACTTGCAGTTGATGAAATTAATGCAAAAGGAGGAATCCTTGGTAAAAAAATTGAGCTTATAGTGGAAGATGATGAAGCGAATCCGGAAAAAACTGTGAATGCGTTTAAAAAACTGACTAAACAAGACAATATTGTTGGAATTATTGGCGCACTGACGAGTAAATGCTCATTGTCAATAACACAGTATGCACAGGCTCAAAAGATAATAATGATCACTCCAACATCAACAAATGATGCTGTTACTAGTGCAGGAAACTTTATATTTAGGGCATGCTATAATGACTCTTACCAGGGGCAGGGAATTGCAAAATTTTCAATTGAAACTCTTAAAGCAAAAAAGGCAGCAATCCTTTTTGATAATACAAACGACTACTCAAAAAGTCTGAGAGATAATTTTAAAAAGAAATTTGAAGAACTAGGTGGAAACATTGTAGCGGAAGAATCCTACGCTGCCATGGACAAGGATTTTAACTCTCAATTGGCAAAAATCAAAGGTACAAATCCGGGTGTTTTATTTATTCCTGATTATTATACTACTGTATCCTTAATAGCGAAACAGGTTAAGCGCCAAGGAATAAATGTGCCGATGCTTGGCGCCGATGGATGGGATGAAATTACCTTCTCAGCGGGTGATGAGATCATTGGATCCTATTATAGTAATCATTTCTCTCCAAACAATCCTGATCAAAGAGTACAAAAATTCGTTAATGATTACTATTCAAAATATAATATAAAACCAGATGTATTAGCAGCGCTTAATTATGATGCTGCTTACATTTTAGCAGATGCAATTCAAAGAGCAGGTTCAATTGACCCTGACAAGATTCAGGCAGAGATGATGAAAACTAATGGCAAATATTTAACCGGGAATCTAAAGTTTGATCAGAATCGAAACCCAATTAAATCATTGGTTATGCTAAAGATTCAGAAAATAGATAAAGCACTGGAGGCAGTCTTTAACACCATAGTTGAACCATAATAGATGATCAAATCTCCAAAACAGGTCGATGAAAAGTCTATAATATAGAACTATAATAGCAATGC
Source organism: Clostridia bacterium (assembly GCA_026418695.1). GTDB lineage: Bacteria > Bacillota > Clostridia > Acetivibrionales > JAFADI01 > SKW158. The sequence goes on from JAOAAU010000006.1 coordinate 2,545, forward strand.
GAAATTTCATGAAATTTTTCGTATAATCTATTCTGCTCAGAATATTAAAAATTCTGGGCATTTATATTACTATTGAAGAAATTGTCTATCAGACGAAGTATATACAAAGCACGAATTATTGACTAGAATACTTCTTAACTACATGTTTTGTATTGAAGAATATTTAATATTATCTTCTGATTAAGTACCTTGCTTAATTGAATTAATAATGCAAGGTATGCATTTGTCTGTATCTGTATAATGAAACTGAAAGGAGGGATATGCATGGACTTTCTTGGAAGAATGACTGAGGTAATAAACTATATTGAAGATCACATATCTGACGATATTGATTTTAGTAGTGTTTCAAAAATTGTCTGTTGCGGTGTATATCAATTCGGTAGGATATTTTCGTATGTTGTCGGAATGCCTTTATCTGAATATGTTCGTCGCAGGCGTTTATCACTTGCAGCATTAGAACTTCAAACAGGCAACAATAAAGTCATTGATGTAGCACTGAAGTATGGTTATAACTCACCTGAAGCATTTTCCCGTGCGTTTCGCGATATGCATGGAATAGCACCTAAAGAAGCATGCACTTTAGGTGTCAAGCTAAGATTGTATCCTCGTATCACCTTTCATATTTCAATTAAAGGAGATGCAGATATGGAATATCGAATCGAAGAAAAAAATGAAATCACAGTAGTTGGAGTTGTTCGAAATCTTGGTAGATGGACACTTTCTACTGATGAAAAAAAGTCAAACTTAACACGGATTAGGGAAATCTGGGATGAATACCTTGGCGGTGGAATGAATGAGGTCATAGGAAGCAAATATGAACTATATCGCCCGCCATTTTGGCAAATCGGAGTCACGCATACAAAGGATAATGGTGAAACTATCCTTGCTATCGGCGCGGAATCAGATGGTAATCAATATAAGGAACTGGATACATATATAATACCTGCAAGCATATGGGCGGTGTTCACAGGGAAAGGTGCTGTTAATAATCCTGACCATCCCTTACATGGTTCACTTATGACAAGGATAATGTCAGAGTGGTTACCTTCAAGTGGATATGAAAAGTCTATGAATTGTGAAATTGAAATTTATGGACCCGGTGACGCTTTTGAAGATAGCTATACCTGTGAAATATGGATTCCTGTGAAGAAAAAATAAAATCAGTTCAACAAGTTAAGTGTATTAAAGTTAAAAGATACTTATGCAGCAGCGAAACAAACAATTGTTTGTTTCGCTGCTGCATAGTTAAGTTCAACGAACCTAACCCATCAGACTGTGTGGAGATGCAGAAAATTTTGAGACAATGATGAACTATCTCAAATTAATAATTATAAGGAATACCCGAAATAAATGAAGGTGTACTTAAACGGCATAAAATAGATAAAAGTACTATAAGTATGTAACTACAACAAATTCAGTATAAACCTTCATACTTCCCTTTTTCCGAGCTTTATCCCTGAAGGATTCTTTGGATCCGTCAAGGAATACAATCAAATTGTCAAATTTCAAGCTTACTGGTATCATAATATTGAAAGAACCGACAGGTAGGCCTAAAGGAGCTGTGGTTCCTGGATACAGACAAAAAAAGGAAAGATTTGAAATAGATGATGAAAAAATTAGTCATTGGAATATTAGCACATGTAGATGCGGGCAAGACGACATTATCTGAAAGTATGCTTTATCTGAGCGGCAAGATTGGAAAGTTGGGAAGGGTAGACAACAAGGATGCCTATTTGGATACCTATGAGCTGGAAAGGGCACGAGGAATTACCATTTTCTCCAAACAGGCCATATTTGAAACAGGGGAGACTCAGATTACCTTACTGGATACCCCGGGTCATGTAGATTTTTCGGCTGAAATGGAGAGGACACTTCAAGTGCTGGATTATGCCATTTTAGTGATCAGCGGTGCGGATGGGGTGCAGGGGCATACCAAAACATTATGGCGACTGCTTGACCTGTATCAAATCCCTGTCTTTTTATTCGTCAATAAGATGGATCAGAACGGAACCGATAAGGACAAGTTAATAAAGGAAATGAAAAAACAGCTGGCGGATGGATGCATTGAATTTGGACAAGTTGAGGCAGACGGTTTTTACGACCAACTGGCCATGTGTGATGAAATCATGATGGATGCCTACTTGGAAACAGGTCGTGTTGAAACCGAGCAGATTAAAAAAGCTGTCTGTGCGCGCAAAGTATTTCCGTGCTTTTTCGGTTCCGCTTTAAAATTAGAGGGCATTGAAGATTTTATGCAGGGCATAGTAAAGTATACCAGTATACCTCGCTATTCCGATGAATTCGGGGCTAAAATATTCAAAATAACAAGAGACGAGCAAGGAAACCGTCTTACACACATGAAGCTTACAGGCGGAAAGCTTAAAGTGAGAGATGTCTTGACGAATGGCGTCTGGGAAGAGAAAGTGAATCAAATACGTATCTATTCAGGACAGAAATTCCAGGCAGTGAATGAGATAGAAGCAGGTTCTGTATTTGCAGTGACAGGACTCAGCCAAACCAGGCCTGGAGAAGGCTTGGGAATAGAAAAAGCTTCAGATACACCGGTATTGGAACCCGTTCTAGCCTATCAGATTATACTTCCGGAAGGCTGTGATCCACGAGCGATGATGCCCAAGCTGCGTCAGATCGAAGAAGAGGAGCCGGAGCTTCATATTGTCTGGGATGAGCAACTGCAGGAAATTCAGGCACAGATCATGGGAGAGGTGCAGATTGAGATTCTGCAGAGCCTTATACAAAGCCGCTTTGGCGTTGAGGTGGCCTTCGATGCCGGAAGGATTGTATATAAAGAGACGATTGCCAATGTGGTAGAAGGGGTAGGACACTTTGAACCATTGCGGCATTATGCGGAGGTTCATCTGTTATTGGAGCCGGGTGAGCCGGGAAGCGGTCTGCAGTTTGGGGTGGAATGCAGCGAGGATGTGCTGGGAAAAAGCTGGCAAAGGCTTGTTTTGACCCATCTGGAAGAAAAAACTCATAAAGGGGTTCTAACAGGCTCAGCAATTACAGATATGAAAATTACTTTGGTTTCGGGCAGAGCACATAATAAGCATACCGAAGGCGGTGATTTCAGAGAGGCTACCTACCGTGCGGTGCGACAGGGTTTGAAGGAGGCAGAATCCGTATTACTGGAGCCTTATTATGCCTTTCAGCTGGAACTGCCTGAAAAAATGGTAGGAAGGGCGATGACTGATGTCGAGAAAATGTACGGCACCTGTGAAATATCACAGACAGACGGCGAGACGGCGGTCCTCGTGGGAAGTGCGCCTGTAATTACCATGAGGAATTATCAGAAAGAGGTCGTTGCCTATACCAAAGGTCTTGGCAGACTGTTTTGCACCCTGAAAGGGTACGAACCATGCCATAATGCAGATGAGGTCATTGAAAGTATTGGGTATGATTCTGAAAAAGACATTGGAAATCCGACCGGTTCCGTATTTTGTACCCATGGTGCAAGCTTTTTGGTGGATTGGGATGAGGTAAAGGACTACATGCATGTTGAAAGCTATCTTCAGAGTAAAGAGGGTTTTTCAGAGGAAACAGCCCCGAACCGTGCCTCGTATACAGAGGAACGGTCGATCAGTTTAGAAGAGATTGACCAAATTATCAACAGCACCTTCTATGCCAATCAGGGAAGGAAATCTGCCTGGAAAAGACACAGAACAACTCGCGACAGTTATTATGAACCGTCTACTTATGTTTACAGACAGAAGGAAATCAAAGAAGAATATCTCCTTGTGGATGGCTACAATATTATCTATGCATGGCCTGAACTGAAAGGGCATGCAGATGAGAACATGGACGGTGCCAGGATGAAATTGCTCGATACACTAAGTAATTATCAGGGAATCCGAAAATGCCGGATTATCGTTGTGTTTGATGCTTACCGTGTTCAGGGACATCTTGAGGAAGTCATCGACTACCATAATATCCATGTGGTATATACCAGGGAAGCACAAACGGCGGACCAGTATATTGAAAAATTTGCCCATGATAATCAGAAAAAATACAATATCACCGTTGCAACATCGGACGGTTTACAGCAGATTATCATCAGGGGGGCAGGATGTTCCTTATTATCTGCCAGAGAGCTGAAAGCTGAGGTCGACGGGGCTAACGAAAGAATAAAGCAGGAATATCAGGAAGTACGGGGAAGAGACCGTAATTATATCAAAGATGCATTGTCTCAGGAAGCAAAACAGCAGATGGAGGAACTGACTAAAAAAGAGAATGGTCAGTAAACAATTTAGGTTTACTTTGATTTTGATATTTTATTGATGATCTTATTTATCAAGTATGACTATATAATAATGTTAATAGAAAATATGAATATGTACATTTAAACATGAGGGGGAATTTGATTTGAACAAATGTAAACACTGTGGTGGAGATAAACTGATTAAAGATTTACATGTAAAAAGAAGTAATGAAATCGGTTTCTATGGTATACCCTATACAAAGTCAATATTTGTTGGAACAGAACCTTTTCGGATAGAGCTTTGTCAGGAGTGTGGAACTATAAACCGGCTATATGTTAAGGATATGAATAGAAACTGGGTTAAAGATGATCCCAAGTAATACAAGAAAGCTGTAGAATTAATTTAGAATAAAGAACACTTTCTATATATGTAGGATTTATATACCCGTACATTACCCTTACGTAAATTCTAAAAGGCTGACTCTATGATTCCTGAGTCAGCCTTTTGAATTTGCATTTCTGTCTATTTATATGGATCGATGGTCTGGATCGTACCGTCTTCGTTGTATTTCAATTCGGTATATTTTACACAACGCTTGTTGTCTATACCACCGGATAGTGAACTGTCATGATAGAACAAATACCACTTATCTCCAAACTGTACAATTGAATGATGGGTCGTCCAGCCGATCACAGGAGTAAGAATCTTTCCTTTGAAAACATAAGGACCTTTCGGATTTTTACTGATAGCATAGACTAAGTAGTGTGTACTTCCTGTAGAATATGAAAGGTAATAATACCCGTTGTATTTGTGAACCCATGGGCCCTCGAAATATCTTCTTTCCTCGTCACCAGCAGGGATCGGATTACCATCTTCATCGATGATTGATATTTCCTGAGGAGCTTCCTTGAAGGTAAGCATATCATCATTCAATTCAGCGACTCTTGGACCGAGAGCAGGTTCTGAGCCTGAGGGACCTGTAGCGTCCGGGTTATAAGTGCCTGTTTCCCACTTTTCAAGCTGACCTCCCCAGAGACCGCCAAAATAAATATAGGATTTATTATCGTCATCAACCAGAACTGCAGGATCTATACTGAAGCTTCCTGGAATATAATTCTTCTCCGGTTTGAAAGGCCCTGCGGGGGATGCACTGGTAGCTACTCCAATTCTAAAGATATCGTTTTTGTCTCTTGCAGGGAAATACAAATAGTAAGTATTGTTTTTATAAGCAGCATCCGGTGCCCATAACTGTTTGGATGCCCATGGAATATCCCTGAGATGAAGTGCCTCACCATGGTCAACACAAGGAGAATTAAAATCATCCATGGAAAGTATATGATAATCTTCCATCATATACTGATCACCATTGTCATTGGAGGGGATATCTTGATCGAGATCATGAGAAGGATAAATATATATTTTGCCTTCAAATACATGAGCAGAAGGATCCGCTGTATAAATGTGCGTCACCAAAGGCTCTTTAGGTGATGTTTTTTTGTTCATGTTATTTTCTCCTTATAATATGATTACAGTAGTTATATAGCCATATTATATCGAGTAAATATAACAATCAAGGGAATGTTAATTATTTAAAGTATTTAGTTTATTTTGTCGTATACGTTAGGGAATTACTATAACCTTAAACAGAGTTTTTAATGAAGTCAGTTCCTGATGTATGCATTTATATTTCCTGACGAATACCCAAGTTAAATATTAATAATTTATCGGCAGACGCCATGAATCTCCAAAAGGTTCATGGCGTTATTGTTTTTGTCGGGAGGGTTCTGCATAATTATCTACAACTAAATACCGCTTTGGATGGGATTGGTCAGTTTTTGTCGAAGTATGCTTACGTAACTATAGTAAATGTGGTTATTTCATGCTATAATAATAGCATTCGACAATATCCGCATTTCTAGAAAGAAAATCCATAGAGTTTTAGACATAGGGTGATTACAACATATGGGGGTCAAGTTAGGATGAGATATAGGCCTGGCAAACAAAACAGCCGCTGGATTGTCGTTCTGGTTATTTTTTCTCTGATCATCGTCTTTTTTCAATTGTTCTTTTCTCAACATATTACCTCTGATTTTTCCGGACATATGCGGGAACAAAGGAAAGAAGCAATCCGTAAGATGGTTCAGCTTGCATACAATTCTGTTAAACCCGTAGCCGAAAAGGTGCGTACAGGAGAACTAGACCGCCTTGAAGCCAGAAAAATGATCGGCGATTATGTCCGGCGCATGACGTATAAGGACGAGTTCGGTGTAAATTACATATTTATGAGTTCTTATGACGGAATCATGCTGGTTCAGCCCTTCGAACCACAGAATGAAGGCACAAACCAGTGGGATTTCCAAGACGTAAAGGGGAATTATACCATACGGGAATTGGTGAAAGCTGCAAAAGAAAAACCGGAAGGCTCTTTTGTGGCTTATTACAATATTCCTCCGAATAAGAAAACTTCAGAGGAAAAACTGTCTTTTGTTATGGGAATTCCGGAGATCGGCGCATATATCGGCACTGGAATGTATGTTGAAAGCAGTTACCTTGAATTGCAAAAAACACTGCAAAAACAGCGGTACGGTTTTCTTTTCCTCACGGGCGTCCTGCTGCTGGCTGTAATGGTTTATTTGCGTACGCTGATGAAGAACAACCTTCAGCTTACAAAAGAGATCCAAGAGCGTAAGAATGCAGAGAACAACATCAGGACCATGTTCGATACGATTCATGATGCCATCATCATTCACGATGAATATGGGAAGATATTAGAGGTAAATCAACGCGCAGATCACCTTTATCAATTACCGGAAGGCAAAATTCTTGAATGCAGTATCGCCGATCTTTCCGTTGATAGATTACTGGCAGCGGAGAAATTGAAAGAGATTGAAAATATGGGACAGGACCAATCCCTGGTTTTTGAATGGGAGTGCAGGCGTCCTGGAGATGGAAAAGTTTTTTATGTTGAGGTTGCGCTCAGAAAGAGCCTTTGGTCGGGTAAAAAAGTTGTAGTAGCAGCTGTTCGTGATATCAGTGATAGAAAGGCAGCTGAAGAGCTGCTCAAGGACAGTGAAAAAAGATATAAGACACTTTATGAGACAGCCAACGATGCAGTAGCTATTATTGATGATCAGTGCAGATTCATCGAGTGCAATAACAAGACGGAAGAATTATTCGGATGCAGTAAAAGTGAATTAAAGGGAAAAGCTCCTTTCGAATTTTCACCGGAAAAACAGCCGGATGGACAATTATCCCCGGATAAGGCTTTTCAAATGGCTCAGTTGGTATTGTCCGGACAGCCTCAAAAATTTGAATGGCAGCATTTTCGCATGGACGGTATGCCTTTCTATGCGGAAGTTAATCTCAATAGGTTGGAGCTAAAAGACGGAACTTATATCCAGTCTACGATGCGGGATATCACTGAGCGGCATCAGTTTTTGGAAAAACTTCAAAACCAGTTCCGGGAACTGCAGGCCACTCAATATGAGCTGCAAGCAAAGCATGATGAGCTGTCTGCAATCCACGAGGAACTGACTGCGACCGAAGAAGAGCTTCGGAGACAGTATGACGAGCTTCAGGCATCACAGAGTGAATATAAAGAACTTGCAGACCGTTATTCACTGGTATTGGAAGCTTCAAACGATGTCATCTGGGATTGGAGTGCCAAGAGCGAGATTACCTATTTCTCCAACCGGTTAAAAGAATTGCTGGGGTATGCAAAAGACGAACTGGGGGTGAATATTGAAGATATCTATGAATTTATACACCCTGAGGATCGGGAAAGATTTGATCTTGACTTCCAAAAGCATATTGAGGATGGGACCGATCTCTATTGGACAGAGTTTAGGATGAAAGTTAAGGACGGCAGCTATAAATGGTTCCTTTCCAGAGGCAAAGCCATTTTGGACAGGGAAGGCAAGGTAATCCGAAATGCCGGCTCCCTTACGGACATCAATGATAGAAAGCTGAACGAAGAAAAGATCAGGCAGCTGGCTTATTTTGACTACCTGACAGGTCTTCCAAACAGGGTTTCCATCGTTAACGAATTGAAGGACAGGCTGAGCAAATGTTCACTGGATGGCTGCCACGGTTCGATATTCTTTATCGACGTAGATAATTTCAAGATGATCAATGATACCTTCGGGCACTTTTATGGAGACCGGGTACTGGTTGAACTGGCCAATAAGATGAAAACACTGGCCAGGGACCATATCACTTTTGGAAGAATCGGCGGAGATGAGTTTATTGTAATCCAGGATGTCTATAAAAATGATGACCAAATCAGAGAACTGGCGGAAAATATACTGACCTTGTTCACAACCCCTGTTTTGGTGGACGGCAACAGCTTTAATGTGACCTGCAGTATTGGGATCGCCAGGTATCCGAACGATGGATCTACTGTTGAGGAAATACTGAAGAATGCAGATTTGGCGATGTACAAAGGCAAGACCCAGGGGAAAAACAAGTATGTGCTGTTTGAAGATAAGATGGGAGTTGACTTGACGGAAAGGATCGAATTGGAGAAGCATTTGAAAAATGCTTTTAGCAGTAGGGAATTTGTTCTATACTATCAACCGCAGGTGGATTCAGCTACCAGGAAGATCATTGGCTTTGAGGCATTGATTCGCTGGAACAGCCCGGTTTACGGTTTTGTTCCGCCTAATCGGTTTATCCCTATCGCGGAAGAAATGGGATTGATCAATGAAATCGGCAAATGGGTCATCGAGGAAAGCTTTGCTTTCGCAAGTAACGTCCGGGATAAGGATATCTGTATTTCCTGCAATATTTCATCCCTTCAGCTGATTCAAAGCAGTTTTGTACAGGACGTACTCGGTCCGTTTGAGAAATACGGCCTGAAAGAAGGAAGCGTTGCGCTTGAAATCACGGAGTCCAGCCTGATTGAGTCTTTTGGAGAAGTAACGGAAAAGCTTGCAAAACTGAGGGAACGAGGTATCCGAATTCACCTCGATGATTTCGGAACCGGATATTCTTCATTGACGTATTTAAAGAATCTTCCCATTGATGTTGTGAAAATTGATAAGTCTTTCATCAATGACATCATCCATGACGGTTTGGAACGGAGAATCGTAAAAACGATTATTTCCCTGGCGCAGGAGATCGGCTTGGAAGTTGTTGCGGAAGGTGTGGAGACGGAGGATCAGCTGGCCTATCTGACGGAATGCAACTGTAATTATATTCAAGGGTATCTCATCAGCAAGCCGGTTCCTGAAAAGGAAGCTGAGAAATTGTAGAAGTCCTCATTGAAAAAAGCCTTTTGAAAGTGTTAGAATTATATTATTATTCATATCCGCTAAGCAGAGCAGCAGCGCTGTCATCCATTGAAACGAGTGGTGAATAAGCGATGCTGCTTCTTTGTGCAATCGTTGATAAAAGGAGATCCGGTCAGGTGGATAGTGCTAAAATTTTTACAAACCGAAAAATGCTTTTTATCTCAGCGGTCTTTTGCTGTCTTCTCTGGGGCAGCGCGTATCCCGGGGTGAAAAACGGATATCTGTTGTTCCATATTGCTCCGGATGACATCCCATCCAAAATGGTATTTGCAGGGTATCGGTTTGCATTAGCGGGAGCGATTGTCCTTGCACTGGCTATTGCATCCAAAAGAAAGGCTTTCAGTTTAAATAAAAGGAATATCCTGGAGATCACCCTGTTGGGATTAACTCAGACAACGCTGCAGTATATCTTCTTTTATATCGGTTTGTCCTACACAACGGGAGTAAAAGGTTCCATCATGAATGCAACAGGTACATTTTTCAGCGTAATCATCGCTCACTTTTTATACAGGAATGATAAGCTGAATACCAATAAAATTGCGGGGTGCCTGATTGGATTTGCAGGAGTGATGATCGTTAACTTCAGTAAGGATCTGTTGAACTTTAGTTTTTCATTCAAAGGAGAAGGGGCAGTGATTTTCTCTGCCTTTATCTTATCTGTGGCCTCGATATACGGTAAAAAAATTACCCAAACCTTGGATTCCATGGTAGTCACGGGATATCAGCTGTTAATCGGAGGACTTTTCCTTATCCTGATCGGGGCGGTAAATCACGGCGCTATCAGCGGGTTTACTCTAAAATCCACTGCCTTGCTTTTATATCTGGCTGTTTTGTCTTCCATCGCTTTTTCTCTCTGGACGGTACTGTTAAAGTATAACAAAGTAGGGGAAGTCACCGTATTTAACTTTTTGATCCCTGTGTTTGGTGCATTTTTATCCGCGATTTTCCTGAACGAAAGCATCTTGGAATATAAAAATGCGGCTGCTTTGGTTCTGGTGAGTGCCGGGATCTGGCTGGTAAATCGGACTGCTAACAAGGACTTGATAAAAATGAAGAGATGTAATTCATAAATAAAACTTATACTGCAATCAAAAGCAAACAAATCTAAAATGCACTTTGGTGATACCATTCACTTTGCGTCTTAACAGGGTGTACTGAATTTGTTCAAAAATAAAAGGGAAGGTTTTGACAACCTTCCCATAATAGTACTTTGCAAATCAACTTTTGTTGATTGTGTGCAAATAGTTTTCATCCTCCTATGATGGTCGGATAAGCCCTGAGCCGGTCACCCTCGTGCAGGAGATGGTCCATATCGACCTTCATATCATTCACTGTCACAAAGCCTATTTCTTTTAATGGAATGCCTGTTTTTAAAACAGCTTCGACGGCGGCAGCTCCATCACTGACTTCAATTTCCATTTCGGCAATTCCATCGGTAAATCGTTTAAACCAGCTGGTTACAGATATTTGAATCCTCATTTCCGCCCTCCATGTCTATTGGATATCTTATGAACGACCTCCCAATGATATAGGGGTTATTTTGCCATGAATTCTTCAATTTTCTGATTGTACATGGCAATCAATTCATAAGCAGTATCTTCATTGAGCTGACCATTATAGCTGGGTGTCTCAAAAAGTCTTTTCGGAAGCCTGACGCTCATCTGATCATAACCAAGGGCTTTCTTAATCCTTAACTTTGCCTTATAGATTCTCTCACCGATTGCGGTCAAATCTTCGTCTGTAAGATTATTTCCAATGGAATTGAGTGCAGCAAGGATGGTTGTACGGTCATACACCTTTCTCGCAAAAAGGCAGATTACCAGGGAATTCAGCATGCATCTTTCCTTTTCTTCAGCAAAAATGGCATCTACAAGCTTTTCTTTATTGAATTCCTTCATGGACTGATCAACAGAGTAGCCCCCATTGCACAAATGAGAGTGCCTTGCCCCTACGGTAGAACCGAGAATCATGCCATAGCCCGTGTGGTAGCCTGCCATTTCATTCTTTGAGAAAGCCATGGCGAAGTCCTTGCCCCCGTAAATATCCGAAGCCTTTTCGACACCTTCGGAAAGGGCTGTGTAGAATTCATTTTTCTTAGCGGCGATATATTCAATGGCTTTTATATAATTCGCTGTGTTTCCAAAACTCAAAGGAACCAGTGTTTGTTCTTCGGTAATCAGTTTTTTTGCGAAAGCCTCGGTTGCCCATCCCAGAACAACTCCTGTAGACATGGCATCCATTCCAAGATGCTCTACAGGTTCAATCAGTTGAAGAACCTCATCGGAGGTCTTGATTCCAAGGAAGCTGCCTAATGCAAAGATTAATTCATAATCATAACCGACGCTGACGGCTTCATACTCGTGGCCCTTGTCAAACTCTCGGCGGAACTGGCCAATATGAATGCAGCCTACGGGACAACCGGTACATGCCATTTTCCTCACCAGATTCTGATTGGCAAAGGTTTCGCCTGAGATTTTGTCTCCATGCTCAAACACATTCTGCTTCAGATTTTTTGTAGGAAGGCCGCCAGCTGCATTTAGGGGCTCAATATTGATAGGCGTTCCCGCATCATGGTATTTGGCCATGATTTCGGTATCGGTAACCTTTTTATAAATGTCCTGGTACACTTTGAAGTATTCTTTAAAGTTTTTGATGGGGAGGTTTCTGTCTCCGACGATTGATATCGCCTTTAGATTTTTGCTGCCGAAAACAGCTCCAAGTCCCAGACGCCCGAAGTGTCTGTAAGTATCGACACACACGCTGGCATAATGGACCATGTTTTCACCGGCAGGCCCGATACGGATAATGCTTCTTTTGCCGCCTCCGGGTTCACGATCACGGATGACTCTTCCTACTTCATCGGAAGACATTCCCCAAAATGCTCTGGCATCCTTAAAGCCGACATTGTTACGAGTAATGGCCAGATAAGAAGGTTTTTTTGCCTTCCCCTGAATGACCATTGCATCATAACCGGCAAGAAACATGGTCAGGGCCATTCTACCACCGGCATAGCTTTCACCCAGCTCTCCCGTAAGTGGTGAGCGGAACATTGCAACGGTTTTGGTGATGACGGGGAAAATGGAGGAAGCTGCTCCGATGGCGAAAACGATGGGTTGATTTTCATCCAGCGGATCAAGATCCGGACGGATCGTTTCTTCCAGAAGCTTGGTAGCTACACCGACGCCTCCAAGATACTCACACAGGTCCTTCCTGTTTTCGATTTTGATTTTGCCGGTCGTCATATCGATATATAAAACTTTAATATAACCCTCATAGATCATTGGTTACATCCTCCATTCTCAAACAATCATGGGGGCAGAAACGGGTACAAACCCCACAATGCTTGCAAATAATTGGCTTGTTTTCATTTTCATCATAGGAAACGGCGCTGACAATACAGGCACTTTCACATTTTCTGCAGCCGATGCACTTCTCCGGCTTAAGCATTACACCGCCTCCGGGTCGTTTTTCCAGCGCACCGGAAGGACAGGCTTCAGCACAGGCCCTTTCATCTCTGCAGGCCAGACAAACAACACTAATGAATTTTCCCTGCAAGCCTCCGCTGGTTTTGACTCTTATGGCGCTTTTGGAAAGAGAATGGTTTTGACGGTTGACGCCTGAACAGGTAAGCATGCACGTAAAGCAGCCAATACATTTATTCATTCCATCAGCTCTCAAGACTTTCGGCATTTTGATCACCCCATAAATTATTATAGATTTCTTTAATTGGTCACAAAAGAGATTGTTATATTATTAACAATATTTTAACTTCTTTTTTTAATAAAGTAAATAAATTTTGTAATAATGTCATCAAAAAGCAAAAAAACTACCTATAATTTTACGAAAAGAAAGCAGAACCTATGCCCAAAAAGTAAATTCTGCTTTCTGCAACCGGTCATTGCAGTGGTTTGACCATTGCCGTCATGAGAAAGGAAGCTTATTCCGGGCGCGCGCATTCACCTGTCTGCCCCTTGAGTATTTCTATGGCATGGGGTAGCACCGGGAGGATAACACGTAAGCACTCCCGCACTCCTTTAGGACTCCCTGGAAGGTTCACAATGAGGGTTCTGTTCCGAATGCCGGCAACTGCTCTGGAAAGCATCGCCCGGGAAGTGATTTCCATGCTTTTTGCCCGCATTGCTTCCGGAATCCCGGGGACTTGCCGCTCTATCACATCCAATGTAGCTTCGGGCGTAATGTCTCTTGGTGAAAAGCCCGTACCTCCAGTCGTAAGAACAAGATCTATTCCCAGTTCATCACACATGCGTTTCAGGCTAGAGGATATCACAGGGCGCTCATCCGGTACGATCACATACTCCATAACCTCAGCTGAGATTTCTCTGACCAGCTCTGCAATGACTTTTCCACTCTCATCGGAGCGCTCACCTGCATGGCCTTTATCGCTGGCAGTCAGTATACCTACCTTTATCATAAGCATGCCTCCTTGTGTTTGCTGAATATCGGATCACCAAATATATAGTAACACACTGAAAATGCTTTAGAAACATTTTAGTGATGTGGAAATAAATCACAATATCATTATCAAACCTGTTTCATCATTGACTTCATGAAAAATCTCAGATAACATAGAACTAATCAAATAACCAATCTCCGAGTATGGAAGACCTAATGTCCGCTTGACGATGGACTCCATACCGATAGGGAAAGTTGGGAAACTGATTTTCCTTCCATTGTGAAAAGGGGGTAACGCATGTCAAGAAATTCTACAAACCATGTCCAAAAAGGTATGTTTGCTTTCATTAAAAAAATATTCACTGCTTCACTACTTTTACTTATTTTCATACTTTCAGCCTGCGGCGCAGGACCTGCAAATCAGAGTCTGACGCTGGCAACAACTACCAGTGTGAATGATTCGGGTCTGATGGAATATTTAAAGCCTGTTTTTGAAAAGGACAGCGGAATCAATCTGAAGGTTGTTTCCCATGGGACGGGACAGGCGGTCAAAACCGGACAGGACGGCAATGCGGATGTGCTTCTTATCCATGATAGGGCCTCCGAAGAAAAGTTTGTGTCTGATGGGTATGGCTTGAAAAGAATAGAGCTGGCCTACAACTACTTTATTATTGTTGGCCCCAGGGAGGATCCTGCAGGAATAAAGAAAGAAAAACTAACGGCAGCACAAGCCTTCGCGAAAATTGCTGATAGCAAAGCCCCATTCATCTCAAGAGGAGATGATTCCGGAACCAATAAAAAGGAATTGGCTGTTTGGAAGTCTAATGGCTTAAAACCTGCGGGAGGCTGGTATATTTCCGCGGGTAAAGGGATGGGGGACGTGTTGTCCATGGCTAGTGAAAAAAAGGCCTATACTCTTACAGATAAAGCCACTTATCTGTCCATGAAGGATAAACTGGAACTTCAGATTGTTATCAGTGAATCAAAGGATTTACTGAATCAGTATACAGTGATTGCAGTAAACCCTGAAAAACATCCGGATGTGAATAATAAGGATGCGGATAAATTCATCCAGTGGATCACTTCGGAGAAGGTATTGAAAATGATCAATGATTTCGGTAAGGATAAGTATGGGGAGAGCTTGTTTATCTCAAATTATAAAAAATAGATAAGGATGCCTAAGGAAGTGAGAGAGATACTGAACAGCTTTATTGAAGCATTTGAGCTAATTATTTCACTGGATAAAGAAATATATGGAATCATCCTGCTGACGATTGTTGTGACTGTGCTTAGTACAATAGTTGCAGCCGCTTTAGCCGTACCCACGGGAATTATCATCGGAAGCAGCGAGTTTAGGGCGAAAAGATTGTTGATCCGGCTGATCAATACCTTGATGGGACTCCCCCCGGTTGTTGCCGGATTGATTGTTTATCTGCTGCTCTCCAGAAAAGGGCCGTTAGGAGATTTTGCGCTTCTATTCACTCCAGCAGCGATGGTAATTGCCCAGGTTTTGATCATTTTACCCATCATCACTGGGATTACGATAGGCGCTGTGAAGCTAAAGGTCAAAGCAATCCGGGAAACCTGTGCAGGGCTTGGTCTGGGAAATATTCGAACCCTTTTCATGCTGTTCCATGAATGCAGATATCCTGTCATGTCTGCTGTTATGGCGGGATATGGAAGGGCAATCGCTGAGGTGGGCGCAGTTATGCTGGTGGGCGGCAACATACAATATAATACCAGAGTCATGACCACTGCCATTGTCTTGGAAACGGGCAAAGGGAACTATGACAGAGCCCTTGCCCTTGGAATCATTCTCCTAGCGCTGTCTTTCCTGGTGAACTGGCTGCTGCAGCATATACAGGAGGATTTATGAGGGTTGAACTGAAGGGCATAAAAAAGATTTATCACGATAAAGTAGTTCTTGATATCAGCAGCCTTGGGCTGGAAAAAGGAAAGATCTATGCTGTATTGGGACCTAACGGGTCCGGGAAAACTACGCTGCTGAAAATTCTGTCAGGAATTGAAAAAGCCTCCGAAGGCCTTGTTCATTATCTGGATATGGAAATGCTGCAGGAGAAGCAGATTGCTTATATGCCGCAAAAGGTATATATGTTTGACCTGACAGTTCTGGAAAATACGGTATTAGGTTTGAAAGAGAGAAAAATATGCGGTACGGAAGCCGAAAAGTTGGCCATGGAGGCCTTGGAACAAGTAGGCATGAACAGCTTTTCCCGTAAAAAGGCACGCTGCCTTTCGGGCGGAGAAGCTCAAAGGGTGGCATTAGCCAGAACCCTGGCGCTTGGCAAGGAACTTGTGCTGCTGGATGAACCTGCATCAGCAACGGATATCGCTGGTGTGGATCTAGTGGAAAAATATATTTGTTGTGTCAATGAGAAGAACGGTTCGACCATCGTGTTTACGACCCATAATCCTTCGCAGGCAGCACGGATCGCCGATGAAGTGATTATCATGAGCGGCGGCAGGGTTGTGGAGAAGGGCAAACCTTCAATGGTTTTCAATTCTCCGCAAAATCAGGAGACCAGGGATTTTCTTAAGAGTTGGAGGATATAACGAGCCATGTTGGATGTAAAGAGTGTGAATGAAGTCATCGAGATCATCAATCAGCATTTTTCCGGATATACATTGGAAAGTGAGGAAATCGGTATTGAGGATGCTGTAGGAAGAATAACAACAGAGGACTTGATTGCCAATGAGGATATTCCCGGCTTCAATCGTTCTTCGGTAGATGGTTACGCTGTTATTTCCAGGGATACCTTCGGAGCCTCAGAAGCTCTTCCGGCACAGCTGTTTTTAGCCGGAGAGGTGAAGATGGGGGAAAAACCGCAATTTTCGCTCAAACCAGGACAAGCGGCTTATGTCCCAACGGGGGGTGAGCTTCCTGGGAATGCGGATGCGATGGTGATGATCGAATACACGGAAGACTTTAATGACGGATTTATCTATATTAATAAAGCCTCTGCTCCGGGGAATCATGTTGTATTTAAAGGAGATGACATCAGAACCGGAAAGGTTGTGATCCCGTCAGGTACTTATGTAAGGCCCCAGGAGGTAGGGATGATGGCTGCCATGGGGTATCCGCGAATCCGGGTCCAAAGAAGGCTTTGTGTGGGGATTGTTTCTACCGGGGATGAAATCGTGAGTATTGATGCACAACCTTCGGGTTCCCAGGTCCGAGATATCAATTCCTACGCGCTCTATGCAGGATTGATCAACTGCGGAGCACGGCCCAAATTCTTTGGGGTTGTAAAGGATGATTTTGAAAGTATACGGAAAACCGTTGAAGAAGCGTTGAAAGTTTCGGATGTTGTACTGATATCCGGTGGGAGTTCAGTCGGGAACAGGGATGAGACCTATAAGGTGATCACTTCTCTTGGTTTACCCGGAATTTTAGTCCATGGAATTGCGGTGAAACCAGGTAAACCTACAATTTTAGGGAAAGTTGAAAATAAAGCCGTGGTAGGTCTTCCGGGACATCCTGCCTCTGCCTATAGCATATTTCGGGTGTTTGTGTGTCACTTGTTGAGGGTGATGTGCGGACAGTCAAAGGAGAATTCCCCCGTAATGATTGCAGAGATGTCCTGCAATTACCCATCCAATAATGGTAGGGAGGAGTTCCTGCCGGTGAAACTGGAGGAAAGTGCGGGAAAACTTTCGGCACATCCCGTTTTTGGGAAGTCCGGGCTGATTTCAATGCTTACGGAGGCAAACGGATATATACACATCAGCAGGGGCAGCGAAGGTGTGAATCAAGGTGAAAAAGTTCAAGTTGTGCTGTGGAGGTAGCCATGGGATATAGTTATTTGGAGAATGTTGAGCTTGAAGAGGCTTTGAGGGTTTATGCGGATATGCTTCAGTCCATGGGAATAGGAATAGAGGCGGAAGAGATAAAGGTACAGGACAGCTTTGGACGTATTACTTCAGAAGCTGTATTTGCCAATATTTCCTCACCGCACTATAATGCGAGTGCCATGGACGGTATCGCACTCCTGGCGAAAAAAACCTATGGTGCAACTGAAACCACGCCGGTGATTCTTGAAGAGGGTGTGGATTTTGAAAGGGTGGATACAGGCGATCCTTTACCAGAACGGTTTGATGCCGTTGTAATGATAGAAGATGTGATCTCCCTGGAGCGCGGAAGGGTCAAGCTTATCAGTGCGGCAGCACCCTGGCAGCATGTGCGGCAGATCGGTGAAGACATTTGTGCTTCTGAAATGATTCTGCCCTCCAATACAAAAATAGAGGCTGCGGCCATTGGGGCGATGCTGGCAGGCGGAGTACTGAAAATCAAGGTGTGGAAAAGGCCGCTTGTGGGTTTGATACCTACAGGGGATGAGATCGTCAGTCCGACAGACTGCCCCAGGGAAGGTGAAATCATTGAGTTCAACACTTCCATTTTCTCAGCCATGCTGAAGGATTGGGGAGCAGCTGCCAAGGTGTATGAGATTGTACCTGACAGGTTTCCCCTGATCAAAGAGGCTGTGATCAAGGCAGCGGAGGAATGTGATCTGGTGATTTTAAATGCAGGGTCTTCGGCGGGGAGAGAGGATTATTCCGCCAAAGCGATCGGGGAAGCCGGAAAGGGCATCACCCACGGGATCGCGATCCGACCGGGAAAACCAACCATCCTTGGGGTTGTAAACAATCGTCCCGTAATAGGTGTGCCGGGATATCCCGTTTCGGGGATTGTTGTCATGGAAAAGATTTTCAAGAAGGTGCTTGAAAGCCTGAATTATGGAAAACTGCCCGAGAGGAAGAAAACAAAGGCCGTACTTTCCAGAAAAATCATTTCCTCTTTAAAATATAAGGAATTTGTCAGAATGAAGCTGGGACAAGTGGATGGAAGATTCATCGCTACCCCGTTGAACCGCGGAGCAGGAGTGGTGACTTCTTTTGTAAAAGCGGACGGACTGCTGGAAATTCCAATGAATTCAGAGGGGTATGAAGCGGGACAGGAGTTGGAGATCGAGCTTTTGAAACCTGAAAGTGAAATAGAAAACACCCTGATGGTGATCGGAAGTCATGACCCTTTAATTGATGTTATCAGTGATTTGATGAGAAGAAAATATCCGGAGGAATTCCTTTCTTCCGCGCACGTAGGCAGTATGGGCGGAATCATGGCGGTCAAGCGCGGGGAAACGCATTTGGCAGGGATCCATCTTTTGGATGAAGAGACGGGCCAGTATAATGCCAGCTATGTGAAGCGGTATCTTGGAAATGACAAAGTCCTCTTGCTCAAAGGTGTCAAGAGAATTCAGGGACTGATGACTGCGGCGGGGAACCCGAAAGGGATCAAGGAGCTTGGCGATATTGCAAAGAATGGATTGAGTTATGTCAACAGGCAGAAGGGCTCAGGAACAAGAATACTGTTGGACTACTTACTGAAAAAACAGGGAATATCTGCGTCGGACCTATATGGCTATGAGCGTGAGGAGTTCACCCATATGTCGGTGGCAGCCCTGGTAGCTTCAGGGAGTGCCGATGCAGGGATGGGAATCTATTCTGCGGCTAAAGCTTACGGATTGGGTTTTATACCGGTATGTGAAGAGGCGTATGACTTTATTTTACCGGAACGGTTTGCAGAACTGGAAATTGTAAAGCGCTTTATCATATTGCTCAGGTCGGAGGAATTCAGGATTGAGCTGGAACGCCTCGGCGGATACAAGTTGGAGTCACCGGGAGAATGGCCGGGTTAGAGGGTGCTACCATCAAAGTCATATGATTACATGGATGTGAGGTATACTTATGAGAGACCGCTTTGGAAGGGAAATAGAATATTTAAGAATTTCCATTACCCATAACTGCAATTTGAAATGTATCTATTGTGCACCAGGAGGGGATCACTGTGCGGATTCATGCTCGAATACACTGTCTCCGGCCGATTTTGAACGGGTGGTCCGGTCCATGGCAAAGGTAGGAATCCGGAAGGTCCGGATTACAGGCGGCGAACCCTTGGTGCGTACAGATGTATGTGAAATCATTGAAAGGATTTCCCATATCGAGGGTATTCAGGATATTTCCATGACAACCAACGGAATCCGTCTTGACAAAATGGCGGTGCAGCTGAAAGCGGCAGGCCTGAAAAGGCTGAATATCAGCCTGGATTCCCTTAAAGAGGATAGGTTCCGATATATTACAGGCGGCGGAAGACTTCAATCTACTTTAAAGGGGATTGAGAAGTCGTTATCCCTGGGGCTGCAACCGATAAAAATCAATACGGTATTGATGAAGGGGGTCAATGAGGATGAAATTGACGCATTCATCCAATTGGCAAAGGAGAGTCCTCTGGATGTCCGGTTTATCGAGCTTATGCCTATTGGAAAATATGGGGAAGAAAACTCAGATAAGATTGTTTACAACTCCGATATCATTAGCGCCAGGCCTCAGTTGGTTTTTGTCAATGAGAGCTTCCAAGGGCAGCCGGCAAGATATTATAAGGCAGAGGGGTTTAAAGGAAGGATTGGCTTTATCAGTCCTGTAAGCCACCAGTTCTGCAGCTGCTGCAACCGGATCAGGCTGACTTGCGACGGAAAACTCAAGCCATGCCTGGGGAATAATGGGGAAGTAGACCTGATGGACATATTGAAAAGCGATTCGGATGAATTGGATGCTTTTATCAGGCAGGCGATATTCGAGAAACCAGCCAGTCATAATTTCGGGAGCAGTTTCTCTTCGGTCAGGAATATGAGTAGGATTGGCGGTTAGTCTTAAAAAGGAAGGGTTGTGAAATATGGGATTGACACATTTGGATGAGAAGGGCAATGCCCGGATGGTGGATGTTTCTGAAAAAGATTTTACTGTAAGAGAGGCAGTAGCAGTCGGCAAAGTGCTGATGAAGCCTGAAACCCTGGAAATGATTATGGGAGGGAACATGCCAAAGGGGGATGTTCTTGCAACTGCCAGGATTGCCGGGATCATGGCAGCAAAAAGAACCTGGGAGCTGATTCCTATGTGCCATCAGATACCGTTGGATGGGATAAAGATCGAGCTGTCACCGAATCCGGAGAAAGCTTGCGTAGAGATCCATGCAACAGCAAAGTGTTCATGGAAAACCGGGGTGGAGATGGAAGCGCTCACTGCAGTGTCTGTAGCAGGATTGACCATATATGATATGTGCAAGGCTGTAGATAAGGAAATGATCATTGGCGACATAACGCTGGTTAAAAAGACCGGAGGTAAATCAGGAGAATACTTGAGAAAAGCCGACATATAACAGTGATTTAAAAATGGTGATTTATTCTAAAGGGGAGGGTGTTATTATGGCGAAGGTTACAGCGATCAATATTAGTGAAAAAAAAGGGGTACCGAAGACCCCGATCCAAGAGGGCGAATTTATTGTGGATTTTGGGTTGAAGGGGGATGCCCATGGAGGAAACTGGCATAGGCAGGTTAGCTTCCTGGGGCAGGAGAGTATAGACAAGGTTACAGCGCTGGGGGTTAAAGGGCTGTGTACAGGAAAGTTCGCAGAAAACATTACCACGGAAGGCATAGAACTGTATTCACTGCCCATAGGGACCAAACTGGAAGTGGGGGATGTTCTCTTTGAAGTTACGCAGATCGGCAAGGAGTGTCACCGGAAATGTGCTATTTTCCACCAGGTTGGGGATTGTGTAATGCCCAAGGAGGGTATTTTTGCAAGGGTGATCAAGGGTGGAATGATCCGGGCAGGAGATGAGATCGTAGTGAGGTGAAGAGATGGTCAGCGCTCAAGCGGCATCAAAAAAGGATTATGTAGAGAGGTCCCATGAACGGTGCAGAGAGTACAAGGTTGATCCGGACAGGATGTATAGTTCGAAAGTCATTCAGGGACAGGAACTCTTTGCACGGCTGGATTCCAAAAAAGAGTTGATTGTTACGGCAGAGCCCTTTATGAACCAGTTGTATAATTTTGTAAAAGGCTCCAACTTCTTTTCCATATTGACCGATGAAGAGGGCTGCATTTTGACTGTCATCGGAGATGAAGAGATTTTGTCGGAAGCCTTTTCCATCCAAATGATTCCGGGTGCCTTTATGGATGAAAAGAGTATCGGCACCAATGCCATGGGGACCTCTTTGGCGGAGGAAAAACCGGTGCAGATATCCGGAAGGGAACATTATGTGGAGATCTATCATCGATGGACTTGCTCAGCATCTCCCATCCGGAATTCAGAGGGGAAGATTATCGGATCCCTGGATCTGACAGGTTATAGTGAAAATGTACATTCCCATACGCTCGGAATGGTAGTTGCGGCTGCCAATGCCATAGAAAAAATGCTGCAAACCAAGGAATATACAAAGGAATTGTCCATAGCGAAGCTTTACAACGAGACCATCATTGATTCCATTACCGCCGGAATAATGACAACGGATACCCAGGGGAACATAAAAACAGTGAGCCGCCATGCCGCTGTGATGTTCGGGTATAAACGGGAAGAAATGGAGTCCATGAAAATATGGGATTTGTTTGAAGGCTGGGAACGTGTAAAGTCAGCAGCATTAAATAATCAGAGCTTCATGGATGAGGACGTGTTTGTAAACTCCAAAAAGAATAAACTTCAATTCAATTTATGTACCTACCCCATCATTGACAGTGAGCATCACTTGAGAAATATTATCTTTGTTTTCAAGGAATTGAAAAAGATTCGTAAGCTTGCCAATAAAATAATGGGCCGGCAGGCGATATACACCTTTGATAAGATCCTGGGGAAGGATGAGAGATTCCTGCGGGTGATCGAGTATGCCAAAAAGGTTGCCGACAGTAGATCTAATATCCTGATCATGGGGGAAAGCGGGACAGGAAAGGAACTCTTTGCCCAGGCGATTCACAACTACAGCGGCAGGCGGGAGGAAGCCTTTGTTGCCTTGAATTGCGGGGCTATTCCAAGGAATCTTATCGAATCCGAGCTTTTCGGATATGAGGAAGGTGCCTTTACCGGGGCTAAAACCGGCGGACATCCCGGGAAGTTTGAAATTGCAGACGGAGGAACTATTTTCCTGGATGAAATCGGTGAGATGCCTCTGGATATGCAAACAAGGCTTCTAAGGGTCATTGAAGAGGGTACGGTCAGCAGAATTGGCGGAGTTAAGGAAATTGTTGTGGACGTCAGAATCATTGCAGCCACCAATAAGGATTTGGATGAAGAGGTAAGGAAGGGGAACTTCAGGAAGGATTTGTTCTATCGGCTGAATGTTTTACCCATCCGACTGCCTCCGCTCAGAGAAAGAAGAGAGGATATTCTTCTTTTGCTCAAATACTATATGGATCGGGTATCCAAGAAGTTAAACAAGAGAAGTGTTAAGCTGCCTGAGGACTATGTGAAGTTCCTTTATGAATATGATTGGCCTGGAAATGTGAGAGAACTGGAGAACCTCATCGAGTTGATCGTCAATACG
This sequence comes from Clostridia bacterium, assembly GCA_026418695.1. GTDB lineage: Bacteria > Bacillota > Clostridia > Acetivibrionales > JAFADI01 > SKW158. Next base: position 25,859 of record JAOAAU010000006.1, read on the forward strand.
GAAACCATCCCTTATGATTTTGGAAGGCCGGATGCAGATGCAGCGGAAAAACTCCGTCAAGGTACGGACGTTCTTGAGAAAGCGGGTTTTTCGAAGGATGAGGATCTAAAACTTGAGTCTATGGAGAAACAACACATATCGAAGGTTCTGAAGCTGTATAACGGGAATATTACCTTAAGTGCGAAAGCCTTGGGGGTTGGAAGGAATACATTATATAGAAAAATGGAGGGTTATGGCATCGATTGCTCCGAAACGGAACAGTGTTCCAATATGTAACACTAAAAAATGGGTGGACGTGCTCCAAAATGGAACACGCATTGAAGGATAAGAAATTTATGCGAAAACCCCTTCGTTCAGAAGGGGTTTTTTACGTACTTTAAAATTTTCTTAGTGAATTTTAAAACTGGCACGAATCTTGCTTAATATTTTGATGAAAGAAAAATCATTCAGAGGGGGATTTAAAATGAGCGGTTATATTGGCAAGATTCTAAGAGTGGATTTGAGCAGTAAAACTGTAAAAACTGAGGACTTGGATCTGAAATTGGCTCAGAAATTTATCGGCGGCAGAGGTTTGGGCACAAAAATGCTGATGGATGAAGTAGATCCGGGAGTTGATGCTTTAAGTCCTGACAATAAGCTTATTTTTATGACAGGTCCCTTGACGGGAACAAACACACCCACCGGCGGAAGGTATATGGTCATCACAAAATCACCGCTGACAGGCACGGTTGCTTGTTCAAATTCCGGCGGTTATTGGGGCCCCGAATTGAAATTTGCAGGGTATGACGGCATCATTATTGAAGGAAAAGCAGCTGCACCGGTTTATATCAATATCGTTGATGATAAAGTTGAAATCAGAGATGCTTCCCATCTTTGGGGGAAGGTTGTATCAGAGACAACCACAGTGCTGGAGAATGAGCATGGGGAAAAAGTCAAAGTTGCTACCATCGGTCCTGCCGGTGAAAACCTTTCAAGGATTGCTGCCGTAATGAATGATCGAGGAAGAGCAGCCGGACGTTCCGGTGTTGGCGCAGTCATGGGCTCTAAAAACTTGAAGGCTATCGTAGTGAAAGGCAGCGGCAAGGTGGAAGTGGCAGATGCAGACAAACTGAAGGAAGTTTTCTCTGTATGTATGAAAAAAATCAAGGAAAACGGTGTTACCGGCCAGGGGCTTCCTACTTATGGAACAGCCGTACTTGTAAATATCATCAATGAAAATGGTGTTTTCCCCACAAATAATTTCCAGCAGGCTACTTTTGATAAAGCCGAAGAGATCAGCGGAGAAACGCTGGCGGAAAAATACCTGAAGAAGAAGGACCCTTGCTTTAGATGCCCTATTGCTTGCGGCAGATACTGTGAAGTAGACGATATCAAAGGTGCCGGACCTGAGTATGAAACGATCTGGGCTTTCGGTTCCGACTGCGGTGTGTCCGACCTCGGCGGGGTTATCAAAGCAAATTACTGGTGTAATGAAATGGGAGTAGATACCATATCTGCAGGGGCAACCATTGCTGCAGCGATGGAATTATATGAAAAAGGATATTTAAAAAACGAAGACCTGGGAGATGGTCCGGAGCTTAAGTGGGGGAATACCGATGCTATTGTCGAATGGACAAAGAGAATGGGTTCCGCTGACGGGCTGGGGGCTAAGCTGGCGCAAGGCTCCTACAGGCTTTGTGAAATGTTTGGAGCGCCGGAATTGTCAATGACAGTTAAGAAGCAGGAACTGCCGGCTTACGACCCAAGAGGAATCCAGGGACATGGAGTTCAGTATGCAACTTCCAACAGGGGAGGCTGCCATGTACGAGGATATATGATTTCTCCTGAAATATTAGGTCTCCCGGAAAAACTCGACAGATTCTCACTGGAAGGAAAACCGGCCTGGGCAAAGATATTCCAGGACTTTACCGCAGCCATTGATGCCAGCGGACTTTGTCTGTTTACTTCTTTTGCGATGGGCGCAGAGGACTATGCCGGCTTGATGAATGCAGTATGCGGTACGAAGATGACTGGAGAAGACTTTGTGCAATCCGGCGAAAGAATATGGAACCTGGAAAAAGTCTATAATCTGAAAGCCGGAATCGACTCTGCACAGGATACGCTTCCGAAGAGATTGCTGAACGAACCGATTCCTGAAGGACCGTCCAAGGGCTGGGTACACAAATTGAGCGAACTTCTCCCTATATACTATGAACTCAGGGGCTGGGATGCAAACGGTATTCCTACTACGGACAAATTGAAGGAACTTGGTCTTTAAGATGGAATGGATGGAGGATACAAATAATCCGACGTTAAGTGATTTCCGATGATTGATAATCCATAGAAAGAGCTTTGATTTGAAGCTCCTTCTATGGATTTTTCAAATAAGTTTTGAAAGGCTGGTTTTATGCCGTTAAGGAAAGCTTATATTGAACTTACCAATAAGTGTAATTTGGATTGTACCATCTGTTATCGTCGCTCATGGAATGAAAAACTGATGGACATGAATTTGAAGGTTTTTGAGAAAATAAAAAAGGATATTGAGGATCTTGAAACTCTGAAATCGGTCGTCATAGGCGGAATTGGGGAACCAAGCTTTGCTCCGTTGATTCACGATGCGTTGGAGGTGTTTGGACAGTATGACTTGACGCTGACAACCAATGCAGTGACCCTGAATGCAGCTTTACTGGAATCAATCGTAAAGCATGTCAATATGATCATGGTTTCCATAGATGGTCTTGAAGAGAACTATTCCAAAATTCGGGGGATAAATTTGAAATTTATCCTGGATAATATAAATAAAATCAATGAACTGAAACGGTTGACAGGAAGCACTGCCCCAACGGTCGGAATACAGTTTGTCATGTCAAAAGACAATATTGGGGATGTCTTCAGCCTGATTGATCTTGCAGACAGCTTGAAGGTCAATATGCTGGTACTTTCCAATTTACTACCCCAGACAAAGGAAAATACAAATAAAATCCTCTATAAAAGATATGAGAATACAGAAATAAAGCATTTGTTCAACAAGATATTGAATTACTCCATGAGGAGGGGAATCACTGTTCTGCTGCCGAATTGTGAATTAAAAACTGAACGAAGATGCAGCTTCGTGGAGGATGAGGCTGCTTTTATCAATGTTTCGGGAGATATTGTTCCCTGCTATAGGCTTTCCCATACCTATAAGGAGTATGTGTTCGGAAGAGAAAAGACTGTGATTGGACACAGCTTTGGAAATGTAATGGAAAAAAGTTTGAAGGATATCTGGAACAGCAGAGAATACAGCAGTTTTCGGCAGATTGTCAGCGGCAACCGGTATCCTTCCTGCATGGACTGTGATCTTGTAGAAGGCTGTGATATGGTCCGGGATACCGCATCGGACTGCTATGCAGGAAGCCCTTCCTGCGCTGATTGTCTTTGGACCAGAAAGTTTACAATATGCCCATAGGAGGTATAGCATCATGAAAATCAAGGTAAGGCTGTTTGCCACATTGAGGGATGGAAGAGGAAAAGAAGTGGAAGTAGAAAGAGGGGAAAGCTTTTCAACCTTGGATATTCTGGAAGAACTCAAAATAAGACGGGAGGAAGTTGCCCTTTTCCTGATCAATGGAAGGGATGGAAGCTTTGAAACACAGCTGTCCGAGGGGGATGTAGTTTCCCTTTTCCCTCCGGTTGGGGGCGGCTAGAACTTGCAGAGCATACAGGGTATAATTGTTAATGTAAAGTCATTATATTAAAGTGGGTCTCCGTTCTACTCATTGTGAAAGGAATTTATTCTATGGAAAACAGATACCGTAAGAATATGAAGATGCTCTCGGAAGCTGAGATAGAAAAACTCAAGGGCTGTAAAGTATGTGTTGTAGGCTGCGGCGGACTTGGCGGTTATGTGATTGAGCTGCTCGGCAGACTGGGGGTAGGGCAAATAACCGCAGTGGATGGGGATGTTTTTGACGAGACCAATCTGAACAGGCAGCTGCTGTCAGACGTGAATGTGATCGGAAAAAGTAAGGCGGAAACTGCGAAAAACCGGATGCAGCAGGTGAATCCACTGATTCAGGTAGTACCTTTGATCCTAAGGCTAACGCCTGAGAATGGCAGAGAACTACTGGAAGGCCATGATGTGATTGTTGACGCCGTAGATAACATTGATACCCGACTGCAGCTGCAAGACCTGGCGGAACACCTTGGAATTCCGCTGGTACATGGTGCTATTGCAGGCTGGTACGGACAGGTTGCTACCATTTTTCCCGGAGACAGGCTATTAGATACATTGTATGCAGGGAAGCAAGCGAAGGGAATAGAACAGGATTTGGGAAATCCCTCCTTTACTCCTGCAATGGTAGCCTCTATCGAAGTTAGTGAAGTATTGAAACTCCTTGTGGGACGAGGAGAGCTGCTTAGAAAAAAGGTTCTCTATATTGATTTGTTTTCACAGGAATATAATGTAATAGAGATGGGTGGTTGACGGTGGACTGAAATAGTATTTAACCTACCATGGAATTAAGTAACTCAGTATACCATAGGTTTTTTATCTGTTTTGTTGCTTGACAGAGTGTGGTGAACCTGAGTTATAATAATGTTAACTATATATTTATAGATTATATACCTTGATTGTATATAATTGAATGTGAGCATTGCAGCCTCTCGCTTTACATTGTTTTTTGGACAGTGTTGGCGAGGGGCTTTTGTTTTTAGAACACATCCAATGAGAAGGAGTGAGAGATATGATCAAAGAAATTGCAGTCTTGATCGGGAAGGATGGCAGAACAGTATCTTTTTTTGATCCTGGTGTGATTCGGGTTTATAGTAAAAAGAATGACGCGTGGAGGGTGATAAAAGAAGTACCGCTCCAAATGGATAGAACAAAAGGAATCAAAGGAGTACGAGAAAGCCTCATGAGAACAGCGAATGAACTGGGAAATACCAGGGTGCTTGTTGCCCGTGAGATTACAGGAATGCCGTATAACATTTTGGATACATCAGGGTTTATTCTCTATGAAATAGACGCAATGCCTGAAATAATCTTAGAGTATGTTTATAGCAAAGAGTTTGGAATTTCAGAGAACAGGGAAGAGCATCCTGTGGAAGGAGGGGATCCTATTGCGCCTGCGGAAACAGGGGTAGAGGGTGTTTACTATATGAATCTTAAGGAGCTCCAATCCGGCCATCCTGAAATTTCCTCAAAAAAAGCGCTGCTGCCGTTCCTGAAGGAGAAGGAATTCTATGAACTAAAGGTGATCTGCAGCCATATTCCGCCATGGTTCGATACCCATCTGGAGGAACTGGGATTGAATTATGAAGCGGCAGGTGTGGGATTCAATGAGTTTGAAGTCACTGTTTATCATAAAACCTGCGATGAAGTTCAAAGCTGTCAAAAGAGGTGATAAGAATGCAAGATATGATTGCAATCTTCGGGACATTCGAGGGGATTACCCGTGCAGATTTCTATAGCGACGGTAGTTTAAAGGAATGCACTCTCAATGAAGCAGTTAAGATCAAGACCCCTTATGGTGTCCTGCTTCCCCAGTATGCAGACGATGGTGTACGAAGAAAGTTTTCCAAATCCCTATCCTTTTATAAAAACGGGAACTTAAAAAGCATTTCTTTACATGACCAAACGTATATTAAAACACCGGTGGGTGTTTTCCCGGCAGAACTGATCACATTTTATGAAAGCGGCAAAATCAAGCGGCTGTTTCCGCTGAACGGCAAGATTACGGGGTATTGGACGGAAGAAAACGAATATGAACTGGCGCAGGAATTTGATTTCAGTTTTTCTTTCGGTAAGTTTAGAAGCAAAATCATCGGGATTCGATTCTATGAAACCGGAGAATTAAAAGGGATTACTTTTTGGACAAGGGACGTCATCGGAATTCAGCCTCCTATTGGGGAAATGCAGATCCGAATAGGGGTGGGACTATATCCGGACGGAAGGTTAAAGTCTGTTGAACCCAGGATTCCAACAGCTGTTGATACGCCCATAGGAATAATCATGGCATATAATTCCGGGGCGATCGGTATCCACGGCGATGCAAATTCGCTGGCTTTTTACGAGGATGGACGGGTGAAATCCCTGATTACTTGTACAGACTACATTACTGTAACTGATAAGAATGGTAAAAAGAAGACCTTTGGGCCGGACATGAAGCCAAGTCTTTTTCACGTAGGGAAAATGGAAATAATCCCATTGTGCATCAGCTTCTCGGACGGGAAGGTTCGATTTAGCAATGAGGAGGAATCGTTTGAAATTGAACAATATATTTTTACCGTAAAATCTTATCCGCAGATTCTGAGGGCGGAATGTGGAGATTGTTCAAGTTGTACTTCCTGTGGCTGACTTTGTAAACATTTATTGAACTTCCTTGTTTTTTTGAAATGAAGTTGTGAACGATCATGTTAGGATTTAGGTTCAGTTCAAATATATGACTTCATGAGAATAATGAATTAAAAAATGTTGACTGCTAAACAAAGAATTTTTTGTTGGGGAGGATCGATGTAGTTTCTTTGTTGCTTTATAAACAATAAATGGCGGATCGTGATGGAATGCCTTGGACTCAAAACTCAAGGCATTTTTCTTGTTTTCTATTGATTATGTAAATATAAAATATAATTTATATATTAGGTGTGATAAAATGGTGCTAAAGGCATAAAAATGCAGAAATCAATCAAGGGGGATCGATATGAAGTTCAGTAGGCCCAAAAAAATGAAATCCAAACTGATTCTTTATTTTTCGATGGTCACGATAATTCCTCTGATTATGGTTAGTGTTTATTACTATATTAACTTAAAGGAGTCCCTTGAAAAAAGCATGGTTGCCAATGCTTCCAGCAGCATTCAGTATATCATGGATAATATAGACAAGCAGTTAATGCTTGCAATTCAGCTTTCAGACTGGTTTTTCATTAACCGGCATATTGAAAAGGCTTTACTGAAGCAAAATATCATCTCAAGTGAAGATTATTATAATGAAATCAACTCCATAGATACTGTCATCAATGACCAATTGCTTGTTTCCCCGGTTACCAGGTATATTTCTGCACTGATCATTTCAGGGGATAACGGGATTGAATTCAGATATGGAAATGATGCATCCATGATTGACAAGCAACAACTCGTGAAGATGCCCTGGTTTATAAGAGGAGTTAGTGAGAGGAACAGGCAGACCTGGCAGGGAATCGTCGACAACAATGCAATACTGACAGATGATAAATACGTTCTGCCTGTGGCAAGACCTATTCTGACTTCTCTAGATAATACGGCTATAGGGTGGAGTGTAATAGAGTTTAAAGAATCACTAATTTCTGATGTTTTTAAAAATTATAACAGCAGCATTGAAAAATCCTTGTATGTAATGGATGCAACAGGGAAGTGTATTTCCAGCAGGGATACAACCCTGGTTGGCAAGGATTTAAGTGGGTTTACCCGAAACAAGGAAATCCTGGAGAAGAAAAGCGGCAGTTTTATTATGAGCTTGGACAAGGAAAAACGATTAATCGTTTTTTATAAATCCAATTATACCGGATGGACGATTGTCCAGGAATTGCTGTACGATGAGTTGAACAGGCAAAATGATATATTATTGGGGGTCACCCTGTTAGTTCTGGCGATATCCATTTTGTTTTCTTCCATCCTGATTGTATTTCTTTCAGCCAATTTGACCAATCCCTTGAAAAAGATTACCAGCCGATTGAAAAAGATATCAAAAGGAGAGTTTGAGCGGGATATGGTGATTGAAGGAGAGGATGAACTGGGGGAACTCGGAGGAGCAATCAATAAAATGGCACTCAATATAAAGGAACTTCTGGCAAAACTTCTTAAAGATGAGGAAGACAAGCGATATCTGGAAATCATGGTTCTACAGCAGCAGGTAAATCCTCATTTCCTTTATAACACCCTGAATTCCATCAAGTGGATGGCCATGGTGCAAAAGGCCGAGGGTATTGCCCAGATGGTTTCTTCCCTGGGCCGGCTGCTCAAAAACATAGCAAAGGGAACATCGGATAGAATTACTTTAAAAGAAGAGCTGGACCTTTTGGACGACTATGTTTTTATCCAGAATATCCGATACAGCGGCAGGATCAAGATGCAAAAGATGATAGAGGAAGAAGGACTGCTGAAGTGCAGAATTTTGAAATTAACACTTCAACCCATTGTTGAGAATGCTATTTTTCATGGAATTGAGCCCAAGAAGGAGGCAGGAAGAATTCAATTGGAAGTTTCCAAAGAGGGGGAAAATCTTCTAATTACAATTGAGGATGATGGTATAGGGATTTCAGCAGAGAAGATCCATAATCTTTTCGAAGGCTCTACAATTGATAAAAGTAAAGGTCTTAACAATATCGGCATAAGGAATGTGGATGAACGCTTAAAGCTTGTATACGGCTCAGGGTACGGATTGAAGATTAGCAGTGAAATCGGGGAATTTACCCGGGTTTCAGTACGAATCCCTTTTGAAATATAGTTTTTAAGAATAGCTTGTAGGGGGTTGCTTATGATTACGGTTGCAATTATTGATGATGAGGCTCTTGTCAGGATCGGATTAAAGTCATTGATTGATTGGGAGGCAAACGGGTTTCATATCATCGGAGAGGCTTCAAACGGGCTTCAGGGCATGGAACTGATCCGTGAAAAAGTTCCGGATATTGCTATTATAGATATCAAAATGCCTGTTATGAGCGGCCTTGAAGTCATTCAAAGCATCAGGAATGAGGAGAAAAAAGTTAAGTTCATTGTATTAAGCAGCTTTGATGAATTTCAACTGGTGAAGCAAGCGATGAAGCTGGGGGCTTGTGATTACTTGATCAAGCTGGAGCTGGAACCGGATGTGCTGCTTCATGCCCTGAATCAGGTTAAATATACAATTGAAGAAGAACTAAAGGAACAAGGCAAGAAGGAAAGCCTGGAAAGACAGGTCAGAATCAACAAATCTGCAATAATGGAAGAGTTTTTTAAAAAGCTGATTGCCAAAGTTCATTTTGACAAGCAAGAAATAGATGAGTATTTAAAGCTGCTGGAGGTCAGTCTGAATGAAAACAGAATTGCTTGTGCCTGTACCAAGGTTACAGATATAGAAAACTTGGGGAAATTTGAAAAACATGATATCCATCTTTTTGACCTTTCTATCATGAATGTTATCAATGAAATAGTAAATGGGATTTTTATTGGGTATACCTTTAAATGGAATCATGGAGAATACCTTACGGTATTTTCCTGGGCGGATGACTGGATGGAAGACCTGTTCCGTCAGAAGGCTGCAGAGACCGCTGAACGGCTTGTTTATATGATCGGGCAGTATTTCAATACACCTGTTTCTATTGGAATCAGTAATGTTTACCATAGTTTTCGTGATATGGATCAGTTATTTACAGAGTGCAGCCAGGCAATACAATACAGCTTTTATAAAGGACCGGGGAGAGCGGTTTTCTTTCATGAGACTTTGGGTCAGGCAGCCAGCAATACCGGCATCGATATGAAGACCTACAAGAATGATATGCTCAAGGCAATAGAAACTTCAAATGCGGAGGCATTAAAAAAAGTATTTGACCATTTGATCTATGAGCTAGAAAACAAAAGCATTTCCAGGGAAAAGACCTATGATCTTTGCTGCCAGTTTGCCTATCATGCCATTAACCATTTATACATCAGTGAAGATGCTTTAAACCGCCTTGTCGGCTTCAATAACGGGATGTTCCAGGAGATCAGCAGGCAGACGTCACTTCCCGGAATTATTGACTGGTTGAGGAAACTTGAGAATGGATTAACCAAGATTTTATCAAGCAATTTCTCTCAGCACGGAGACAGGATAATCGCACGTGCAAAAAGATATATCAATGAACATTTTCAAGATGAAATTAGCTTAAATGACATTGCTGAAGAACTTAAACTAAGTCCAGGGTATTTCAGCTCCATGTTCAAACAGGGGACCGGACAGAATTTTGTAGACTATGTTACAGAAGTGAAAATCAATAATGCTAAAAGGCTGTTAACGGAATCCAATTTGAAAATATACGAGGTGTCCAATGTCCTTGGGTATGAGAATCCCTATTATTTTAGTAGAGTTTTTAAAAAGGTTACAGGGATGACACCAAGCGAGTATGTATTAAAAAGTATTAGAAATATTTAAATAGTATAATCTTAACCCCTCAAATATATAATTCAATGAAAATGGTTGAACTCCCATTAAAAAAGCAGTGTAAAAAAGTATTCAGTTTAGGGTGATTTTGCATTTTGCGAACTCTTTTTTTCCAATACAATGAAAATACCATAAAGTATTAAAGGAGGCACAATAGATGAAAAAAGCCATGAGGATTTTTACTATGCTTCTTGCGCTGACTATGGTTTTTACACTGTTTACGGGATGTGGAAGCAATACCAAGGTATCCGAGCCCGCAGCAAAGGAAACGGCTAAAAAGGAAGAGGCAAAGACGGAGACCCCGGCGAAAAAGGTAAAGATTAAGTTTGCTGCGTGGGATACTACACTGGCAGGAAATGAATTCAAGGTCGTTGTTGATAATTTCAACAAGCAGAGCAAAACAACGGAAGTAGAGATTATTGACGCTTCAGGCAAGGACTTTCAAGATAAACTCAACATATCCCTGGCTGGAGGAGACGACATCGATGTATATGGAATTAAAGACATGCCGCAATACTCAAGCCACATTACCAAAAAACAGGTATTGGCACTGGATGATCTAATCAAAAAGGATGGTTTTGACATTTCTCCATATGGAAAGGGACTGGATGTATTGAAGGTAGATGGCAAAACCCTTGCGTTACCGTTTAGATCAGACTTCTGGATCCTCTTTTATAATAAAGATCTTTTTGATAAGGCCAAACTGCCTTATCCGACGGCAGATATGACCTGGGATCAGTATCGTGAACTGGCTAAAAAGCTGACCAGCGGGGAAGGAAACGATAAAGTATGGGGAAGTTTCTTCCATACATGGCTAAGCTGTACTAATAATCTGATGATAGCTCAAGGAAAGAATACGATGATCGACGGCAAATATGATTTCCTTAAGCCAGCCTATGATCTGCGTCTCAATTTGGAACAGGTGGATAAATCGCAAATGGCTTATGCCAGCATAAAAAGCACGAATTCCCATTATCGTACCATGTTTGAATCAGGTAAGGTAGCAATGCTTCCAATGGCAACCTTTTTTATCGGAACAATGATCAGCGAGAAGAAGGCCGGAAAGCATAATGTAAATTGGGGCATTACAAAACTACCGCACTTTGCTGATGGGAAATCCGGAGATTCAGTATTCAACTATACTCCGGTAGCGATTAATGCCGGGACAAAGAACCGGGATGCAGCCTGGGAATTCATGAGATACCTTTGCGGAGAACCAGGTGCGCTGACGATTGCAAAGTTAGGCGTCATGCCGGCTTATTCGACAAAGAATGTTCTTGACACCTACTCTTCTATCGAGGGCTTTCCTGCAGACGGTAAACCAGCACTTGAAAGTCCTAATGCCTTCATAGAGTTCCCTGTGCATAAAAATGCGGCACAAATCAGCAAGGCAATTGATGAAGAGGCGCAGATGATCCTCATAAAGTCAAAAAACATTGATGATGGCCTGAAGGCGATGGAAACCAAAGTCAAAGACCTGATTGGCAGTAAATAAAATAGATGAAAATAAAAATCAGGTGCCTATAAAAAAGGCACCTGATTTTTATAAATCTTTGATAGTTTCAAAAGTCATATCAGGCATTGGAGTGAAAATCGGACTTCTCAAAATCTTGATTGGAAGGAGGTACTGCCTTGGAACAAATAATAGATCAATATGAATCCCAAAAAAGAAAGCTCAATGCCACGATGAGAAACAGATTAACGGCTTATGCTTTTATCCTTCCGAATTTCCTGGGCTTTGTGGCTTTCGTTTTGGTACCTGTATTGGCTTCCTTCGTATTGTGCTTTACCGAATGGGACACATCCAATCCTATTCAGTTTAAGGGGTTGGGTAACTTTCTGCAGCTTTTGAAGGATGACGCATTCATTACATCCTTTTGGAATACGGTTTATTACACTGGCGCAGTGGTTCCGCTGACCATGGCTGTTTCTCTGGGACTTGCTGTGATGCTGGATAAGAAATTGAAAGGTGCGAAGGTTTTCAGGTCTATCTTCTTTATACCGTACATCGCATCACTGGTTGCGATTTCAGTGGTATGGAACATGATTTTCAGCCCGGAAGCTGGTCCTGTAAACAGTTTTTTGAGATCCATCGGGCTCAGTGAACCTCCCTTGTGGACATCTTCTGTACATTGGGCGATGCCGGTAATTATATTCGTAGGTATATGGAGGTTTGTCGGCTATTATATGGTCCTTTATTTGGCCGGCCTTCAGGGAATACCAAGAGAGCTTTATGAAGCGGCTGAAGTCGATGGTGCCACTGCATGGCAGCAGTTCAGGAAAATTACCCTTCCCATGCTTACACCAACTACTTTTTTCGTAGTGATCATGCTGGTTATCAACTCTTTCAAGGTTTTTGACCAGATCATGGTAATGACCCAGGGAGGCCCGGGAAGAGCTACCCACGTACTCGTATTCTATATTTATTACAGGGCCTTCCAAGTATTTGAATTCGGTTATGCGTCTGCGATAGCATTTGTACTTTTCCTCGTTGTTCTGACAATCACGATTATCCAGTTCAGAATGGAGGAAAAATGGGTGAAATATATGTAAGGTATGGTGGGTGAGGAAGATGAAGAAAAGTGAAGTTTTAAGAAGTTTGAAAATAAATTTTGCAAATAAAGCATTGCTATACATTATCCTGTTAACTGGAGTTTATATTGTTTTGTTCCCCTTTGCATGGATGTTATCAGGCTCTATCAAGGCCAATGCGGATGTTTTTGAGTATCCGATCCGTTGGATACCCAAAGCGATTCTATGGAGGAATTATATAGAAATATGGACGAGTATCAAATTTGGACTCTTCTATTTTAATACCATTAAAATCACTGTGGTTATCGTGATACTGCAGCTGACAACCAGCAGCCTGGCAGCATACGCTTTTGCAAGAATCAAATTCCCTGAGCGGAATAAACTTTTTATCGCCTATATTGGAACCATTGCAGTACCCTATCAGGTATATATGTTGCCGCAGTTCATCATTATCAAGAAATTGGGGCTCTATGATACTCATACGGGTTACATTCTGCTGCAGGCGTTTACGGCCTTTGGGGTTTTTCTCATGCGGCAGTTCTATATGAGTATTCCGGAAGAGCTTTCCGAGTCTGCCAGAATCGATGGACTCAATGAGTTCGGAATATACCGGAGAATTATACTTCCGCTTTCAAAGCCTGCTCTGGCCTCATTGGGCATATTTACAACCGTCATGATCTGGAACGACTTTCTTGGACCGCTGATTTATTTTACTTCTGAAAAGAATAAAACAATTCAGCTTGGGATTACTTTATTCATGAATTCATACGGTACTGACTTTGCGCTCATCATGGCAGCCGCAGTCTGTTCAATGCTGCCGATTCTCATTGTATTTTTCTCAGCACAAAAGTTTTTTATTGAAGGAATCGCAACAACCGGTTTGAAGGGATAAATGGCAGCGAAAGGTTAACGTTCAACCCGGCAAAAGCATTTAATATATTGAAGCAGGAGGGATTTGACTTGAAAAGTGTAATCGATGAGGGTGTGAAATCACCAGAAAGGTTCGAATACGATCCGACAGTAACAAGGGAATATTGCGAAAAAGCCATCAGGTATATTTTGAAGAAAATTGACGAAAACCTGGAATTTTTTACATATAAGTTTCCTGCACCAGCCAGTGTAAATAATGTTTATCCTGCTATTGACAACACCGACTGGACCTCTTCTTTCTGGACAGGGATGCTGTGGCTGGCCTTCGAGGTAACAAGAGAGGCTCGATATAGGAAGGCTGCGGAAATTCAGCTGGAAAGCTATAAGGAAAGAATTGAGTCTCGCAGGGAAACTAATACTCACGACCTTGGATTTTTATATACCTTGTCCTGCGTTGCAGCCTACAAGTTAACAGGAAATGAGGAAGCAAAGACGATTGCTTTGAAGGCGGCTGATACGCTTATGGAAAGGTACTTTGAAAAAGCCGGGATCATTCAGGCCTGGGGAGACTTGAATGATCCCGAGCAAAGAGGAAGGATGATTATCGACTGCTGTATGAATCTGCCTTTGTTATACTGGGCAGCAGATATTACTGGAGAACGGAAATACTATGATGCAGCCTACTCTCATGCAATACAGGCTGCCGCTTATATTATAAGGGAAGATGCATCCAGCTTTCATACTTATTATATGGATATTGAGACAGGAGCCCCGCGATATGGAAAAACTCATCAGGGCTTTTCAGATCAATCCTGCTGGACCAGAGGCCAGGCTTGGGGACTTTATGGTTTTGCCCTTGGCTATGTTTACAACCGGGATGGGGAGATTCTTGCACTGAATAAAAAGGTAATCAACTATTTTATTAACCGGCTGCCGAAGGATTATGTAGCTTATTGGGATCTGATTTTTACTGAAGGAAATGAAGAGAAAGACAGTTCCGGGACGGCTATTGCAGCGTGTGGCATGCTGGAGATGGCAAAACATCTACCCTTGACGGATCCCTATAAACGAATTTACGAAAATGCCGCCTTGAAGATTGTTAAATCCCTTACAGATAATTATACATCCCAAAGTTATCCAGCATCCAATGGCGTTCTGCTGCATGCTGTTTATGGAAAACCTCAGGGAGCAGGGGTGGATGAATGCAATATATGGGGGGATTACTGTTACTTTGAGGCTTTGGTAAGGCTGACAAGGGATTGGAAGCTTTATTGGTAAACTTCTTTAGCAACTTTGAGGGGAAATAATCATGACGCCGAATCAGTTACCTATACGTAATAATCCATTAAAATCACGGGGGGATTTTCAAGAAGCTGTAAAGCAGCTCTGTGAACCCTTAAGAGAATTATACAGCGAGGGCGGAGCACAGCTTCATGCAGGCAATACCGCTTCTTTTTGCAGTGAATCGGTCGCTTTGCTCGAAGCTTTCGCACGTCCGCTTTGGGGATTGGTACCCCTCTGGGCCGGCAGTGAAAGTGCTGAGTTTTGTGAAATTTACTTAAAGGGGATTCGGAACGGAACGAATCCTGACCATAAGGAATATTGGGGAGATCTGGAGAATGAAGACCAGAGGATGGTAGAAATGGCGGTTTTGGCTCTGTCAGTAGTTCTTGCCCCTGATAGAATATGGCAGCCCTTGTCTGAAAGCGAAAAGAAAAATTTTGCGGGTTGGATGAGAGAAATCAATGATCGTAATGTTCACGATAACAACTGGCTCTTTTTCAGGGTTTTTGTCAATTTGGCTTTAAAAAAGGTGGATGCCGGTTGTGATGTGAAGATGCTGGAGAGAGACTTAAACCGTTTGGAAGAGTTTTATCTTTCTGACGGATGGTACCGTGATGGTATGCGGGAGCAGAGAGATTATTACATTCCCTTTGCTATGCACTATTACAGTCTTATCTATGCAAAAGTCATGGGGGATGAAGATCCTGAGCGGGCAAAGAGGTTCAAAGATAGGGCCGCACGCTTTGCAAAGGATTTTCTCTATTGGTTTGCAAAGGATGGTTCTGCAATTCCTTTCGGACGCAGCCTGATATATCGCTTTGCCCAATCCTGTTTCTGGGGTGCCCTGGCTTATGCCGGAGTAGAGGCATTGCCCTGGGGCGTGATAAAAGGATTGCTATGCAGGAATTTACGTTGGTGGTTCAGCCAGCCCATTTTTGATAGGAATGGGGTTCTGACCCTTGGATATGCCTATCCAAACTTACATATCGTAGAGGGCTATAATGCGCCAGGCTCACCTTACTGGGCAATGAAGGCATTTCTGCCGCTGGCTTTACAGGAGGACCATCCATTCTGGAAGGCGGAGGAAATGGACATGCCAATTCTACAGGATATATCCGTACAGCAGCATCCTCATATGTTGGTTTGCAGAGATGAGAGCGGTAATCATGTTTTTGCCCTAACATCCGGACAGCATGCTGCTTTTGAACCTGTTCACTGTGCGGCAAAATATGAAAAGTTTGCGTATTCCAATATTTTCGGATTCAGTGTGCCAAGGGGGAACTATGGACTGGAGCAGGGAGCCTACGATTCCAGCCTTGCCTTAAGTGAAGGAGATCATTATTACAGGGTGAGACACAAGTGCGAGGAAATTTCTATAGAAAATAATAGGATATACTCCCTTTGGAAACCTTGGGAAGATGTGTCGGTAAAAACCTGGCTTGTGCCGTTAATGCCATGGCATATACGGGTACATCTGATCAAAACATGCAGGCACCTGGACACTGCTGAAGGCGGTTTTGCGATTGCGACTGAAAGAAACCGATTTATCCCGGATAAAGTCAGTGTTTGGCATGGAAAAGACTATATTGCTGCAGATTATCCGTGGGGCATCAGCGGGATTGTCAATCTTGTCGGGGAGCGAAAGCCTGAAATGATTCAGGCAGAGCCCAATACGAATCTATTGCATCAAAAGACGATGATTCCAACCCTAAAGGGAAAGCTGCACCCGGGGATTCACCTGCTTATATGTGCTGTATTGGGGGAACTGCCGGGAGGTTGGAACCCTGAATCCAGTGATAGTGTCCCCAAAGTCAGAGTTACAGACAATCAGATTGAAATTGAATTTTACAACAATAAGCAAATACTTGTAATTGATTCATTTTAATACAGGAGGCAGTTATGTCAGAAGCTTACGGTTTTTTTTCGGCGGAAGGGAAGGAGTTTACGATCACTACCCCCAAGATTCCTCGACACTGGTATAACTATATGTGGAATGACTCCTATATATCTTTTTGTTCGCAAGTGGGATTCGGTGAAGGGTTTGCTCAGGATTCCGCAGGTAGAAGAATTCATCTGATATCCAATAGAAATCTGTATGTTCTTGATGTGGAGAACCGGAATTTTTGGACTGCCAATGCACTTCCGGTACGAAAACATTATAGAGGTTATCAGTGCGTTCATGGCTTGGGATATTCCGAAATTAAACTGGAATATCAATCTATACAGACTTCTTTTAGAGTTTTTGTGCCTGAAGCCGAAAAATGTGAGATCTGGACGGTGAGGGTTAAAAATAACAGGTCAACGGCATGCAAGCTTAAGGTGATACCATACTATAAAACTGAGATTGACGGTCCATACAAGCCTCAGGGATACAATACCGGCACAGGTTTTTTTGATGAATCTTTAAAATCAGTGATTGGGAGAAGCTTTACAGCATTTGATGCTGGAAGGGATGCAGAGTTTTTTGGATTTTTGACGGGAGATAAGCATATTACGGGCTATGATAGCAGAAAAAATGCATTTATTGGAACTTATGGAGAGGAACTGGCACCGGATGCCGTAAACGATGGCGGATGTACAAACAGTGAATGCATATCGGAAAAGCTGTGTTTTGCTTTAGAGACTACGTTTACCCTGAAAAGCGGAGAAGAATGTGAAATAAATTTTATCGCAGGTATTGCTTTTCACAAAGCGGATATTGAGCGGATAAAACACAAATTCTTTACAGCAGATTGTTTGCAGCTTGCTTTTAAGGAGACGAAGCAGAAGTTTTCGAC
The DNA here is from genome assembly GCA_026418695.1 of Clostridia bacterium. Taxonomy (GTDB): domain Bacteria; phylum Bacillota; class Clostridia; order Acetivibrionales; family JAFADI01; genus SKW158. Next base: position 43,434 of record JAOAAU010000006.1, read on the forward strand.
TCAAATTGAGGGGGTTTCAATCCATACACCGGATGAGAAGCTCAACTTCCTATTTAACAACTGGTTAAAGCATCAGACCAACATGGGAAGTCGATGGGCTCGAGTAAGACATAATGGATTCCGTGATATGACCAGTGACTGCGAGTGCTTTAGCGTTGTCAATCAAGATCTTGCATGGGAGAGATTAAAGAGGGTCTTAAAGTACCAGTACAGCAATGGCTATGCACCCCGTACCTTTATTGATGGTAGTATCAGGGACAATCACTATGCTGACAACACAGTATGGCTTACTTTTGCGGTGAGCAGCCTGCTTAATGAAAGAGGTAAGTTAAGTATGTTGGAGGAAATAGTAGAGTTCAATGATGGTTCCTCTGCCAGCGTTTATGAGCATTTAAAGCGATCAGTTGATTTTCTGTGGAACTTTAGGGGATTGCATGGACTGATCCGAATTTGGGGAGGGGATTGGAACGATTGCATGAACAAGGCTGGTTTAAATGGAAAGGGTGTAAGTGTATGGCTCTCAATTGCATGGTACAGAGCTTGTAAACAGTTTGCAGAAATAGCCAGACTAAAGGAGGAAGTTCAGGACGCAGACCAAGCAGAAATTCGGGCTGCTGAAATGCGAGAAATTATTGATGCGTTTGGATGGGACGGGGAATATTACTTAGCCGCGTATACGGATGATGGAAAGAAGTTGGGATCAAAAGAATGTGAGGAAGGAAAAATATTTATCCTGCCTCAACTCTGGGCTGTCTTATCGGGAGTCTCTCAAGAGGGAAAAGATCAGCTGGCCATGAATGCAGTAGATAAATATCTTGACCGCGAACTAGGGACATTGATTTCTTGGCCGGCGTATACTCAGAATCTGAATGATGTTGGCATCATGACACAAAAACCGACTGGAACACAAGAAAACGGCGGTGTATATCTACATGCTTCTGCATGGAAGCTTGCAGCCGACTGCCTATTGAAGCGAAATGAAAAGGTGCAGGAAGGTCTGGAAAAGATATTGCCCTTCAATAGCAAGTGGAAGGCAAAAAGTGCAGAACCTTACATCCTGTGTAACTCCTATTTCCCGGAAGAAGCAGGATACAGGTACGGCACCCCCGGACAGAGCTGGAGAACCGCATCGGGGGCATGGTTGACAAAAGCAATTGTTTACTATGTGTATGGTCTCCAACCCGAACTGGAGGGATTGCGGCTGAATCCCTGCCTGCCGCCAGACTGGAAGATCTGTTCCATCAGTAAAAAGTTTAGAAATGCGCTTTATCATATCACTTATGAGCAGTCAAAAGAGGGAGTGTGTAATAATATTGTCGATATTGAGATCAACAATATTGCATACTGTTCTTCACTGTTACCATACCATGAAAATACCACATATGATGTGAAGGTGATATTGGGATGAAATTTCTATGAAAGCAAAGATTAATGAGGAAGCATTTTAACGCTTCCAATGCAAGCCACATTCCACATGGAACGGTTATTTCTTGAAAACTGGTGTACTTCCTGTGGCTGACTTTGTGGGGAAATTATGCTATGATAGTATTATAAAATTTGGCATCATAAAGAAATTATAGGAATAGTTATTCCTATAATTTTTCTGCTTTATAGGAAAGAGAGGCAATATGTACAGCTTTATTTTTGATATCGGCGGAGTTTTGATCCGCTATAATACTCAGGAAGTCATTGATATTCTTTCGGCAAAAACCAAGTGTGCGCCGGATAAGATTGAAAGGCTGTTTCAGCATGATTTGCTTTACCAGGTTGAAACCGGACGAATGGCGTGCAATGCTTTTTATGAAAATCATATACTGAATGCCATGCCGGAAATATCCTATGAGGATTGGATTCAGGCATTCATGGAGCATTATTCGGTGAATCCCGAAGGCATGGAATTACTTCAGGAGTTAAAGGCAAAAGGACATAAGGTTTACATTCTCAGCAACCTGGCGGAGTTCCATAAAGTCGCCATTGAAAGAAGTCTTCCCGAATTTTTTCATCACTGTGAAAAGAATTTCTACTCCTATGAGTTAGGTTTTCATAAGCCTGAAAAGGAGATATTTGAAGCTGTATGCAGCAGCATCGGTGAAAAACCTGAAAACTGTGTTTTCTTCGATGATATGCCAGCCAACGTAGAAGGGGCAAATCAGGCAGGGATGATCGGAATACGCTTTTCCAACGAATGCATTGATGAAATCCGTGAACGTGTTGCCGGCATTTTATCCAATCGTTGAGAGTGATCAGGTAAAAAGTCAGGCGGTAAGGATCTAAGACCTATTGCATATGTCAGATGCAAATCATTTAAATATGATCCATAAATATTTTTCAGGAGGAATTGATGATGGGAAGCTTTTTTCCGAGAACTGAAGTTGGAGGACTATCCCTGTCCAGAATGATTATCGGGACCAATTGGATTTTAGGCTACAGCCATACCAGTCCCGCAGCAGATCATTTGATCAGGAAGAGAAATGGAACCATTGATGCTGTTTCAGCCATGCTGGAGGTGTTTTTACAATCAGGAGTCGATACCATCATGGGCCCCTTCGCAGGAAACCAGCTGTTGATGGATGCAATTAAAGCAGCGGAAGACCGTACCGGGAAAGGCATGATTCTGATAGACACACCCATCATCAATGTTGACGACACTGCTGCTGCAAGAAAGGAAGCGGAGGAAGTCATCGCTCTCGGAAAGAAACATGGGGCTTCTTTTTGCCTGATTCATCACTCATCGGCAGAGCAGCTGGTGAATAAAAACAAAAAGACCATTGAAAGACTTCCGGATTATCTGAAAATGATCCGTGATCATGGATTAATTCCGGGACTATCCTGTCATATGCCCGAACTCATTATATATTCCGATGAAAATGAATATGATGTCCAGACCTACATCCAAATCTATAACTGTATGGGATTCTTAATGCAGGTAGAAGTGGAATACATCCATAAGGTCATCTGGAGTGCAAAAAAACCTGTGATGACCATTAAACCCATGGCTGCAGGGCGGGTTAGCCCGTTTGTTGGGCTTACATTTTCGTGGCATACCATCCGTCCTTGCGACATGATCACGGTAGGCTGCCTGACTCCTGAAGAAGCAGCGGAGGACATTGAAATCTCCCTGGCCGCTCTGGAAGGGCGTCCTCCGCAGTTGGAAGGCAGAAGCAGTCCCAATAAGACGGAAATCATGAAAGATTAGAAGGGATTTGATATTGTCTTGAAACCAGGGCATGGTTAAAATAAATCTTAAAATTGCAGTCTGTTTATAGAACTTAAATTGGGGAGGATTGAATGAAAAACATACTTTGTTTTGGCGACTCCAACACATGGGGGTATGATGCAAGAACCGAAAGCCGCTTCCCGCCGGATGTTCGTTGGCCTGGTGTCCTAAGGCTTGCTCTGGGAGAAGGCTATCATATCATTGAGGAAGGCCTGTGCGGCAGAACTACGGTCTGGGACGATCCCATCGAAGGGTATAAAAATGGGAAGGAATACCTCATCCCATGTCTGGAAACTCACAAACCGCTGGATTTGGTGATTATCATGCTGGGGACCAATGATCTGAAAAAACGCTTTTCGCTTTCTGCTTCGGATATTGCAGCAGGTGCAGGCGTGTTGGTAGATGCTGTGAATAAAAGCGGAGCAGGAAAGAATGGAGAGGCTCCGAAGGTATTGCTGGTTTCCCCGCCTGAAGTTGGAGACATTGGCAACTCCCGGTTTGATGAAATGTTCGGATTTGAGAATTGTGTTGCAATTTCTAAAAATTTTTCAAAGCATTTCAAAAGAATAACAGAGTATTACGGCTGTACCTTTCTCGATGCGGCTCCGATTGTAATTCCGAGTCCTATTGACGCAATTCATTTTGATGCCAGTGAGCATAAAAAGCTTGGTGAGGAGATTGCCAGGATGGTTAAGGCTATACAACTGTAAAACAGGATGTCATCCAGTGTTTTAAGTATGGAATTGGAGGAGTATGGTCTCCAACGCTTTCAATAATGCAAAAGTGCATTAAGTTTAAATTTTCAAAAGGAGAAAGAGGACATGAATGATAATGCAGTAAAACAGGAGAATCCAATCATATTAAAGAGTAACAGGCTCAAAGTGGAGATTGCTCAGCCAGGTACGGTCTATAAAGGCTCCAGATTTGACTGGACCGGGTTTATTACCCAGATTACGTTGGATCAGCATCATACTTATTGCGTACCGGAGCAGTACGATCCTAATAAAGGATCCGGCGGTATCGGATTTTGCAACGAGTTTGGAATCGATATGGCTATAGGATATGAAGATTCCAAGGTCGGAGAGTGCTTCCCCAAGCTGGGTGTAGGTCTTTTGAAGCGCTTCTCGGACGCTCCGTATGATTTCTTCAAACCTTATGAGATTAAGCCTTATATGATCAAGGTGTCGGAAAATAAAAACAGTGCAACTTTTATTGCCGAACCACAGGAGTGCCGCGGGTATGCTGTCAGGCTTACGAAAACCGTCCGTATAGAGGAGAATCATCTTAAAATTGATTATAAACTGGAGAATGTCGGTGAAAAGACCATTGTAACCAATGAATACTGCCACAACTTTATTGGGATCAACAAGGACAACATCGGTAAAAACTACTCCTTGAATTTTTCCGGTAAAGTTAAAATCAACAGGATTGCGGGCAGCTTTACGGCTGCTGAGGGAGAAATCCTATGGGAACAGGAGCCGAAAGAGGACTTTTACGGAATCATCGAAAGGGAAGCGGGAGCGGGGCTCTGGCAGTGGGAATTGGTTCACAAACCCAGCGGGGCAGGAGTCAGGGATGTTAGTGGTTTTCCGGTTTCCAAATGTGCAGTTTGGGGATATACTCATGTAGTCAGTCCGGAGTTGTTTATCCGTATTCAGCTGGAACCCGGTAAAACTTTGGAGTGGTCAAGGGCATACGAGTTTTTCTGTTAAGTACATAACACAAGCTGTGAATACTTTCCCAAGAATACATTCTATTTACTAATTTATACCCTTGGTTGACAAAACCAACATCAAAAGCTTGTAAATAGGGTTTATCCATATAAAAGCCGGTGCTGGGAACATAACAGTTTCACAGTACCGGCTTTTTATATTAAATTTTATTGGTTTTCTATTGAGCAATTCATGAATTCGTCAATGCTCATACATTCACCAAAACCACGGAGAACACTTAATACTACATACTGGATCAGTTCTCTCTTGATGGGCTGTCCGTCGATTCCCACGATATCAAAGGTTCCTACGCCTTCATTGATAATGGTTACCTTATAACCCCGTGCGGCTGCTTCCCTTGTAGTTGTATCACAGCAGTGATTGGTTTTCATTCCTGTGATAATCAGATTTTCAACTTTCAGTTCTTTTAATACCTGCTCCAACTCTGTACCAAAGAAGGATCCCGGTGTTCTTTTGGTGATGACTTTCTCACCTTCCAGCGGAAGGGTTTCATGCCAGAAATCAAAGATAGGATCTTTGTCATTATCTCCCCAAATGTGACGAACATGGATGACTGGGACATGATTTTCCCGGCATTTCTGCAATACTTTTTGTACAGCGGGAATCAAGTGTTCCGCAGGCTTCTGCTCCTTATCAAAATAGAAATTCTGGATATCAATGACTAATAATGCAGTCTGGCTGCTATTAAAACTTTTCATAAAAAACCTCCTAACGATATGATTATAACTTAATGGATTTCGTGTTTACCTTTTAAGTAAGTACGATTGTTTTCACTGTTTTAAGTATAGAAAAAATCCCTTTCCAGTTCAATTTGACAGTGTAAAAGGAAAGCGTATTCCACTTACACTATGAAAAAGATTTCATTAAGTCAACTATTTATATAAAGTGAAAAGAATTACATAGACAGAGTGATTGCAGAGGGAAATATTCAATATATTCACAATTAATTCACAATTCTTTCAAAGTATGGACACATTGAGTACACACGAAAAAATTATAATGAAGTTGTAAGCTTACAAAATCAGCAATCTGTTCTGGCTGCAGCAGAAAAAGATATTGAAGGGAGTAAATCTTATGAAAAAATTAGTGAACAAGGTATTTTTGATGTCTTTGGGATTGGCGGTCGTGCTTTCAACTTCATTTGCAAGTGCGGATTCAGTAAAGTCAGATAACCTGAAGGTGGCAAGCAAGGACGCGATAAAGCTCGAATTTCAAAAACTGGATGGAACAATAAAAGAAGTGGGAGACCATCAGTTAAAAGTTCAGGATAAGGACAATAAAGTGTATATCGTTCCCGTAGGTGTGTTTGAAAAAATGGAGGAATACAAAGCACTGGATTTGAAGGTAGGTACAGCGGTTTCATTGGAGGGATTCGATCCGGGTAAACACCAACCGGATTTAAAGACCGAAGATGGGAAGCCGGGACATGTAAAGACAAAAGTCATGATCATTCAGGATTTGAAAGAGGGCGAGCTTCCTGATGTTAAAAAGGATGTGGATGGTAAGGCGGAAGGGGAGGTAATTATAAGCGAGGAAGGAATGACTGCTGATCAAGTGATTCCGGTTACTCCAGAGGAAGCTGGAAAGGCCTTGAAAGCAGAGAGCTTTAAAGAAGGGGAGAATAAAGCTGGTGAAACTAAGGCTCTAGAAGGAAAAGGGGAAATCAGAAGTTTCAGTATTAAAGTGAATGACGATGGTTCCGGAGCCTGGATAGAGAAGCTGGAGTCTCAGGAAGGGGACTTGTTCCTGCCGCACTCCGTCACAGCTAATGGAAAAACAGTAAGGTTGGTTACGAAATCAGCTCCTGTAAAAATCATGATTGAAAAAGACGTACTTAAGAAGTAAGCGGTTCATCAATTTTATAGTGGAAGGTTGAAAATCAGATACCTGTCTGTTGTAAGTACGGACGGGTATTTGGCTTGGAATGGAAGGATTCTTTATAATGAGGTGTACCATGGACAAGCGTATTTTGTTGGTGGAGGATGAAGCCAGAATGCGAGAAATTATCTCTGATTTCTTTATGCTGGATGGTTTTGAAATTCATGAAGCAAATAACGGCCAAAAGGCTTTGGAACTTTTTGAAGAAAAAGAAATCAATCTGGTGATTCTGGATATCATGATTCCTGATTTGGATGGCTGGACGGTGTGCAGGAGGATCAGGACAAGATCGAGTGTGCCTATCATCATGCTGACAGCCAGAGGAGAAGAGGAGGATAAACTCATGGGGTATGAGTTGGGCGCAGATGACTACATGACAAAACCTTTTAGTCCCAAAGTTCTTTTAGCTAAAGCAAAAATGCTTTTGAAAAGAGTCGAGGGGTCTGTAGGAAGGCCGGATGGAGTCATCTGCTCTGCAGGAATCGAGATCAATAAAATGTCGCGAAACGTAAGGATTGAAGAGCGTATCATTGATTTGGCTCCAAAGGAATATGAACTGCTGTTGTTCCTGATAGAAAATAAAGGCAGGGCACTGTCCCGGGAAATCATCCTGGATAGGATCTGGGGATATGATTATTTGGGAGATCTCAGAACCGTAGATACTCACGTTAAGAAGCTAAGAGCCAAACTGGGAGAAAAAGCGGCACATATCTGCACCCTAATCCGTTCCGGATACAAGTTTGAGGAGGGACTATGAGGAATTTAAGTATCGTAAGCAAGCTCTTTCTGGTCACTGCCTTGATGTTTATTCTCTTTCTCGGGCTTTTGGCGGTCAGTCAGGCAATGTTCTTTGAAAAGTTTTACCTTGAAAGTAAAAGAGAAAAACTGAGAAAGGGCGCCGAAGCATTCAGTGAATCCTATCAGAAGGAACAAGGGGATATCAACAGTCTAAATAGAATGATCAACCGTTTTATTGATGAATACAAGGCGCAGGTGGCGATTCTGGATGAAAACGGGATTGCAAAATTCACAAATACCTATGAAATTACTGTGGAAACCGATCAGAAGCAAAAGGTCAAAATTCCACTGAATGATTCCGCCGATATGGAGGAACTGAAAAACTTGAAGTTGACGGCAGGTTCTGATGTTAAAACGACAGGAATTTTTTTGAATAATGAAAAAACAATCTTAATGCCTCTTGCAATAGAATCCAATGATCAGAAGTGGGATGCGGAAAAGGCTGCTTTTCCGGGTTCAGGCAGTGTACATGAAATTCGATTTGTGAAAAAGATTCTACCGGATGGTGTAACGGAGAGCAAGATTATAAAATTTGACAGGGAGGTTTTACCGCTAGATAAATTGATTGTGAGCAATTCATCTGCTCCGATTCAAATTGATAAGCAGGTGGTAAACGGAAAGATCTCTGAAATGAGTTTACCCACAAAGATGGAATTTTTAACACCCTACAAAAATGAAATCCTGTGGAGCGCAATAGAAAACTGGCTCTGGATGGCAAAAAGCAATAATCTGAATGTGCCTGCAAATAGAACGATTACCTATGATTACAAGTACCCTTTAAACGGGGAAAACAATGTTGTTTTTGTGAAGCCGATCATGGAAAACGGCAAGCCTAAGGAAACAATTTTTGTTATAGCCTCTCTACAGCCTGTCGGGGAAGCTGTAAGCATGATGAAAGATTACTATCTTTATGTTTTCTTGGTTGCAATCCTTTTTATCCTGGCGTTATCTTTTGTGTATTCCAAAATGGTGGCAAAGCCATTGATCAATATAAATCACGCAGCAAAACGAATGGCAGAGCTGGATTTTTCCGTAGAGTGCAAAGTTGGTGGGAATGACGAAATCGGAAGTCTTTCTAAAAGCTTGAACCTGCTTTCCGGCAAACTCAGCACCAGCCTGAATGAACTAATGACAGCCAATGAAAAGCTTCAAAGGGATATTGAGAAAGAAAGGGCTTTGGAGAGCATGCGGAAGGAGTTTGTTTCCAGTGTGTCTCATGAATTGAAAACACCTCTGGGAATTATCACCGCCTTTGCCGAGGGGATCAAGCATGGAGTTGCTGAAAATAAAAAGAAGCACTATATCGATGTCATTCTTGACGAAGCTGAAAAAATGAATCATCTGGTGCTGGATATGCTGGATCTGTCGAGGCTTGGGTCCAATGCCTTCAAACTCACCCTGGAAAACTTTTGTATCAATGAATTAATTCATACAACCCTGCTAAGGTTTGACAAGCATATCCAAGAAAAAGCTGTGGATATTCGCTTGGATTTTATTGAAGGAGAATTGTTGGTATTTGCAGATGAGAAAAGAATTGAACAGGTGCTGGTGAATTTGTTGAGTAATGCCATCCGACATGCAACCTACCAGGGATTTATTCGTATTTGCCTTCGGAAGAGAGAGGACCGAATCGTAGTTGAGGTTGAAAACAGCGGAGAACCTATTCCTGAGACAAAGCTGGAACGAATATGGGATCGTTTTTACAGAGTGGAGGAATCCAGAGAAAGACAGTCCGGCGGCAGTGGCCTTGGGTTGGCGATCGTAAAGAATATTCTTCAATTGCATAAAAGCACTTTTGGGGTGAGGAATACGGAAGGTGGAGTCCTGTTTTATTTTGATCTTGATAGAAACGGGGACGCTTCTCAAAAACCCAGGAAATAAATGTAAATTTGTTTTGAATTATGGCATAATGGTTGTACAGGAGGATGAGTATTATGCCAAGAAAAGCGAGACAAAAAGGAGAACAATGCATCTACCACATCATTTGCAGGAGTGTTTCTGAATACCTGCTTTTTAGAGAGGATGACGATAAAGCCTACTACCTTGGATTATTAAAGAGATATTCTGAGAAGTATAAGTGTAGTATATATGCATATTGTTTGATGGATAATCATCTGCACATGCATCTGGATCCACGAGGATTTGATGTATCAAAGTTCATGCATTGTACAAATGTTGCCTATGTAAGATATTACAACAAAAAATATAACCGCCACGGACCTGTGTTCCAGGAAAGATTTGAAAGCCGTATATTAGATAGCGATGAATACAATCTTACCGTATCAGCCTACATTCATAATAATGCAAAGGATATTGAAGGCTTTCAAGGGAGGGAAGAAGAATATCCCTATTCGTCCTATGGAATTTACCTTGGAAAAAGAAAGGACCGATTGGGATTAGTGGATTGCAGCTTTATCATGGGATTATTTAATACAGCTAATTCAAAAAGATTTGCACAAAGATATTGGGGATTTGTAAGTCACCATCGGGATATTGGGACAACAACCAAAAAAATAAAAGAACTTTCAAGTGCAATTGGAAATGAATATAGAAGTGGAAGGGAAATCATTCGCAGAGACTGGCATCCATCAAAAATTGTATCCTATATATCAGGCAAGTTAATGATGAATAAAGAAGGAAGTTTGATATTAAAAACTAAAAGGAGAGTATTTGAGTACAGAGCTCTAAGCGTATATGCAATGAGAGTCCTCTGTGGACTGGGCTTCAGGGAAATATGCGAGTATGTGTATAATATCACAACTTCTGCTTGCTCCAGCTTATGTAATAAAGGATATGAACTGATAGAAAATAATTATCAATATAAACAAATCTTTAATGAATTGGTACGAGGAGAATTAGCTTAGAGTTTGGATATCCGATATTTGAGTTTTTGAGAAGCGTCCCCATCAATAAAGAAGAGCCATTTAGAATAAAAACATGAAGGAATGAAGATCAGTATTTCTAATTCAAATTGTAATTATTTTCAATTCCCTATATAATCATTGTATCAATTCATTTAATGGGGAGCAAAATGACCAGAAAACTCATCAGCCAAAGACATCCATTGCTATATTTCCTTGCAGTCTGGTACAAAAGAATCAACCGGTACTTATACTGGTTTTTTGGACCGGACAAATATTCAAAACAGAGGCTCGATAGCAAGCTTTCTTATTGTATCATGAAACATGAATCCGTACTCATTAAAAAGCTTGGTGCATCGGATATAACCCTTCAATATAACAAAGTGAAAAATCTTAGAATCGCAACTGAAAAAATTAACGGCATTTTGATCAAACCTGGTGAAACCTTTTCTTTCTGCAGGTTAGTGGGAAGACCCACTGTACAGAAAGGGTATCTACCTGGTTTGGAATTATCTTTTGGGGACGCATGCACCGGAATCGGCGGCGGACTGTGCCAGATCGCCAATATGCTCCATTGGCTTATTTTACACAGTGAATTGACTGTGATTGAAAGACATCATCACAGCTTTGATCCATTTCCGGATGACCACCGTGTTGTGCCTTTCGGGACCGGTGCGACTCTGTTCTACAATTACGTAGATTTCAGGTTTAAAAACAAAACACCCCATACCTATCAAATCAACTTGTGGTTATCTGAGGAATATCTGGAAGGCGAACTGAGAATAAATACAGAGCCAGACCATACCTATCAGGTTTTTGAAAAGAACCATCGCTTTTTAAGAGCAAATGGAGAGTTCTACAGGCAAAATGAGATATGGCGAAGCAGAATATCAAAGAAGGCCATAGATGAAGTTATAAATACAGAACTCATTTTAAAGAACTTTGCGAGGGTGAAGTATATCCCCGAGAGCTATGAGGAAGCCGGTGAGAGGTCAACAACATCCATGATGGAATAATCTCCGGGAATCAGACTTTTGACATAAATTTTAGTATTTTACAATGTCTATGCTAATTCTGATGCAAAAAGATCACAGGTTCCTATATAATATTATGCAATCACTACTTCTATAGAGTGAATTGTGATATGGTCGAATAAACCGGATGTTAAGCTGTTGGGGGTGCAAAAGTGGATAAGCTGTTGGATTATCTTAAAAGAGTCAAAAACTTTAGTGGGAGTATACTCGTAGCAAAAGAAGGTCAGATCATTTTAAAAGGCGGATATGGCTTTGCGGATAAGGAAAAAGGGATAAGGAATTCCCCTGAAACCAATTATGGAATTGGATCCATCACGAAGTCAGTCACGGCACTATGCATCATGCAGCAAGTCGAAAGAGGATCCGTTCAACTAACTGCGAGATTGGAAGATATTCTGCCCGGGATCTATGAAGGAAAAGGGATTACAGTTCACCACCTTTTGAGCCAGACCTCCGGTATACCGAACTACGTTTATTATAAAGAAATGCAGACCGGTGAAGATTTTTCACCGGATCAGATTCTTGCCCTTGCTACATCAAAACCCTTAAAATTCAGACCTGGAGAAAAATGGGACTATAGTAACGCCAATTACATGCTTTTGGCTAAAATCATTGAAAAAATCACCGGTATTGAATACAGGCAGTATGTGAAGGACTCAGTTTTTTCACCGATAGGGATGGACAAATCCTATTTTGATGGAGATAAGGTTGATAATCTGGCAAAGCACGGGAAGAGTGTTATTGATGCAAAACCTAATTTTTTATATGGTGCCGGAGATATTATTTCTAATGTTGAAGATCTGTATCGGTATGATCAGGCACTGAACAAGGAGATATTATTATCGAACGAATCCTTGAATAAGATGCAGCAGGCTGCCTACAGCAGCAGTTTTGTCAGTTATGGGTATGGATGGTTTGTCAGGAACACTCATGGACGAAGAAGTATCTGCCATGGCGGCTTCCATCCGATCGGCTATACCTCTTATCTGGAAAGGTATCTGGATGATCGTCTGACGATTATTGTGATTTCAAACGAGTTGGAGAAGTACTCAAACTTTGGGGTGAAATATTTTGGAAGCATCGATGTTGGCCGGGAACTTGCTGCCAAATACTTTGGGCATAAAGTATGGCCTTGGCAAAAGCTGTATTAAGCCATTATTATCAACCACTTAAGTTGAAATAGAAAATCCGGAAAGGAGTTCATACCTTATCCGGATTTTGATATTTTATGCAATCAATTTTCTAGACTGCTGAACCCTATCAGGCTGCACCTCAGGATCGGGTCTTGAAGGAAGCTCTCTGGCAGGATTGGGTTCCGGTTGTACGATCTCTGGAATTCTTGTGATATCCGGCATTTCGATTCTGGCTGTAAATGCATTTTTCATATCAATCATCCTCCAAGGGTTTTAATTTAGGATTCGCAAAAACACCTGAAAAGTATACATAATAGATATGGAGTTTTAATAGCATTGTGTTTATAATACTCTGTTTTATATCAAGATTATTTGTTAGAATAGAAATGATAAGCTTTCGCAATGCTATATTCGAAAGGGTTTTGGAATAATGATGGCTGCTTTTGGTTTTACAGATATCCTTGTGCTCTTCTGCATAATGGCGATATGCTTTGGCGCCTGGCGGAAAAAGTCTCTTGCTGTTTCAGGGGCTGTGACAGCGTTTCTTTTGACATCAGCGCTTTATGTGCTTGGAGGAATTCCGTTCCTGGCACCCTTGCTGGTATTCTTTATTTCCTCCAGTCTCTTGACCAAGTGGAAAAGCGAAAAAAAGGAGCCGATGGAGAAGCGATTATACGAAAAAAGCGGAACCAGAGACTATGCCCAGGTCTTAGCCAATGGAGGGGCTGGGCTCCTGATTGCTGTGCTTTATTATATAAACCCTTCCAAGGAAAATGTTTTGGCATTATTTACAGCATTTGCAGCCTGCAATGCAGATACATGGGCTTCGGAAGTTGGCATTCTGAGTCGATCCAAACCGTTTTCCATCCTCACTCTTAAGCCGGTGCAAAGAGGAATATCCGGTGGAGTATCATTCCTGGGGCTATTTGCAAGCTTGTTTGGAGCGGGATTGATCAGTGGGGTTTATGGCTTTTTCATGTTTTTCAAATTCACTTTAACAGAACTTGTTATCAGTTGCTTTATCATTACGGTTTCGGGCTTTGCAGGCTCATTGATTGACAGCGTATTGGGAGTGACATTACAACCCGCATACCTTGAGCAAGCTTCAGGTAAACTTACTGAAAAGAAGTATAATAATGGAACTAAAAATACAAAAGTGAAGGGTTTTGAATTCTTCAGCAATGATATGGTGAACTTTATCAGCTCGCTCGCGGCGGCTTGCTTAGCATTGATTGTTTTCTCACTGCTGTGAATTTAAAACATATTGGAGGATCGCCTTGGATAGGTTGAAAGATATAGGACTACATTTGCTGCATTGGTACAATGAGAATAAAAGAGATCTTCCATGGAGAAAGACAAAGGATCCCTACAAAATATGGATTTCTGAAATCATGCTTCAGCAAACAAGGGTAGATACCGTCATTGAATATTATCTCAGGTTTTTGAAGCGCTTTCCTGACGTATTCAAGCTTTCGGAAGCCAGGGAAGAGGACGTCCTGTCTGCATGGAAGGGTTTGGGCTATTATACACGGGCACGAAACCTGCAGAAGGCAGCCGACTTTATTGTTAAGAACCATGGTGGTGTTTTCCCAAGTACATTTGAGGACATCAGAAGACTGCCGGGTATTGGGGAGTACACTGCAGGTGCTGTTCTGAGTATTGCATTTAATCAAGAATATCCTGCCGTTGATGGAAATGTCCTTCGGGTTATATCTCGTATTGAAGGTTTGGAAGAGGATATCGGGAAAGAAAAAGTGAAGAAGGGCATCGGAGAAATTGTGTTGAAAATGATGCCGGAGGGAAATGCATCAGACTTTAACCAAAGTTTGATGGAATTGGGGGCATTGATATGCATACCTGTAAATCCAATATGCAGGGAATGTCCTGTCAATGGATTTTGCATTGCTAATTTGACGGAAAGGCAAAATGAGCTTCCGTTTAAAATCAAGAAGGAAAAGAATACTGAACCCATTGAATACTGGGTGGCAGTCATTCAGGACAAGCATCATATTCTTATGGAATTTCGAAGTAGGGAATCTTTACTTGGTCGAATGTGGGGATTCCCAATGATTGAGAAGAATGAGACCGAGGAGTTTGAAAAACAATTTGAAGAAAAGTACGGGTTAAAACTCAAAAAGAAAAGCGTTATCGGTACGACGAAGCATGTTTTCACTCATCAGGTATGGAAGATGATAGTGGTGCGATGTGAACTGGAGGAAAAGCATTCTTTCGCTTCCGAACTTCGATGGATCAGTGAGGAGGAACAAAAGGAATTACCCATTCCAACAGCTTTTCAACGAGTTTTCAAGCTGCTGGACAATGAAAATGGATGGGAACAGATGGAACTGGAAACTTGATAACAAGAATTCGGTAGGAAATCATAAGACCGGAGAAATATTGATTATCTCCGGTCCTGAGTTTATTCTGCTCACATTTTAACTTAACGCAGCTTATGTCCCATTTTCACTTTTTTATCTTTGCGTTCTGTCATTCCGGGAGTCCCAAAGCTTTCCATCTGGGATTTCTGTGACTTGACTTCTCTTGGAGTCGGCTGACCTCTGTGCTCGGGTATTTCAGTTGCAAACTCTTCAACAGCGAAATCTTTTTTATTTCGATAGATATCCTTCGACATGGTTTCTGCTCCTTTGCGTTGGTATATACGATTATTTTTCCTTTGAAAAACGGACTTATTCATGGAGGAACCTGTCATCAGCAGAAAACGGAAGTTTTAATTGCATTTGATCAATTGCACCCATTTTTGCTGTTCAATGATTTTATCGCTGATGGTTTTTTTGCTGAAGGTTAATTTTCCTCCTATTACCATATTCCTATTCAGTACCTTATCTGTACATGTTTTTGATTTCTCGCCGGTCTCTTCCCAGAGGAAGGGGGATTTGTTGGTGATCGCGGAGGCGATTCTTACAGAATTGACTTTCAATTCCCGGTTTCTCATTTCATTTCTTACCTGAGTCAGCTCTCGTGAAAGATACTCGTACAAATCCTTATCATCACGATGCCGCAGGAATCTCATGTCGGTAATTTCGTCCTTATACTCATTCAAATAGCTTTCCTTTGTTTTTTTCTCGGGAAACTTCAGAATGTCCCAGGTCAAAAAAACAGCAGGATAGATTTCAAAGGGACTGTCGTTATCCTTTTCGATTGAGGCAGGAGAATAGATGCCTTCAGGATTGATTCTCAAAATTCTTCTGATCTCCTGTTCTTCCTGGGGTAGTTCGGTGAATGTCAGCTTATCATTTAGTGAGGTGATCTCTTTGATCAACTGATTGATTGCCCACTGCTTGCACTTCAGTTCGGAGATCCTATACAAGTTTTCTGCGATCTCACTCATGGACATGGATTTCAATACTCTCTTGTTTGTAGATTTAATTCCCTGCAAAGTAATCCGATAAACTGCTTCAGGGATATAACCGCCTGAATTGTTTTGCTGGAGAATTCCTTCCAACTCAAACTTCTCAAATAATTCTCGGGATAATCTGGCATGAAGGTAAGGGACGTTGATATTCCCCGAGTTCACAATGTTGAAATCTCTATAAATGCAGGCTGCTTTTCGAAGACCGCTTGTCTTATCCAAAACCTCCCCATCAAGACGGACTTTAATTCCGATATTCAGCTTTTCACTGCCGATAGAAATGCTGGTTACCGGAATCAGTTCTTTTTCAGTCCTTTTGAAAACAATATTGTCCTCGAGCTGCTTTGAATGTTGGGTTATACGATGATAGGAGGTGTTGGTATCCCAATAGAGCATACTGTCCCTATCTTGGAGAATACTTTGAAGAATCTCCAGGATGCAGATCTTCTCTGCGGGAGTTTCAACGATTGGATTCCTTCCTTTAGAAAACCGTTGATTCGGATTTTCAAGAAGATCAGTGATTTGGTTGATGGCATTCCCTTTTTCCGTAAAGGAATAGCAGTTTTGCACATTCTCAAACAAAGCCAGATCCCCTAAGGCTTTGATGATCAATTCCATGCTGTCCATATCCTCTTCCTGAGCATAATACCTGGCAAGGGAATAGTAAAAGCGATCACAGATCTCCGGGTCATTGATGGCCAGGTTGGGATCAAGTTCATAGTTCTCCCCGTCAACTACCAGAGAAGAGGAATCCCATAGGGCGAAAATATTTCCTGCCGGAAGAAAGTTTCTAACCCTCATGGTGCTTTTTAATATGCTGCTGGATAAATTGAGAATCTTTCCATCCCGAGCTTCCAGATCGACAGTCAGCAGTTTTTCCGCATTTACCTTCAGGATGACTTTTAAGATAACTTCCGAGTAATCCTTAATCTCATCAATATGAACGACTGTTCCGTTTCCTGCGATTTCAATCAATTCTTTCAAAAAAGCCCGATCGTAATATTGGCCGAACCCGATAGCATTTAAAAAGATTCCTTCATTGCAGCAGATTTCGGCGATCTTAAAACATTTTTCTCTTTCTGTTTTTTCATTCCAGTGGGTGGGAACAAGACATCCGTCCGTAAACAATGCAATGTGATGCTTGCTGCAAACGTCTGCCAGGGATTTGCAGATTTTTATGGACTGCTCCAGTGGTTCAGAGATCACCGTCACGGACTTAATATACAGTTCTTCTTCAATGACATTCCATACATCTGCCATAGTGTATGACTTTTCGTCACACCGGACGCCCGTGACCACTCTCTTGCTCTGATTGTGGCCTGAATATGTAATAACGGAAACATAACTGTCAGGAACAAGCATCAAAGCCTTTAAAGTGGCGATGAGCCTTTCCTTGAGTGTGTTGATGCTGCCGCTCATGCTGCCGGAAACATCAGCGAGAAGGATGTGGTGATTGGTTTGGCTTTGGATCGGGACCTCAGGTGAAATTACAACAAAACCCACTCTGGCTTTGCGGTTTTCTCCGATCAGCATTTCCCTGCTTCCTAGATACGTTACACTACTCATTGAACCCCCCTGAAATTCTAATTAAATAAACTACTTAATCTTATGCAGACAGGATTCTACTTTTGCCAAAGTTTGGGCAAACTTTGATGAAATTTATACAGCTTGGCACGCATATAATTAAACTACAGCCATATTTGAGCATAAGGTAAGAAAAACAAGTACAAAGTGACAAAAGTAAAACAAAGATTGGATCAATATAAAGGGGGATCTATGGTTAGAATTTCTGAAGTAATGCGTTATTGGATGGAAGAAGATTGCCCGCTGATTGCGATTTCAGGGGAGTGGCTCCGGGAATTTGGGTTTGATATCGGAGGCAGGATTATTGTCGATGTTACGACGGGGAGAATTATTATCAAGCCTGTCGATACAGAGGAATAACAGGAAATTCAGCGAAGGAAAATGGCCGTTTAATGTTCACCTGTAAAGCAATACCTGGGAAAAGGCAGCAAAATACGGGAAGTATCTGAAGCATGTTATAACAATCGTAAGGGGAAGAGTGTAGAGAAAGGAAGGGAACCAGGAAAGAAGATTTTGCATGAAATACAGAAAGGCTGAGATCTATGTAAAGATCTCAGCCTTCATCTATGATACGGGGATGGTCGATTCGGTTTTGACAGGTTCGTTGTTGATATCGTGGACCAGGTTGTTAATCCATTTCCTGGATACTACTCGCTTAAAGCAAAGGATAAACTTGAAAAGTTCCTGAAGTGTAACCGCTGCAAAGACCCAATGGACCTGAAGGTGAAGGACCATTCCCGAAATGATGGCCAGCGGAAGACCGATGAGCCATACCGCAATCGTATCCATGATAATGCAGAAGTTGATGTCTCCGCCGCTTCGCATGATCCCTACCACGGAAACCATATTGAATACATCCAGCACGATGGCGAAGCCGAAAATGAGGAGGATGTTGTTCGCACCTTGAATAACCTCCTGAGATACGTTATAAGGCGAAAGAACGACTGACCGCAAAAGAATGACCAGAGATCCGGTGATGATTCCTAAGCCGACAGCGATTTTAAGAAACTTCTTAGCGTATCTATATGCTGTATGAGGGGAATCAGCACCAATCTGATTGCCCACCATGATCAGGCAGGCATTGCCAACCCCTACAAACAAAACAAACGCAAGCTGACGGATCGTATTGACGATGTTGATGGAAGCTGCGGCTTCCGTTCCGATCCGGGCGTAAACGATCATGTAGACGGTCATCCCTACGGCCCAAATAACATCTTTAAAAATTACAGCGCTGGAGGTGGTCATAAAACGCTTCACTAAACTAATGGGGATATCAAAGAGTTCTTTAATTTTAGCAGCAACGATCTCGTTCTTTGCATAGACAAAGACTAATAGAATAATCACTTCTATCACCCGGGCAATGAGTGTGGCTGTTGCAGAACCCGCTACACCGAGGGCAGGAAACCCGAATTTGCCGAAAATAAGCATATAGTTCAAAACCGTATTGATAATGAGCGCAGCAATACTTGTAATCATCGGTACGGTCACTCTTTCGGTGGTTCTCAATGCAGTGGCGTAGCAGGAGGAAACTGCCATCAGTATATAACTGAAGGATATAATTCTGAGGAAACTGCTGCCGGATGCGATGACTTCCGGATCTTTGGAAAAAACGGCCAGTACTTTTTCCGGAAAAAGGTAACCGACCAGGAAGAACAGCATGGCGGAGGAAATTGCTAAAATCAGGCTAAGACCAAGGATCTTTTTAATATTGGAGATATTTCGGCTTCCCCAGAACTGTGATAAAAAAATAGCGGAAGCTCCGTTTACCCCAAGGAGGATCAGGTTTAAGATAAAGAAGAACTGATTGGCCAGGCCTACTCCCGCGATACTGGCATCCCCAAGCTGGCCGACCATGATATTGTCAACGAGGTTGAGAGAAGCCGCCATGAAGCTTTGCATGGCAATAGGTATGGAGATTCTGAAGAAATTACTATAAAATTCATTATCTAAATGCAATGATGAAGTCGACAAATTTTTCATAATTCTATCCTTTATGACAAATCAAATTTCAAATTTGAACATTTTGTAGGAAGTGGGCTGAAGGTTCACTTTGAAATGTGTTTTACTGCCTGCGGCGATACCTTCCAGCTTTTCTTCTGTAATAATATTCTTAAGTACGGCATTTTCCTTGTTTACGATGATGGTAATCTCTTTGTTGCAGGAATGGAAGGATTCTACGATAAAGGTATCATTGTCATACAGGAACAAGCCGACGTTGGAAGGGGCTTCGATGGAAACGACCTGGTTTTTTGCAAACACGGATCGGAGGGTATTCAAAACTCCTTCCGGGAGATGATATAGATCACCGAAATTATCGGGAATGGTCAGAATATATAACTGCCCTTTTCCGTATTTGGTTTCCAGCAGCAAAGGAAAGTTTTTCTGTTCACTGATTCCGACTGCGATCTGCCAGGTATCATTGGTGCTGAAATCGATCTGGGGGAAAAGTATTTCCTTGGAAGCGTCATAGTAACTCTTGAATGCGCATTCCTTCATGTCACAAGCAAAACGGCTGAGAGATACTTTTCTGTCGGAACAGGTAACTTCGGCGATATCTTCAATGCCTTTGTTCTGCAGTGCTTTAAGCAGACCCGAAGTCATAATCACAGTATTGCCGCTCATAAGGCTAACCTTGATCTTGTCGACAATCTTATTATCGGCTATTGCACTTTCAGTAAGAAGGACCAAAGGCTGATTTGCAGGATATTCAGATATCGGTTCCAACGGTATTCCAAGCATTCCCAGATACCCGTGCAGGTAATCCTCCCCAATAGAATTAGCAGGTTTATAGCAGAATAAACCCATCGGATTTCCAAGCTTGTCTATGTGCTGATCAAGTTCATCAAATACAAAACCGGTAATGGGTACAAACAACCTGTATTGTCTAGCCAATGTACCTGCACAGTAAAGCGTGATTTCTCTTGCCTTCGCAAATAATGTCAGATAAGCCTGCTCAAGATAAGCACCCATCCTGTTCATGCAGTCATAAGTGTCAAACCATCCGCCCAGGTTCTTGCCGGGCTTAATGTTTTCGAGGTAACGCATCAGAAAATAGCTGGTATATTTTTGGAGATTTTGTTGGGTATATTCCGAATCCCTGGTCTCAGTTCCTGTATAAACTGCGTCAAAGATTGCTGGTTCATCTTTCAGGTTATATCCTGTACTCTGGTAATGGTCATACCAGTTGGGGTATTTTATGATGACCCTGACTTTAGGATTGGCGGTTTTAGCTTCCTTAAGAACAATGTTTTCCGAGACTTCCTTCATCAATCCGGTTCTGAAGTCGGACCAGCTTCGGTCTCCTTTTGCCTTGATACAGGATTCACACTTGCAGTTAGTGAAATAAAAGTCGTCCAGAATGATTTCATCAAAAAGCTCTGCTGTAAGTTTGACAACTTTTTTAAGCTCTTCCCTTTGTTCCGGGTTGGTATAGCAGAAAGATTTGAATTCCCAGATAGTACTGCCTTGGACTGCCGTGGTGATACCTCCGGAGACTTTGATCCCCTTACGGATAAAGAAATCCTTGGCCATTTGCATTTTTTCAGGGTCTATGTGGACACTACACCGAAAGGTTTCAAGATAGACTTTGCTCAACTTGATGTGCTTGGTAAAAAATTCATAATGGTGTTCAAGCTCAGCAGCATCCTTAATGTTGATCAAATCGAAGACATTGAAGTAAATTGCTGCTTCAAAGTTATTGTATTTCATGATGGCCCCCCCATAATGTGATGATAATTGATCTGTATGATAGTTATTATAAATAATAATTTCCTGGGTTTCTCGTCAGAGATTGCTGCAAACACCTCAAATATTGCTAATGCTTTGTCGGGAATTACTGTTGAAATATTTCTGAAGTGGACCTTGAATTGTGGTTTTAGGGTGAAATGAATGCAGTTGGATTGGACGAAATCCTCTATATCAAGATTAATAGGAAGATTGGGTTCAAATATTGCTAAAAAGCAGATTCAAAAGTAAATGAAACTTAAGCGGGTGTATAGCCTGTGCTAAAATTCTTAGTGAAACCTGGGTAAAAAATGTGGGTTAATCATGTAAATGATATAGAAAACAGTGGGAATACTAACGTTAAAAATAGATTCAAAAGGAGATTGAATATGTCAGAAATTACTGTAGATCTGGGTAAGGAAATTGATCAGCATGATCTCACTGTTCTCAGAAAAAATCTTGAGGGTTTGGGTGATGGGGATAAAATTATCATCCGAATGGAAGCAGCTGATGCCCACGAAGCCGGGAAGGTAACGGATGAACTGGTCAGACAGGGCTTCGATTACCAACCTCACGGCGGTCATGGGGTGGATTTCTATTTTACAGCAGTTAAAACAGGAAGATGATATTTACGGATTAAATTCTTCTAAAAATGTGATGAAGTCGTTTTTATGAATTATTCAAGGAGCGCAGGGATATGGGAAATAAAAAAGCAAGCGGGTATATCCGGGTAGCTACGGAGGATCGGAATGCTATTGATGATCAAAAGCGAAGCATCGAGAATACTGCTTTTAAAAAAGAGTATGAATTGACCAGTATTTATATAGACACTGGAAGCGGGGCAAGTCTTGATCGCGATGGCATTAAAAGGCTACTGGGCGATGCCTCTGAGAATAAAATTGATACAGTGATCGTGCACAGCCTGGATAAGCTGTCGACGGATGAGCATCACACCAAAGAATTACTGGACAAGTTGGCATCATCAGATGTAGGCGTTTACTCCGTGACGGAAGAACGGTTTATCTAGGGAATGGGTATAGAGTTGAAGAGGCATTGCTCAATAATATGCGACCAATAATTGATTTGAAAATAAGTATGGAGGTTTGAGGATGGCAGTTAAAAACGATATGACAGCAGATTTTCTTCGGTCTGCTTTTGGAGGCGAGAGCATGGCGCATATGCGCTATCTGATCTGGGGAGATATGGCTGAAAAAGAAGGCTTCCCAAATATAAAAAGGTTATTTGAAGCGATTGCCTATGCGGAATGGGCCCACGCGGACAATCATTTCAGGGAACTTGGAGAGAGAAAAGGCGGAGCGGATGTCACTGCTGGAGCTGTTTTCGGCACCGGTAAAACGGTAGATCATCTGCAGGGTGCCATTGACGGTGAACTGCATGAAGTAAACCAAATGTACCCGGTGTTTTTGGAAGTGGCGCGTTTTCAAAATGAGAAGGGTGCAGAGCGGGCATTCCACTTTGCGCTGGAGGCTGAGAAGATCCATGCCGATCTTTTTAAAAAAGCCCAGGACCAGGCAAAGCTGGGGAAGGATATGGAGCTTGGAGCAGTTCATGTTTGTCCTGTATGCGGATATACCGTGGCGGGGGATGCTCCGGATGTCTGTCCGGTTTGCGGTGCAAAAAAAGAGCGTTTCAAAGTGTTCTAAAAAGGCTGGAGTTTACTCCAGCCTTTTACTTTATTCAATAACAAGTTCAACGGGACAATGATCCGACCCGAAAACCTCTGAATGGATGGATGCATCACGAAGCCTGTCCTTCAATCTTTCCGAGACACAAAAGTAATCAATGCGCCATCCTGCATTCTTTGCACGTGCATTAAACATATAGG
>JAOAAU010000004.1 GCA_026418695.1 Clostridia bacterium
GTAGATGGATTGTTATTTGTGATACTTGTGCTCAACCCTCACCCATCTATCTGCCCTCTCCCGAACTCAGTAGAGGTCAGGAATAGTATCACTCTAGAGCTTAATCATGAAATAATTTCATATATAGAATCTCTCAAAAATCACCTTTTTCCTTCTACCAATTTCGGGAGAAGAGTTAGGGACGAGGATTACAGTTATTATTTCCCCTTCTTGCCTACTTGATAAAATTTTACATGCATTATTGACTTTCCATTTGTATAATATTAATATAATGAAAAACACACGTGATCAAATGCAGTGAAAAGAAGAGTACGCTGTCGATGTCTTTTACAGAGAACTCCGGCAAGCTGAGAAGGAGGAAGGAATAGACCGCCGAACATGGTCTTGGAGCTGCGCACCGAACAAGGGACATTTCCTCCTTTAAAGGAATACCTGCTGATTCAGCGGATGTGTCCCCTTACCTTGTTAGGATGCGACGGGAGCACCCGTTATAGTGCCGGAGTATAACCAGAACACTTTGTTCTGCCGTACTTTTCAAGGCCGGTGCTGCGAAGCATCGGTAAACCGGGGTGGTACCACGAAGAATCAAGCTCTCGTCCCCAGGAATAATTCCTGGAGGTGAGAGCTTTTTTATTTGCGAAGTTTTGATGGGCATTGAACAATATCATTCAAAAATGAACGATACTCATAAAATTCAATTTTCCGGAGGTGTTTATAATGACAATTTTAATAGGCGGGGCGTGGCCTTACGCCAATGGTTCACTTCATATCGGGCATATTGCAGGATTGCTGCCCGGCGATATATTAGCAAGATATTTCAGATCAAAGGGCGAAGAGGTCTGTTATGTATCCGGCAGCGATTGCCATGGTACTCCGATTCAGATCAGAGCAAGGAAGGAGGGTGTCGACCCGGCATCCATTGCCGGCCGATATCATGAGGAGTTCAGTGACTGCTTCAAGAAACTGGGGTTTTCCTACGACCTCTACACTAAAACTGACGACCCAGCCCATAAGAATTTTGTGCATGATTTCTTCCTTGAACTCAGAGATCAGGGGTATATTTATAAAAAATCCATCGAACAAGCATATTGTGACACCTGTCATCAGTTCTTGCCCGACAGGTTTGTGATTGGGATCTGCCCCCAGTGCCGCAGTCATGCCAGGGGCGATCAGTGCGATCAGTGCGGGAGCCTGCTTGATCCGATTTTGCTTCAAGACAGAAAATGCAGCGTCTGCGGAGAAGCCCCCGTCTTCAAAGCGACGGAACATTTCTTCCTGGCACTGTCCAGGCTCGAGGCTTTCATCCGTGAATATGTAGCCAATGCGGAAGGTTGGAGGACCAATGCGATCAACCTCTCACAAAGGTATATTGAGGAAGGCCTGAAGGACAGGGCTGTAACCCGTGATCTGGACTGGGGGATCGATGTGCCGGTCTTTGGATTCGAGAATAAAAAAATCTACGTCTGGGTCGAAGCAGTCCTCGGCTATCTCTCTGCAAGCTACCAATGGTGCCGCGAGAATAAAAGGGATTGGAATGAGTTATGGTCCGATTTTGCCACGCACTATTATATTCATGGGAAAGACAATATCCCCTTCCACACAATCATTTTGCCAGCACTATTGAAAGCTTACGGGAATGTTCATCTTCCCGACAGGATCATTTCCAGCGAGTATCTGACACTGGAAGGCCGGAAGATCTCAACAAGCGGCAATTGGGCCATTTGGATCCCCTATCTGCTGGAGCATTATCATCCGGATTCAATCCGTTATTTCTTTATCGCCAACGGTCCGGAAAAACGGGATACCGACTTTTCCTGGAGAGAGTTCATCAACAGCCATAACGGCGAGCTGTTAGGCGCCTTTGGGAATTTTGTAAACAGAAGCCTTGTTTTTGTGCAGAAGTATTTTGACAGCAGTATTCCTGAAGGGCAGTGCAGTCCAGCAATTGAACAATCCCTTCAAGGACTCTATCCTAAGGCAGGAAAACAGATAGAGGAAGGAAACTTCAAGGATGCACTGGAGGCGATTTTCTCTCTTGTACGGACGGCAAACAAATATTTTGATGAAGAACAACCCTGGATTTCAATAAAAGGGGATCTTAACAAGTGCAAAAATACATTGTTTACATGCATCCAGATCATTGCAAACCTTTCCAGCCTGCTGGAACCGTTTATCCCGTTTTCTGCCGAAAAGATACGGCATATGCTGAATATAAGCGGGCCAACATGGAAGTATCATTCAGTTGATGCGGCTACCAGACTTTTGCAGGTTGAAATCCTTTTTGAGAGGATTGATAAAAATGTGATTGAGGAAGAACTCCAAAGACTTAAAAGTACTTAAAAATATTAGTATAAGCAAAAAGAGAGTCGGTACAATGCCGACTCTCTCTGTTTTTAACGGTTATACGCTGAACTTCCTGACTAATTCTCCAAGCTTTTCCGTACTGTTTTTAACCGACTTTGTCTGGTCTACTACTTCGGATGCTTTTTTCGAAACCGTGGTCACCTTCTCCACAATGTTTTGGGTACCTGCCGCTGCCTCGTTATTTGCACCGGCAATCTCGTTGATTACCTTCACAATCGTCTGAATGGAGGCTGCAAGCTTTTCCGAAGTTTCATTGAAATCAGAAGTCATGTTCTTTACAGTCAGGGCATCCTGGTTATACTGTTCTCCTGCATTGACCAGCATATCATAGTCCTTGATCACCTGACTGTTGATAAACTCGAGAATTTCTTCCGAGCTGGAAGCCAGATGATTCACCGATTCAAGAACCGTCCCTGTTACGGATTTAATCTCAGAAACCGCCTGTTTGGAGTCTTCCGCCAGCTTCCGGATCTCTTCCGCTACCACGGCAAAGCCCTTCCCGGCTTCCCCTGCTCTAGCCGCTTCAATCGCTGCATTCAATGCCAACAAATTGGTTTGAGTCGTAATTTGGAGGATGGCTTCTGAAAGCACCCTGATTTTTTCAACTTCCTTTGATTGTTCTACCGCATCCAGCAGCTTTTTGCGCGTTTCCTCATAGATGCTGCCTGCTGTTTCCCTGGAAGCAAATGCATTTGCTTTCAGTTCCTTTGCCCGCCGGCTTATCTCCTCAGCATCGTTCGAACCTCGATGGGCTTTTTCTGCAATGGATTCAACCGCAGCTTCAATTTCAAATGCTGTAGCACTCATTTCCTGTGTGGATGCAGCGGTTTCCTCCATACCTGCTGCCAATTCTTCCGTAGTTGAAGAAACTTCCTCAATCTCTGAGCTCAGGATAGACATGCACGACGTAGCATTTCCCGTTAAAAGATCAATATTTTTTGATTCCTCAACGATTCCTGCCACAATCTCTTTTACTTCTGTCTGCATTTTAACTGCCTGGAAAGCAAGCAATCCGAATTCATCATTCCTTTTCATGAATTTATTGGAAAGTGTTTTTGAAAAGTCACCTCTTGCCAGATTACCCATATGCTCGGCAACTGCAACAACAGGTTTTGCGATCTTGCCGCTGATTACGACTGCAGCACATATTAAAATCGCTCCTGCAACTGCAATCAGAATCAAAAGAAACATCAACAGTTCATGTGCAGGTTCGTCAATATATTCAAAAGGTACCGTTATGGCTAGTTTCCAGCCGTTAAGGTTCGGAATGGTAGCATGGAAAATATATTGCTGTACACCGGCACTTGTATAGCTGCTATAGCCTTCCTTCTGCTTCAGGATCTCTCTGCCGGCGCTCATGATATCCTCGGTGATTACTTTGCTCTTTAAAGTAATATTTTCTTTTAGAATGTATTCCTTCTTTTGATGGGAAATGATAAGTCCCTTGCTGTCGATCACATAGCTGTAGGAATCCTTGTGCTGGACCCTGAAGTCCTTGATCAGGTCGTAAAAGTTCTCCAGTTTCAGATTTCCCGCCATAGCGCCGATGACCTTGCCGTTGTTGTTCTTAATCGGCACCACAATAACGGAAACCAGGTTTCCTGTTGACTTTGAAATAACCGGCTCAGAAACTACTACTTCTCCACTCATCACGGGGTCCCAATAGGCCCTGTCTTTCAAATTTCCTGCATTTCTTTTCAATACCGTATTATAGTTTCCCGAAGCATCTGCTACAAAAAGCAGGTCATAGAAGTCTTTCTTTTTTTCATATTGATCCTTCAGAAAGGGTTCAATACTATTCCAGTCGAGGCTCTTAATCACCGGCATATCTGCATAAATCATCAGTTCGCTTTTTCGTTTCTCAAAAATCTCACTGACTGCACCGGCATAGTTCTTTACTGCATTTTGGGTGCTGGTTGAAGTGTTTTCAAAGGTTTCAGCCCTTGTGAGGAAAAAAACGGAAACAGATACGGATAAGAGTAAAAAGCTCCCCAACAGCAGCATGATCAGTATCAGCTTGTACTTGATCTTAAAAAGCTTCTTTGTTCCTTCTCTTTTGTTCAACATCATATTCTTCTACCCCCAAGAATAATAGTCGTCAGGAAGATCCCTTCCTTGATCTTTTTATATAGTCTTCATTGATTCAGGTATGTACAACCCTACTTGGATCCATGAAACTTCACTAACCTTTGTGAATTTGGATAAAATCAGAATGTCTGCGCTTTTTAATATTACGTATATCCAGTTTTTTAATATGTAAAAATGCACTGTATTTTGAGCCTGGTTTCAGTAGTATTCTTTCCGGGAATGAGTTCTGCGTACGGGCTTTGGATTTGTTTTCATTGTTTTTATGGGATTTGATGTTTGGGTATTTGAATAACAATAACTGCATTCGACATATATTCCAAAAAACCTTCTTTTTTTGTATTTTTTTAGCAAATTTTATTATGTTATAGAATTATCAAAAGTGCTTTTGCAACATTATTGGGACAAATTTTCAGGAGAGCAATCCCGATGCACCACTCTTGTAAATAGTGTAAAATAGGGTTATAAATTTATCAGGACCAATCCATATGAAAGGTAACACCATGAACACTCAAACAATCAGCCCCAAAGCCAAGGTATATGTTTTTGACAGCATTGAAGACTATGTGACTCATGTTTTTTTGATAGAGAAGAAATCCAGGTTTTATCTGATTGATACTTTTTGTGGTTCAGACAGTATGGTTCCTGTTTTGGATACCATCCATCTCAGCCCCCAGCAAAAAGACGTAATTGTCATCAACACCCACTTCCACTGGGATCATGTTTGGGGAAATTGCTGTTTTGCAGGCTGTACCATCATCAGCCATGAAAAATGCAGAAAATCAATGGAGACACACTGGGAAACCCAGTTGGATAAGAACAGGAACTATATCTCCGGGAAAGCCGAAAAGTGTTTACCCAACCTGACCTTCACCGAAAAACTGACCTTTTGTGAAGATGGAATCGAGATATTCTACAGTCCGGGTCATACGGAGGACTGCATCTCTGTCTTTGATCATGAAGAAGGAATCCTGTATGTGGGGGACAACCTTGAGAAGCCGATCATCTATGTTGAAAGCAGTGATATTCCTGCGTATGTAAAAACCCTTGAACGTTATTTGAGGTATCCGGCAACGCAAATCGTATCCGGCCATACATTAGGTCTCACAAAAAAAGATATTTTGAGCGCGATTGAATATTTAAACTTTTTGTCCACAGGGCATCCAATGACTTTTGAGTCAGCCTATGCGCAAAAAATTCATTTGCAGAATCTTGGACAGTGCAAGGTTTAGTCATGTTCAATTCATTGCTTTCGTGGTAGAATAAGGTAATCAAGGATGCTCGAAAGGAGTTCAAAAATGAATAGCATTAAATATGTTCATACCAATATTGTTGCAAAGGATTGGAGAAAGCTCTCCCAGTTCTATATAGATGTTTTTGATTGTAAGCTTTTACAGCCGGAACGGGATCTTTCCGGAGAGTGGATCGACACAATGACAGCAATCAAGGATGTCCGGATCAGAGGAGTCCACCTGGCGCTTCCCGGGTACGAGAGCGGGCCTACCCTGGAAATATTCAGTTTTGAACCGGAGGTCTCTAGAAACCAGGAACCCAAAATCAATTTACACGGGTTCGGCCATCTTGCTTTCCATGTAGATCATGTTGAAGAGATCCTAAATAAACTCATTGCACATGGCGGTGAAAGGTTGGGAGACGTCATTACAAAGAAGTATGAAACCTTGGGAACGTTGACAGCGGTATATGCTAAAGATCCGGAAGGCAATTTTGTGGAAATTCAGAATTGGAAAAAATAACGCATAAGCAGGGAATCCTCTCATTAGATAAAACAAATGAACCTTATTCCCGGGTTAAGGAGATTTCTAATTCAATGAGTACGTTCAAAGAGGCAGCCAAAACCTTGAAGGCAAGAGCACGACAGTTAAAATTGGAAACCGCAGCTTTGTTTCTAGCTTGTAAACGTCCTGATATTCCATGGTACGCAAAGCTGTTTATCCTTATCGTTGTTGGATATGCGCTAAGCCCGATCGACCTGATTCCCGACTTTGTTCCTGTTTTGGGATATCTGGATGACCTCCTCCTTATCCCCTTGGGAATCTCCCTTGCCATAAAATTGATTCCGCCGGAAATCATGGAAGCATGTCGCCTTCAAGCGAAAGATCTTTTTAAAAACGGTAAACCAAAAAATTATATTGCCGCGTTTGTGATTATTCTCCTATGGATCTTGGTCCTCGGGAGTATTCTCTACAGGATTATCTTTTAGACGTCAATGATGAAGAGGGGTAGTAAAGTGTATCAATGTGCGATATTTGATGTAGACGGAACCCTGATTGATACTGAGCAAGCTGTGATTGGCTCACTTCAAAGGGTTCTGAAAGAAGAACTCAGCAAAGACTTCCCTGCGGATGAATTATCTTTTGTATTGGGCATTCCCGGAGCCGCCGCACTTTCCCAATTGGGAATAAAAAACGTAGAGGATGCAAACCGGAAGTGGAATATTTATTTTAAAGACTACACCCAATACATCCGTGTTTTTCCCCAGATTGAAACAACTCTAAAAAAGCTGAAGGAACTTAATGTAAAGACCGGTATCGTCACCTCAAAAACCAGGGAAGAGCTGGATAATGACTTCGTCCCCTTTGCTTTAACGGATTTCATTGACATTGTTGTCTGCGCGGATGATACCACCCGCCACAAGCCTCACCCCGAGCCTATCCTAAAATTTTTACAGGATGCAAAGCTAAGGCCCTCTGAGGCCCTCTATATCGGAGATACCCATTATGATTCCCAATGCGCACGGGATGCAGGAGTTGTCTTCGGACTGGCGTTATGGGGTGCAAGGTCTCCTGACACCATTCTGTGTGATTACAAATTCAATAATCCCCAAGAGATTGTACCTCTCTTTATAAAATAGTACGCCCTTTAACGGCAAGAGCCGGAAGTACATGCGACTTCAGGCTCTTACTACAAGGTACCTCGCTCTGCAATTCCGGAATTTCCAAAGTAAACTTTTAAATAGACTTAGTGTGCAGTCCTCTTTGTCTGTTCCCCTTCCTTTTCTACGGCAACATCCATATACCTGTCCACTTCAGGCTTTTTTCTCAGATCATCATAAATTCGTCCTATGACAGGATATGTTTCAAACCTTCGATTGTCATCATCCAGTAAAAAGTCATCAATATCGGCTATACTGGTGATTCTTGTCGGGTAGTCCGTGTTATCAAGCAGGTCGTTGATTTTATTAAATGCTTGTTGTTCATCCATATCCATCACTCCTGAAAACAGATTCTATCGATATTGAACATGAAAAAACACTCAGCCGTCCATTTTCCCATGCTTCAAAATCTTTGTTAATTTGCGGCCTTTTACTCTTCCATGTGAGACCAAGACCGCAACTGATATCATTATCTGTACAACAAACATTTTTAATGCTTTCTTGGAGATGGAAATAAAATCAACCATCCTTAAAAACCACCGGAATGCACCCGGTAAAACAACCAATAATTTTTATGAATCAACATTATCTCAGCTCAAAAATCTTGAAAAAGCAGAAGGCCGGGAAACCTTCTCCCGACCTTCCTCCCTTATTCTGATCCGCTGTGCTTAAACAGCATTGTGAACAAAGGATACAATTGCTGCAATAGGTATATCTGTTACTGAGCCTACAGTATAAACCGGGAAACCATCCCATCCGCCGGCAGTTACAGCTCCATTGTAGTTAGCCGGAAGTACCGGGTATGGAACATTTCCCCCGCCTGCAAATCCGCCAGAGATGCCGCAGCCTGGTCCTGCACCGTAGCCTGCATTGAAGTTGCTGCAGGCATTGCCTAAAGAACATCCCGGAGGTGGACCAATTCTGGTAAGCAGTCTTACAAAACAATTATTTACGGATAAAAGTACTCCGGTAAAACCTGAACCGGACTGCCCGCCGCTGCTTGTAAAGATGGTAACGGTCTCACCTACATATTTACACAGTAATGCATCCCAACCGCCAACAGGCGCATTTCCTGCAAATCCAAATCCGTCTGCCATTAATATTCCTCCTTTAATGGTTTTATTTGTAAGGTATTTGTTCTAGTACATTTTATGTTCACTGCCTATAGATGGTTACTCTTTTTTACATAATGTCAAAGTTCCCTCTCTATAGGACTAGCTAAAAAAATTGTAAAATTGTAACACATTCCATCTGTTTACATAAAATAGAATCAGGTATACCGGTTTTCTTACTTCGAACCATCCGCATGAAATTCTATCCTGCTTTCCATAGATTCGCTGAGCATCCATCCTTGAAGCCTTTCATGCGGGTTCCTGAGAAAGCCTGAAATGAATCCATTGGTATGGGAGAAACAGTAATGAATAATGAAGAAAAGCCTCTTGACCCCTTTGCATTGATATTGGGAAATACCGATAAAAACGGCCAGGAAGGGTCCTCATCTATCTTGGAAGTTTGTTTAAAGGAAATCCTGTCCAGGGCATTTAAACCTTCAAATATTTCTCAGTACGTAAGCAACCTTTCAAAGCTAAATGAGCATATGCATGGATATTTCACCCAATGCCTGCCGTCCACCTTTCACCAAAGTACCGACTCCGCTTCATATGATGTCTCTTTAGCAGAAAGTACCTTCTCAAGGAACACCCCTGATGAAACAGGAACTGAGGCCGATCAGCAAAGTTCTGCGTCCATTGAGAACCCACTGATGAATGAGCCCTCAGAAGCTGATCTATCTGCTGTTGAAGAAGATATTCCAGAGGCATCCGCTGAGCTGCAATCATCTGAAACCAGGGACCGCATAGAAGAAACACCAAATCCCGCCTTGGTTCAACAAGCATCCACTCCTTATCCCCGGCCGTTCGTCAGGGTTTTCGGGATTCAACCAAGTGTCTTGGATACCCATGACATGCTGGTTATCCGTCTTTCCCTTCCCGAGGGTCTGGACGAAAACGATTGTGAGATTGATATCAATGAGCTTCGCGCCTCCATCAAGTGGAAATCAAGGTATGTAGAGCAGCTCATTCCCCTTCCTCCAGGAGTTCTCGGGCAGAATGCCTCCGCCTCTGTAAAAGGAAATATTCTGGAGATTAAAATTCCGAAATCTCCAAATGATTGTCCTAAGGAAATTCAAATCCGGCATTTTTAAGACGCTTGTTTTCCAAGAAGACTTTATCAGGAGCCAACTCAGGTCGATTTGTCCTCCTCTGAACTGATTTCGATACGCACTTTTTCCAAGGGCTCCTCTTTTCTGTTTTTTTTGCCGGAGAATATATGAATATCCATGCACGCATTTTTCATGCTGTCATACCCCCGGCCATCATTGGAAATCACCTCATATCCCACTATTTTATTAAAACTGAAGGGCACAAGCCTTCCCTTTTGATCGATATAGGTAATCTCCAGCTTTTCAATGACAGAATCTCCCGGAACTGTCCAGTAAGGTTTAAAACCAACGCCTACAATTCTCCCTTCAATACCGTATGAAGAAATCCTGATTCGGCATCCCCTCTTTGCAAGACTCAGAATCGCCAGCTTAAAGCTTTCTATCTTTTTATAATCCATTTGTTTCACAACCCTCTTTATTCAATTGTATTGAAACCCTAATATATGTTATGTCAACACCAGAGATTCCGTTCCATACAGATTGCTTGTACCTTCGAAGTATATTCATCCAATCTAAACGGACATATTTTGTACATTTTTATATTTTCTCCTGTTCGATCCAGATAGGAACAGATATAATAAACGTAATAGCAGATAAAGTATATCGGTCTAAGCTTAAAAGTAGCTTGTTCCCGGAAGCAGGAGGATGAATGAACAAACTGCCTGATTTTTTCAGAACGGATCCCGGCAGTGTCATTTTTGACCTGGAGGATTCTTCGTGTATTCTGTATAAAACAAAATCACAAAACCATCTCAATGAGGCATACATACTTAAAAAAAATGTTTTGATTTTTGTATTGAACGGTGAAAAGGAGGTATGCTCCGGTCATCAATCTTTCCAGTTGTGTAAAGGCGATGCCGTTTTGGTTCAAAAGGGTCTTTACATCCTTTCCGATGCGCACCCTCACCAAAGCACCTTTGAAAGTATCCTTTTCTTTCTGGAGGATTCCATTATTGAAGAATTCATTCATTCACAACAGCTCGAAATTCGCTGCACCTCGGAATACTCACCCTTTTTTCCATTGAACACAACCAGGAAACTCTTTACTTTCCTTGACAGCATTGTTCAGTATCTGAACAGTACTGCACCCTATCCTCCCCAGCTCTTCAAATTAAAAATCTTTGAACTCCTGCACCTTCTTGCTGCCGATGAAAGAAATCATGGTTTTACTGCCTTTATAGACCGTCTTAAAAAAAAGCCGGTCGAAGACATCACCGTGTTTATGGAAAATAACTATACCCAGCCCCTGACGATTGAAGAATATGCTGCACTGACAGGCAGGAGCCTGTCTACCTTCAAACGGGAGTTCAAGCAGCTGTACCAGCAATCACCGGCACAGTGGATCCGAAAAAGACGATTGAAAAAAGCTCGGGAGCTATTAATCAAATCCGGTATGAATGTTACTGAAACCTGTTCAAGTGTGGGATATGAAAACATCTCTCACTTTATCAAGCTGTTCAAATCAGAATACGGCATGACACCGAAAAAGCTTCTTGAAAAAAAATGCTCCATTTTGGACTAAATAAAGCATTTTTGATTCTTTCGGGTTAGAAATAATTCTTGGGAGCATCTACAATTAGCTTTAGCAACAGGTAGATATCTATCCGCCCGGAGGTTTATGCCCATGACAGACAATCAAATTTTTGAGCCTGCAGTGCTCGCCGGAATCAAGCTAAAGAACAGGATCATTCGTTCTGCAACCCATGAAGGACTGGCAGATGGTAATGGGATCCCCACAGAGGCACTAAAGATAAAATACCTTCAACTTGCCAAAGGGGAAGTTGGCGCTATTATCACTGGGTATGCAGGAATCCGGCAGAATGGCAAAAGCCCGAATTACCAAATGCTGATGATGGACACGGAGGATTACATCCCTTTCTATAGAGATATTGTGGATGCCGTTCACGAACACGGTACGCCTATTATTCAGCAGTTGGCTCACTGCGGAAGGCAGACCCGCTCCAAAGTAACCGGAGAAAAGCCAGTTGCTCCGTCCGCAATTCGGGACAAGATGTTCCTCGAAGAAGTTCCGAAAGAACTGTCCGACCATGAAATCCGAGATATCATCAATAATTTCATCGATGCGATTGATAGAAGTAAGAAAGCTGGCTTTGACGGAGTGCAGCTGCATATTGCCCACGGCTATCTTCTGGCTCAGTTTCTATCCCCTTACTCCAATCGTAGGAAGGATCAATGGGGAGGAAGTATGGAAAACAGATACAGGATCATTGACGAAATCTTTCAGGGTGCCCGAAAACGCGTAGGCAGCTTCCCTATTCTGGTCAAGATGAATGCTTATGATGGCAGGAAAAATGGAATGCGAATTGATGAGGCCGTTCATATAGCCGGGCTTCTTGAAAAATCCGGCTGCGCTGCAATAGAAGTCTCTTGCGGCACCATAGAAGATGGGTTTTATGCATCCCGGGGTGAGAAGGCGCCGGTAGATGCCGTATTGGAATATAGTTATCTTTTCAGAGAGTTAAACCCGGTAATAAAGTTCATGGCAAGACCCTTGGTCCGCTTCATGCTCAGATCCGACCCCAAGCCAATCTACAACTATAATGTTGCTGCCGCTCAACAAATCAAAGAACGCGTTTCGATTCCAGTTATCGTGGTAGGTGGTATCAAATCCCTGGAGGATATTGCAGATATTATTGGCACTCAAAAGACTGATTTTGTTTCCATGTGCCGCCCGTTTATCATTGAGCCTAATTTAGTAAAGAAGTTCAAGGAAGGAACCCGGAAAGAATCTCGATGTATCCACTGCAATTACTGCTCCATTGCTCAGGAAGCCCAGTCTTTGCGCTGTTACTACGGAAAGATCAAATAACCAACCCTTCCAACTCTTCCATATTTCATTTCTCCTCGCTATAATATTTTAAATATTGTAAAAAGGAGGTAACCATGGAGCATCAGGCAGTTAAACACTATAGTACGATTTCAGTTTTGGCTGTAATCTTTTGTTTAGCAGGCGTTCTGAAGCTGCCAAGAGCTATACGGAATCACAATACACTGTTGCTTTACGGCTGTATTTCCTTGATTTCATTAGGCATACTCTTGCTGCTTTTTTGCTGGATTCGCTCAAGAATCAGCGAATCGAAAGAATAACCATTATAACCTTCTGAAACAGCGCTCCACTTTCTTTCATAGCAGTAGAAATTTTAACAATATTTTTTCCTTAAAAATAAATCCTTTTCGACCCGAATATAATGGTACTGTGATCATAGAAGATTGATGTGCAGAGTTTAAGGTTGTGATGATAATGGAGGAGACCCAGAAATTCCACACGGTTCGCGGATATCAGCTGCTTGAGCAAAACAAGAAGCTGCTGACTTCAGCGATGGAAGATTATCTTGAAATGATTTATAGGAACAGTCTGACCGATGGTTATATGAGAATCAATACGCTTTCAGATTTGTTGAATGTGCAGGCATCCTCTGCGACCAAAATGGTTCAAAAGCTTTCGGGCCTTGGCCTGCTTGATTATAAGAAATACGGAATCATCTTTCTCACCGAAAACGGCAAAGAAATCGGCAAGTACCTGCTGGAACGGCACAGCATTATTGAAGCGTTTCTAAAATACCTGGGGGTAGGAGATACTATTCTTTTGGAAACTGAATTGATTGAGCATAATATCTCGGTAAGCACCCTGCACAAGATTGAACTGCTTAACAAATTCTTCGAAACAAGTCCCGACTTCCTGCAAAAATTTGAACAATTCAAAAAAGCCTGTAGAGACACATAGCAAAAGTCAGAGAGTAAAGCTCTGCAGAGCTATAAATCTTTGCTACATACTTTCTATCTTTGCATTTCATAGTTCCTTTTGTTTAGGGTATTCTATGTAAATAGAAATATATCAGCAAAAGGAGAATTCCTATGAATCCTATTACTGCAGGTGCAGATGCACCGGACTTTACTGCATTGGACAACAAAAATCAGAATATCCGTTTATCTGCCTTTCGGGGAAAAAAAGTTTTACTTTCCTGGCATCCCCTGGCCTGGACACCGGTCTGTACGGACCAGATGCGGGCATTGGAAACGAATTGGAAGAACTTCCAAAACCACAACACTGTTCCACTGGGATTCAGCGTAGATCCTCAGCCCTGCAAAACAGCATGGGCAGAAGCGCTTCAGATTGATCATGTCAGTCTGCCGGCAGATTTTTGGCCTCATGGTAAAATAGCTCGAGATTATGGAATATTTAATGAAAAGGATGGAGTATCCGAACGCGCGAATATCATCGTTGATGAGAATGGCAAGGTGAAATGGGTGAAAGTATATCCAGGAGATCAGCTTCCGGACATCAATGAAGTTCTCCGGGTTTTATCCGGCAGTTAACTTCTTCAGCTGTTATCAATGATATGGATCTCATCCCATCCCTCAGAAGGATCCGGTTCCTGAATTTTTTCATGCATTTTAATGATGATTTCTTCAGGAACGTTTCTATTTCTGATGGAATTTTGATACAGAACCTTTTCTAAAGGGGTTTTTATATAATAGCAAACCTTGTAAAACGGCTCAAATTTCTTTAGGACCTGCTTTCTCTCGGATCTTGTAATGTTTGTGGCATCAAAAACAACGCTCTTCCCTTCATTCAGATACCTGCCTGACCTTCTGAACATCTCACTGAACAAAAGGGCATTTTTCTTAAACTCCCACACATTTCCGAATAGTTCTTCTCTGAGTTCATCCGAAGAAATAATGATCCCGTTTTCGCTTTGTGCTATCTTCTCAGCAAATGTACTTTTTCCGCTTCCGGGGATTCCGATCATCATTATAAACTTGCTCATCACATTTAATCCTTCTAATCTATTAGTTTTATACAAATCCTTAGCTCCCTGCACTTACTATCAATAATATTTTTTAGTATGTCATTCCAAGCATAGTTTAATCATGCTGTCGACATCATTGATTTTAAAAATTAATAATGTCCCCGATCCTCTCAAAAAATACAGTTTGAAAAAATTCCTTTTCTACTCTCTGATAACTCCTCATGGTAGCGTCAATCCATCCATTAGTGTCAAGTTCCCTGAAAGGGAGATGAACTGCAGCAATTTTTCCAGGCCGACCAGAGGTTTCAATGATCCTCCTGACGCTTGGAAGGCCAATAAACGGGAAAGGTACAATGAGTAAATCAATCCCTTACTGAATACAATTTCACCACAGTTGTCCCCTATAAGCAATACTGAATCCTCATTTTAATTTGTTTTATAGATCCATAGCAGAGTTATTGCCGCGAAAAAAGCAGGACCTCATAAATGAAGTCCTGCCCATTAGTTATGCTATTCAAAACGACCTGTAAGTCTTACTGTAATAATACCATCTGCACACAGTATGTAATCCCTATGCTATCGCAGACTTGACATCATACTGCCCAACCCTTGAAAATCAACTGCACAATCTGCATAATCCGAAGGACAACTGCTCCTGCAGCTGCTGGCATATATAAGCGTACTCGCTGACATTGATGCCATACTTCTGAAGCACCTGCTGCGAAGGTATCCGGGACTCAAATATCATATTGCCGCAATGGCAAGGTTTTGATTGATCCGGAGCCGCATCATACATACTCCCGAAATCTTTATACGTCGCCTTGATGCCGTTGATTTCAAATATTTCGATAT
Source organism: Clostridia bacterium (assembly GCA_026418695.1). GTDB lineage: Bacteria > Bacillota > Clostridia > Acetivibrionales > JAFADI01 > SKW158. The sequence continues at coordinate 15,188 of JAOAAU010000004.1, forward strand.
CACAAATTGCATTATATACATCCAACACTAACTTCATACTCCATTCCTCCTATCTCACTTTTATGTTAAGGGTTTTATCTGACTTCGAGCACTGCAAACGTCAGTGATTTATGCTCTCGAGCGATTCATCATCTTCATTGTATGCCTAGCCGTCCGGTCCTTCAACATGAACTATTCTCATCAAAAAAGCACCTCTTTCTTAAAACTATTATGAGATACGGTTTTTATAAAACGCATTATTGCAAACCAAAAAAGACCCCTTCGTCTTATGACTCAGGAGCCTTGTGGTTAAACAATAAAAGGCTGAGACTATTTTCATCTTCTCGCCTTATCATCTAAATTATGTATGGATTTTTGGCAAAAATCTTAAGCCGTTTTTGCAGCCTTCACCCGAGCCGCCAGATTTCTTCCTGCCAGGCAGATCCGGCTGCAGTTTCCGCACTGAATGCACTTTTCAGGCGAATATATTTTAGCTTCCTTAAAATCACCTAGTTCTGCCAATTCAGCAATTCTTTCGACTCTGATTCCCGCAGGGCAATTGGTTTTACAAAAACCGCATTTTGAGCACAAGGGGGATTCCTTATATCTGGGAAAATCGCCCAGTGCGATGAAATTTACAGTTTTATCTATGACATCCGAGTCGTCAATATTCCTGCACTGCATCGCACCACCACCCGCAAATGCATTACCGGTTTTCATTCCCAAGTCATCCAGAATCTTTTGGATATTTGCGCCAAAACTCACCCTGGCAACGCACATATTCTTTTCTTTAAGGTTTGTAACAGTGATGAACCGGCTATCGGCCTTCTGATTCTTGCTAACCGCTTCAAATATTGCATAAACCGTTTGGACATTCAATACAAGAACCCCCAGCTTTGCGGGTATTTCATTTTGGGGGACTTCCTTCCCTAACACCTGCCTTATGAGAATCCTTTCCGCTCCTATAGGATAATAATCGGGAACCCTACTTATCTTTACTTCTGCCGGGCAGCTATGCTCTGTTGATTCCTTCACAGCCAGCGATACAGACTCAAACTGGATGCATTTCTTCAGAAGATCAATCCCTGTGCAGATTTCCTTCATATGACGCTGCATCAACCAAACATCATGAACTAAACCCGGATCACATTCCACCCCATTGATAATCAAATGTCGCTGTGGTACTTCTGCAGCCAGGACCGTCTTGATTTTTCCGATGGTAGGAAATGCTGCACCGCCAAGACCGAAAACCTCATTTGCTTCAATCCTTTTAAGAACTTCCTCTCTGCTTAGAGAAGACACGTCTTCTGCTTTCCGGTATTCTTTCCCTGTCAAGTCAACGAAAGGTGTATTGCCCTTTTTAAAAGTCACAAGCTTATTGATTTTGGCTTTTGGAAAGAGTTTTGAATTGGTCCTTTCAAGGAATCTTTCCGCCGCAGCGGAAATCACATTAAATAGCACAACTCCAACCGCCATCGCTATCACCGATTCAGAAAACTGCAGTGTAAGAAAACCTGTTAAAATTCCACCAACAGCTCCAACAGCTGGGTTTCCTGTGATCGTAACAGGGTCAGTCAGCACCAGACAGCCCCAGAAAATCCCCCCAAACACAAGGAAGGCATCAAAACCAAACTCCTGCTTGAAGATCAAAGCTGCAATCATTCCTGCTATAAAACCACAAGCAGCAAATGGTCTGAATCTGATAAACGGTATTGATAGGATCAATGCTGGCAGGAGCAATAATGAAGGAGTAAAAACAGGGTCTTGTATTTTGAAGAGGATACCGGCTAGAACCAGCCCGACCATCGCAGGGTTGACCGGATTTTTTCCGGTTCCTCCCCAGATATGCTTTCCAAGAAGCAAAGCCGCTCCCACTCCCAAGAGTTGTCCCCAAAGGGGTACTCCCGGAGTCAGAATGTAATAAATCCCGGCTGTAACAGACGCTGATACGGCACATACAGGTCTTTTAAACCGGATCACATTCACAGCAGTATCCAGGACCAGCGCAAAAGCTAAAACTGCTGAAAATCCAAGAATTCCCGATGGGCTGTGAACCCAGGACGGCAGCATATATAAAAGCAATACCCCAAAGAGCGCTGCCATCACATGCTCATTGGACCATTTGGCCCTGACCAGTGGAAAAGTATTCATTATCTTACTCCCGCAAAGAATCCATGAAGTTTATGAATCCCTGAGCCAAACTTCATCATCGGGCAGGCAACGATGGTCTCAATTCCCATCTTTTTGCATTCCTCCAGGGTGGATGCATCTACATTCCTGCTGCTTTGAAACA
>JAOAAU010000085.1 GCA_026418695.1 Clostridia bacterium
GACTTTGCCGTCAAGGATTTAATCTATATAATGAGAGTAAAGAATATCGAGATATCTGTGAAGGTATTCTTAGCATAGGACAACTTGCTTAATAAACCTTCATGTGTTTAGATTATAAGCATAATAAGTAAGATTAGTTTAATGGTTTACTTATAGAAATTTGATATAAGGGATTATTCAAAATCATAATATATAAAAATCTTAAGGGGCATCGTATCATAGATACGATGTTTTTTTTAGCCATTACTGAAATTAGTGCAGAAACGTCCCCATCAGAGATTTTCCAAATATGACTATATGTTGTCATGTTAATGAGATATAATAAGATTGCGCCCTCAAAAATTACACTAATAATTGAAGCACAACATCAAGGAAGCACATTTTTTACGCTTAGAAGCATATAGAACCAGTTGTGTAAAAAAAGCGCTAGGTGATAACAATGAAAATCAACCGCTTGCTGGAAATTACCATTTTACTGATGAATAAAGGAACAGTGACGGCAAAGGAATTGGCCGAAAGGTTCCAGGTTTCTACCAGAACCATCTATAGAGATATTGACGTTCTTTCTACTGCCGGTGTTCCCGTTTATACCAATAAAGGCAACGGCGGGGGAATCTCACTTCTTGAAAATTATTCCTTCAGCAGGACACTGATTTCAGACCATGAAAGCGAAAGCCTGCTTTTGGCATTAAAAACCTTGCAGGCAACCAAATACCCGGAGATCGACCTGATCCTGGATAAAATCGGATCCGTATTCAAGAATGCAGTCGCTGAAGATTGGGTGTACATTGACTTTTCCCCTTGGAGCAGCAAGCCGAATGAGCATAACAAATTTTTAAACATCAAAAAGGCCATTCTTGAGCGCAAGGTGCTTACTTTTGAGTACATTAATGCTCAGGGAACGAAGAGGCGAAGAAACATCGAGCCTATGCGGCTGATCTTTAAAGGACAATCCTGGTATTTGTGGGGGTATTGCAGAGACCGGGGAGATTTTCGTACATTCCGCATCTCCAGAATTAAGAACCTGTCCTTGACAGGAGAGGGGTTTATCCGCAGAAAACATGATTCTGCCGGGAAAGAGGAATCCGTTGAATATCCGCAAACATGGGCAAACTTGAAGCTTAAATTTCATCGAGAGGTCTTGCATCGAGTTTATGACGATTTTGACGAGGAGTTGGTTATACCGAATGATGACGACACCTGGAGTTTATCAGTTTCTTTCCCGGAAGATGAGTGGGTATACGGATATATTTTATCCTTCGGGCATTATGTGGAAGTAGAAGAGCCGGAGTATATGAAGCGAATTATTTTGGAAAGAATGAAAAAAGCAATGGAATATTATGAAAAATAATTTAAATGTGACATACTGCTGTCGTATTCCCCAGATAAAATAAAGATATCAATCACGTCCTCGGATGAAGTAATAAAGGACATGGTCGATGATAACTGCGAAGTGGAAATTGAGGAAAGAATAGTAAACTTCGTTCATTATAAGGAGGGAAACGATATGACATTTAAAATTGAAATGACTGAAAAGAAAGCACAACCGGTTCTGTCAATCAGAACTAGAACAGCATTTGAAAATCTTCCAAATACCATCGGCGAATCCTACACTAAGATCATGCAGTATTTGACCGAAATAGGAGAAGAGCCGGCAGACGCACCATTTACAGCGTATTACAACATGGATATGAAAGATTTGGATGTTGAATTAGGGTTCCCGGTTCAAAAAGTACTTTCGGAAAAGGACGAAATCCAGCTTCGGGAGGTTCCTGCAGGGAAATATGTTTCCTGCATTTACAAGGGGCCATATGCTGGGATGGAGCAGCCTTACAATAAAATGTTCAAATGGATTTCGGACAACGGATATGAACAAAAAGGTGTTTATTATGAATATTACTACAATTCACCTCAAGATGTGCCGGAATCAGAATTACTGACCAAAATTGAAATACCCTTAAAATAGTTTGAATTTTAGGATACGAATGAAAGGTAGGTATTGAATCATGCTTGAATTGCCGGAAGCGCTTACTGTTGCAAACCAACTGCAGCAGTCAGCAAAAGGAAAACGGATATCAAAGGTGATCGCTGCCCAATCCCCGCATAAGTTTGCTTTTTTTCACGGTGATCCCCAGGGATACCATGATCTTCTAGCAGGGAAGATCATCCGAAATGCGGCAGGATATGGCGGGCTGATAGAGGTGGAGGCGGATGACGTCCGACTGCTGGTTGGAGACGGGGTAGGGCTTCGGTATCATGAAAAAATTGAACAGCGGCCCCCAAAACACCAGCTGCTGATTGAATTTGAAGACGGCTCGTCTTTGAGCGCATCTGTTCAAATGTATGGGGGAATATGGTGTTTCCATGAAGGTGAATTTGATAATCCTTATTACAAGGTTGCCAAGGATAAGCCATCTCCGCTGTCTGAAAAATTTGATGCAGACTATTTTGAACGGATGGTTTCCTCGCCTGAAATGCAGAAGTTAAGCACTAAGGCTTTTCTAGCAACCGAACAACGCATACCCGGCTTAGGCAATGGAGTATTGCAGGATATTCTATGGAATGCTAGAATTCACCCGAAACGTAAAATTACTTCACTTTCGGACGAAGAAAGAACCGTTCTGTTTAAGGCTGTTAAGTCAATGCTCGGAGAAATGACAGCGCTTTGCGGAAGAGATACTGAAAAAGACCTGTATGGAAATAATGGCCGATATAAGGTCATGATGAGTAAAAACAGTGCCGGATTGCCCTGTATGACCTGCGGCGGATATATCAAGAAGGAAAACTATATGGGCGGCAGTGTTTACTATTGTGAAAGCTGTCAGACAGTTTGATATTTGAGGGGGGACGTTTCTGCACATTTTGCAAAAAGAGCAAAATGTGCAGAAACGTCCCCCTATTATTTTCCCATCCTTTCATTAGTCCTTCATCAGCTGAAATATTATTCCAGTGAAAACCATATTTTAGGAGCGTTGTCCCTTATTTAACCGATATATAGATATCCAATTCGGACTGGTCCCCGTTATAGAATCGGCTGGAGTCAAATACTTCCATATCGACTGTATAGGCTCTTTCCATGCCGGATTCTATTGGCCATTGGGTCCATATGGATTTCCAGGTTTTTTGGATTTCCTGCTTCATTTCCCCCTTTGCTGTAAAGACGGCATACTTTGCTTTGGGAATTGTGATTCCTACCATGCCTTCCGGGATACTCTCCAGAGAATCCACTTCCACTCCTGCTAAAAAAGAATACTTTCCTTCGCTGTGACAGAAGTTTTTCTCGTAGTCAAAATACACACCAAGCCGGATATGGGGATTGATCCTGTTGGGGATCCTTTCAGCAAGATTTTTACCCAGGAATTCTCCCCAAAGCATAAAAGCCTGCATCATCCCTTCATCCTTGATATTGGTAGTTATGGTTGCAATTCCAATCACTTTCATTTCATCTTTAATAACTGTTTGAACTTTCATTACAACCTCCTTCGGAGTATAAAATTTAAAATGAATATTTAAATATAATTGTTTTCTATCAATTTATTCCGGGACATTTTAAACCTTTCTTACGCAGTTTTTCCTCATATAATGCGGCATCCGCTGTTTTCACAAGATCCTCGAACTCAACCGGCAGTTCTGGATTAAAGCTGGAAGACCCGATACTGAGGGATAGCTGATAGGGTTTGTTGGAGGATTGATTATGCACCTGGCAGAACTGATCAATACGGCTTCGGATTTTATCCTCATTTGGGGGGGAGGCTTGCAAAGCTAAAACAGTAAACTCATCTCCCCCGATTCGTGCGATGATATCCGAACCTCTAAAGGATTTATGGAGTATTTCTGATGCTTTTACAATGGCATAATCTCCTTCTGCATGTCCATATTGATCATTAATTTGCTTGAGACCATCCAAATCAATGTAAAACACAAGAAATTCCTGATGAATTTTTTTAAAATGCTCATACTGGGCAAGTCCCAGCTCCATAAACCCACGACGGTTATACAGCCCGGTAAGCTCATCCTTCATTGACTGGAGATGCAGCTGACTGTTGGAAGATTTTAAGTCATTTAACAGCTTCATAAGCTCATCTTCCGCGTCTTTCCTTTTACATACCTCCTGCTTCAGCTGCTCGTTGGCAATCGCCAGTTCACGAGTTCTTTCAATTACCTGCTTTTCAAGATTGACGGCCTGATTGGTTACTTTCTCGATGAGCAACGCTTCCTTGAGTGCGATACTCAAGCGATGGCGTATGATTTCAAATGCTCTGTTGATTCTGGTGTCAAATCCTAAAATTGCATAACCAAGTTGATCACTCCCAAGGTGTAATGCCTCAATGATGATACTAAACCTTTCCTGATAAAGGTCGTGTAAAATTCCCTCGGGAAGAAGCTCTTGGGTAGCATGGCTGGTTCCGTTGGAACCTGTATAAAAACGATTGCCCTGGTTACTTGCATAAATCAGTTTTGATTTCTCCAGAGGTTTTTCCGGATTTTCATATAGAGAAATATAGCATCGGTTAATCCCATATTGAAAAATATTTCGATCTAAGGTTTCGATTTGAGCATGCCAATCCATATTGGCTACCAACTCCTCCTCAAGCCAGTTCAAGGCGTCAATACGATTTGCAGTAAGGGTGATGTTGGATGAGCCAAATCTCTCAACAGCATCACTGATTTGAATACGTGCAGCCTGAAACATGTTTTCGGCCAGTATGATATTGGAATCTGACGGAAGATATTCAAGAATATCCTGGCGCAGGCATGATAGGATGTTATGCAAAAATGACAGTTTTATTCTTTTTAACTCACACAAAGAGATGACTTGATCATAGGCTTGAATGAACTGATCCTTTTTGCCGGAAAGATATTCTTCAAGGAAGGCGTCGATCAATCTTTTTTCATATTCAAACAATTCATCAAAATCACGGCTGTTCAGTGCGAGATCAGCAGACCTGGTTACTTTGTCAAACTTGTACAGTAAACTAGCTATCAACTCATCGATTGAGGATTGCATGGAAGAGCCTGCTTTTTGCAGCTCAACTGAATAAGCATTCCTAACCATGGAAGGGATGCAGCCACAGGAGGAACGGAACAAAACCTTGGTAGGAAGTAATTCCTCCATTTCTATCAACTGATTATGAACCAGCCTTAAAAGCATATCGGAAGCGGATCTTCCCAATTCATAACAGGGTTGGTGAACGGTAGTCAGGGAGCGAAGCCGACTGGCTTCAATGTTGTCAAATCCGATGACAGGAATCTTTTTATGAGCAGCTCCCAGTTGCCGCCCAAGCTCATCCAGCGCTCCAATGGCCATATTATCATTCGCAGCAACAATCGCATCAAAGGAAATCTTCTTTTTTAGAAGAAGCTTTACGACCTCTTCTCCAGAAGCAAAATTGAATTTGCCTGGAAAGATCAGTTTTGGGTTTATCGGGATATTGTGAGATTTCAGGGATTCGAGGTAGGCATTCAACCGCAGGTCAGAGTCCTTGCTGCCTTCGGTTCCTTTGATGAAAACAATTTGCCGGCTGCCATGGACTTCAACCAGATGATCAACAGATTGACGCATCCCCAAAAAGTTGTCTGCAGAAACGGAGGGATAGCCATCAAACCGGTTTCCTATGGTTACGACAGGAAGTCCTTTGTTTTTATGAAGTTTTTTCAAGAGCTGAAGAGGGGAAGCGTATGCCTCTACTGCTGAGGATAAAACGATTAAGCCATCAATTTTATTCTTATCAATAAAGTTATACAGGATATTACGTCCCCGTTCCCATTTATGGGGGGAATTGAACATACCGGCAACAAAGCACATCAAATTAATATCATATTCTTTAGCGAAATCTGCGATTCCGGATAGAATCAAGGATTGATAGTAGTCTGCATCTTCCCAGCTTGCGATATAATTTACAACAAAGCCAAAAGTTAAACGCTTGCTTTTATCAACCATAGGTTTTCCACCTTTATGATTTTATTGGAAGGGAGTATTCATGAAAATCTGAATTCTTGAAAAACATAGAAAAATTTGACATGCATATTTATTATAATTATACCATACTTTACAAAATGTACAATTCCAATTTGCAACGAAATGATGAGTCTTTTTCCTAGACTTGACTAAGCTGAAATGAGGCAGTAGAATATGCGAAGAAATCAAATACGATCTTGCTCTTGTGTACTTTTTAATATACAATATAGCTGTAGCATGGAAATATGGTAGATCAAAGAGGATATTGAAGGATTACTGCGTCAATGAGCCAATGTCGAGTTCTGCTTTTTCCATGCGAACTCAGCGTGGCTTTTTTATTTTTATTAATTTTCATCCGTACACGACGATCAATTGTTTTCTCAAATGTTCGTAACGGCTGCGAGTTTGTGTGAAAAAATTATTCGAAGGTAACGGATGCTTTGAGAGGGGGGAAATGATGTTTTTAGGCATACCTGATTTTTGGATTTCCGCGGCCTATGTTCTGTGCATTCTAAGTACCGTAGCCTGTGTTGTATATGGGTTATACAACTGGAACAGGGAAGGGGACGATGAAATGAAGCAGATCATGGAGGAGGAAGCATGGGAAAAGGTGCAGCAGGAAGTAGAAGCTGAACTATAACCTACCCTTAAATATAATGCTGCTTCAAACTTTATCAGTAAAAATCAGTTCCAATTAAGAGTATGCAGTTTAGAATAGGAGAACCGGTCGAATATTCTGGTGATAGCCTGCTCCCTGGATTTGGTACGATTAGTGTACTTATTTACAATTTCTAAGGGGGATCATCGAATGGATCTTTATACAATTATTGTTGTCTTGATTTATCTTTTCATTACCGCATTTCTTGGGTATCTGGGTTATAAGCATACAACATCCTCACAGGATTATCTTGTAGCCGGAAGAAAGTCTCATCCGCTCATCATGGCGTTGTCCTATGGCGCTACCTTTATCAGCACCTCTGCCATCGTCGGATTTGGAGGATTGGCAGCCAATCTGGGACTTGGGCTTCTTTGGCTTACTGTCTTCAATGTATTCATCGGAATTTTCATTGCTTTTATTTTCTTCGGAAAAAGAACCCGAAAGATCGGGCACACGCTTGACGCCCACACCTTTCCTGAACTTCTGGGTAAAAGGTTCGATTCCAAATTTATTCAGGCCTTTGCAGCAATACTGATTTTTGTGTTTATGCCAATCTATGCTGCCGGGGTAATCAAGGGCGGCGCAAACTTTGTTCAAACTTATTTTGGAATCCCATATGATGTATCGTTGCTGTTCTTTGTTGCTATTGTTGCAATATATGTCTGGATGGGCGGTATGAAAGGGGTTATGTATACGGATGCATTCCAGGGGTGCATCATGTTTATTGCCATGACAGTACTTCTGATTACAGCCTATGCAAATCTTGGGGGTATCACCTCTGCACATCAGCAGCTAACAGACCTCTTCAACAATCCTGATATTCAAAAGGATATAGCAAAATCCATCAAAGGAGGATTTCAGGGTTGGACTTCCATGCCAAAAGGTGGATCTCCCTCATGGTGGAGCCTGGTTTCAACTATTGTCATGGGAGTAGGTATCGGTGTACTGGCACAACCCCAGCTTGCAGTAAGGTTTATGACAGTGAAGAGTAACAAGGAGTTGAATAGGGCTGTATTATCCGGAGGCGTATTTATTTTTGCCATGACAGGTGTTGCTTTTGTTGTTGGAGCTCTGTCCAATGTTCTTCTTTATCAAAAGACCGGCAAAATAGCCTTGGTAGCGGCCAAAGGAGTGAATGACAATATTATTCCCTTGTTTATCAAAGACTTTCTGCCGGGTTGGTTTTCTTCCATTTTCCTGATTTCAATGCTGGCTGCGGCCATGTCGACATTGAGTTCACAGTTCCATGCCATGGGTACGGCTGCAGGGAGAGATATTTACGAAAAGAGTCTTGGCAGATCGGGGAATACTCTATTTATTACAAGAACTGGGATGCTTGTGGTCATATTGATCAGTACGGTATTGGCTTGGGCAGCAAGCGGTCTCCCGATCGCAGACGGTATCATTGCCAAATTTACCACCATGTTCTTTGAATTAACAACAGCTTCTTTCCTGCCTGTTTATGTTGGGGCGCTGTATTTCAAGAGGATGCCGAAGGCAGCAGCAAAATGGGGAATGACCTCCGGTGCTGTAGCTTGGTTTATCTGGACCTTCTTTGTGCACTCCAATGCTTCCTATATGCAGATCTGCAAGCTGATTTTCAGGAAGACGTCCATAGTGTTGGGAACTCCGGTCGAAAGCCTTTCAATGGTAGGTACAACGTTTGTAGCGCTTCCAGTATCTATCCTCGTTACAGGGGGGATATGGCTTCTCTATACTGCTTCAAAGAAACAGGATATGGATAGCAAACATATTGATAAGTGTTTTACCGGAATATAGGAAATTTTTAGTGGAATTTTTAAGGGGAGAATTCAGTCTCATTGGATTCTCCCTATTATAATATTTTGTAATGTTTTACATAATGCCTTTTTAATTGACATAGAGTAAAATTATGCTATAATAATATCAGAAATCCGAAAAACACATTCTTTATACAGGTCTATTTCTATTCGAGCGTCAAGTTCTAAAATCTCGTAAATTATAGTAAAACTTAGAAATTCAGTATCAAGTATTCAGTATTTCTTTGACAATTCAAAAGCAAGTGCTAAAGTAACCGGAAAACTGTTGTCTACTTTCTCTTTATTTTTATGTTAATTTATCAGTTATAATTTATGTAAATTTATTTTGCCTGTTAAGTTCATAGGTGTCATTCCTTGTAGATTGCTCTGGATTTTTCTATATAGCTTATATAGCGATAGCTTTTTTATTTTAATTCAGTAAGTTTTCTTTTCGACAGTAAACCTAACATTATCAGCTACACTTCCTGATACTTATCAGTTCTTTGAAACATTCAGTGTGGGTGGTGTTTCAGGCTGCACCATCCTTGGAGACGGAAATATCAGCCTTATTATAGATCTTGCAGGAATTTTGAGCCGGAGTCGAAAAAAACTTTAAGGAGGGAGTAAAGTGTCGGAAGCTATAACAGTGCAATGGGTGGAAGAGGAGGATTCATTGGTAGGGAAATACCTCACCTTTTTGATTGAGAAAGAGACATATGGGATACCAATCCAGCACGTGATCGAAATTATCGGGATTCAAAGGATCACAGAGGTTCCTGATCTCCCGGTGTATGCCAAGGGGATCATCAATTTAAGAGGAAAGATCATCCCGGTCATTGATGTCCGTTTGAAATTCAGAAAGCCGGAAAAGGACTATAATGATAGAACCTGTATTATTGTTGTGGATATAAATGAAATTGCAATAGGGCTGATTGTTGATACGGTGGCTGAAGTATTATCCATAGCAGATGAGAACATAGTGCCGCCGCCGGAGCTGAAATCCGGATTTGGGAATCGCTATATCAAAGGGATCGGAAAGGTCGGAGACGAAGTCAAATTGCTGATTGATTGCGAGCGGATCCTGGAGAATGAAGAATTGGAAGTGATTTCTGATATGGGATAAGCGTAATAAGAAAGTGCACCAGAGGATTAATTTTAATAACAATCAAGTCAAAAGATGAGAAAGGGGCATGTAAATGTTTAATAACATGAGCATCAGAAACAAAATATGGGCGACTTTATCTATTGCTCTCGGAGTAATCATTGTGGCAACCCTCGTATTTATTTTTGTGATCAACAACCTTGTAGCGGATTTCAAAATGACAATCCATGATGAAGGTCTGGAAAGCCTGGATAATATACTGAATGCAGATAGAGACATGTATCAGGCATTGTCGGCGATACAAAAGCTGAATGTAATGAATAAGAACGATGCAAAGTATGGGGATATCGTGAAAGAGTATCAGGATAATGTCTCTCAGGTCAATGAAAGGATGGAAAAATCCCAGGGGATTTTAAAATCCAATGAGAAGACCTGGGGTCAGGTAACTCATGAGAAAAGCGGAAAAAAGATTTTTGACAATTATGCCAAGTTTAAAGAAGATTTTGACGCTTGGACCAAAAATACCGATGCGCTTATCAAGTCGGGAGATTTGCAGACCATCCAAAAGGACGAGTATATCAAGAGCTTCAATTCTGCCAGAAGCTGCATGAATGAAATCGGAGAACTTGTTAAATTAAGCATCAATAAAGAAATAGCTGCCGGAGTCAGCGAGAAAAATCAGACGATTATTACGGTCATAATCATTGTCGCAATCGGGTTTGTTCTTGTTATTCTGCTTTCTCTTTATGTGACAAGTCTTATTACCAAGTCTTTGGACAAAGCAGTTTATATGATGAATGAAATGTCCAAAGGCCATTTGGACTACAGAGTAGACGTTGGTACAAAGGATGAGATTGGAAAAATGGCGGAGGCCATGAATCAATTTGCAAACAAGCTGCAGAAGGATTTTGTGGGTGTTTTAAAGAGCATTTCCCAAGGAGATTTGAGTGCAAAAATCCAAGTTTCTGATGATCTGGACGAAATTACGCCTGCATTAAAAAGGACCATCGAATCTCTTGTGGGCCTGACAGGAGAAACACAAAATCTTATCAATTCTGCGGTCGATGGACGTTTTGAAGTGAGAGGCGACGGCAGCCAGTTTATGGGTGTATATAGGGATATCATCGAAGGAATCAACAAGACAGTCGATGCTTTTGTTACGCCTATTCAGGAAGTATCCGCGGTGATGAATGAGCTTTCCAGCGGGAATCTCGATGTGATGATCCAGAAAGAATACAAGGGTGATTTTGTTCTCCTAAAAAATGCGGTTAACCTGATGATTACTGATTTGAAGAAGATGATTCTGGATATGTCCGAGGTACTCTCAGGAATTGCCGGAGGTAATCTGAATTATGAAAAGATTGAGGCCTATAAAGGGGATTATAAAGCCATCTCGGATGCGATGAATACCATCCTGGAGTCATTAAATGAGCTCATAGGTGAAATCAGTAAAGCATCGGATCAGGTAGCAGCTGGGGCAAGGCAGGTTTCAGACGGCAGCATGCAGCTATCACAGGGAGCGACAGAGCAGGCAAGCTCTATTGAAGAACTGTCATCAACCATCACCCAGATCTCGGCTCAAACAAAGCAAAATGCTACAAATGCCAATAAAGCCAATGAACTTGCGTTCAATGCAAAGGAAATGGCGGTCAAGGGAAATACCAGCATGGCGGAAATGCTGAAGGCCATGGAGCAAATCAATGATGCTTCCTCCAATATCTCAAAGATTATCAAGGTCATCGATGAGATTGCGTTCCAGACCAATATCCTTGCACTCAACGCAGCAGTAGAAGCAGCAAGGGCAGGACAACACGGCAAGGGATTTGCTGTAGTTGCTGAGGAAGTAAGGAATCTTGCGGCAAGAAGTGCGGACGCTGCGAAGGAAACCACCGAGTTTATAGAAACCTCCATTAAAAAGGTAGATGCAGGCACAAAAATGGCCAATGAAACGGCGGATTCTCTATCGAAAATTGTGGATGGTTCAGCACAGGTAGCGGAACTGGTAGGAGAAATCGCCAAGGCTTCCAATGAACAGGCGAGCGGCATTGCCCAAATCAATATTGGCGTAGAACAGGTATCCAAGGTGATTCAAACCAATTCTGCAACAGCAGAGGAAAGTGCAGCTGCCAGTGAGGAGCTGATGAGCCAGGCAGAACTCTTGAATGAACATATCAATGGATTTAACCTGCGAGAATCATTTAGTTCCTACAACCAACGGAAAAAGAGCAAGGATGTAAAAGGCAGCGAAAAAAAAGAATCTCAAAAGCTTTATAAAAAGTCAGGAAGATCTGCAAACTTCGCAAGTGGTGAATTTGATCTCGGGAACAGTGATTTTGGAAGATTTTAATTTCAATGGAATTGAACTGCATAATTAAGGAATAATCAATAAGCCCTCTGATACCGGGGGCTTATTGATTGCCGTAAATACAACAAGAAAACAGGACTGATCTGTTATCCTCAAACAGCAAGATTTTTAATTGGTAGAGGAAGGGTCCTTATTTATCAAAGATGGGAAGGATATCATGATCAAAATCACCGGGAAAGAATTTTTTGAGTTGGCAGAATTGGTGGAAGAACGGTTTGGTATTCACCTGAAGGAAGAAAAAAAGGCCTTGGTGGAGGGTCGGCTTTTTAGTGTCCTCCAATCAGGCGAGTATAGCAGTTTTAGCCACTATATTGAAAAAGTACGGCAGGACAGGACGGGAAATCTCCTGACGACATTAGTCGAAAGGATTACGACCAACCATACCTATTTTCTCAGAGAAAAGGAACACTTTGACTTCTTGAGGGAGATTGTCCTGCCCCATTTGAATAAGACTCTGAAGGATAGGGACATTCGGATCTGGTCTGCTGGATGTTCTACGGGAGAAGAGCCTTACAGCATTGTTATGACCCTGTCAGACTACTTGGGATTTGATAAGGATCGTTGGGAATACAAAATCCTTGCTACCGACATTTCCAAGAGAGTTTTGGAATATGCCTGGAACGGGGTATACTTTGATGAAGCCCTGGCCAATGTACCGGACAAGTGGAAAAAGCTTTACTTTTCCAAAATAGATGAACTCTACATTAAGGTTTCTGATGAAGTTAAAGCACAGGTCCTGTTCCGGAACTTAAATCTGAAAAGCAGCAGCTTTCCTTTTAAAAGAAAGTTTCATGTGATTTTTTGCAGAAATGTGATGATTTATTTTGACAGGCAGATGAAAAAAGAAGTGATCGAGAACTTTTACAAGTTCTTGGAACCAGGCGGTTATTTGTTTATTGGACATTCTGAGACCATCAACGATATCAATCCGGGATTTGAGTATATAAGACCCGCCATTTATAGGAAAAGGATGTGAAGTTCTTGTATAGAAGAGCAATTCGTGTACTGGTGGTGGATGATTCTTCGTTTTTCAGAGAGTTCCTTGAAAAAACGTTTTCAGAAGAAGCCGATATTGAGGTTGTCGGAAGCGCGGCCAACGCGATGGATGCTATCCAAAAAATTCTTGCTCTCAAACCGGATGTGATCACATTGGATGTGGAGATGCCCGGAATGCGTGGAATTGAATTTTTGAGAGAGCTTATGCCGAAAAATCCGACGCCGGTTGTTGTAGTAAGCTCTATCAGTGAAAATGTGTTTGATGCGATGAGCGCAGGCGCTGTTGATTTTGTAACCAAACCGGATTTTAAAAACAATATAAGTCTGGAAAGCTTTGTCAACGAATTGAAGGTTAAGGTGAAAGTGGCTTCAACTGCGAATGTGGCACACTGGAAGAATGCTGTGAGGAATCCTGTATCCAATAAGAATACGTCCAAAATCAACCTGATAGCAATCGGGGCTTCCACAGGAGGCACAGAAGCGATTTATGATGTGGTAAGACGATTTCCTGCTGATGCACCTGGTATTGTTATTGTACAGCATATGCCGCCGGTATTTACAAAAATGTACGCCAGCCGGCTGAATCAATCCTGCAGGATTGAGGTCAAGGAAGCGGAAAATGGGGATCAGGTTCTTCCTGGTCGAGCGCTGATTGCGCCTGGAGATTACCAAATGAGCTTGAGGTCTGTTGGAGACAGATATACGGTACAGTGTGTGAAAGGTGATAAAGTAAGCGGACATTGTCCCTCGGTCGATGTCCTTTTCAGATCCGTTGCAAGAATTGCCGGACCAAAAGCTGTAGGAATTATACTCACAGGCATGGGAGCCGATGGCGCTCACGGACTGCTGGAAATGAGAAACAGGGGTGCAAGAACCTTCGGCCAGGACGAAGCTTCATCCATCGTATATGGGATGCCGAAGGTCGCTTTTGATATTGGAGCGGTTGAGGTACAAGCCAGTCTTCACAATATACCGGAGTTGGTGATGAAACTCCTATAGAAGATTCTGAAATTTTTCAGTAACAGGAGCTATCTTTGTTCTAATAGAGGTGAGCCCAAGCAGCAGCTTCAATGAATGGCATGCTGGTTGCGATATTGTTTTGGAGTCGCTCCTGTATGCTTCTTGAAAATTTTTGTAAAATAGCTCTGGTCATTAAAATTCAAATAGATGCAGATATCAAACACGGAGTAGTTGGTATACACCAGCATGTTCTTTGCTGTTTCAATTCGTTCCCTCTGTATGTATTCCATTGGGGATATTCCTGTTTCCTTCTTGAACAATTCACAAAAATAGTTTGAATTCAGGTTTGCAGTTTTCGCCAGCTGGGCAAGGGAAATCTCTTCGAAGAGATGGTCGGTAATATAGGAGATGCATCGGTTCACTGGGTTAGAGTATTTTTGCTGTTTGAGGATGTGAACCCTTTCGGCAAAATCACAACATGCTTTGAAGCGTAAATTAACTACCTCTTTGATCTCATTTAGTTCCTCTACATGCTGGATATAGGAATCACTGATGGTATAAGCCAGCTCAGGCGCCAGCCCTCCGTCAATAGCGGCGCGGGTAATGATGGTGACCATGCAGATAAAAAGATTTTTGGAACTTCTTAAAGGATTGTTTTTGGCCAGGATTCCTTCCTGTCCGTCCCGGGGAGCGTTTAAAAGCTTGATCAGCTTATCCTTTTCGCCATTCTTTACATACGCGGTAAGAAATTTATCAAACTGGGTGGTATGATGGAAGAAGCTGTTCTGGCGGTTGCTCAAACGGTCCAATTCGATGACGCTGCCCATCTTGTGGTCTGTATCCTTGAAGGAAGAATTTTTTTCAAGAACCGTGCTGAAATCAAGTTTCTCTTGGTAGAGAAGATAGTGAAGCAGCATGCCGGTGCGGATCAGCTGATTATATTCTATGACCGGAATATACTGATAATATTGGAGAAGTTCAAGCTTTTGCTTCATTGGAATCCCCAAATCGGTGATAAACCTGTCCATTTTTTCTTCATCCATTTTCGAAGGAATGGAGGGGCCTGCAACGATGGTTCCCGTCAAGCTATTTTCCCTGGCTATCCGGATGAAAAAATAGTTTTCAAAATACTTTGTAGTAACAAACACCGGGAAGTTAAGGTGAGAGCTGCTTTGAAGCAGCTGGCTGAGCATTTCCTGGGTGCTGGAATAAAACGGAGGATTGTTCCAATTGTAATTAAGCTCCAACAAAACCTCATTCTTTTCATTCAAATAGAAGACCGGGATTTTTAATGCCTCAAAGAACGTCTGACTGATAAATTCCATATTTTCATGGAGAGAAAAGGGGTGTGAGTCGGAAAGCATATCTGCACCTCGCCTTAAAAAAGTTACAATAAACCGAAAATAATACCAAGATTATATCATAAAATCCAATAGAATAGTAAGTATCAATGTTATTACAGGAGGTCACGAAGGATGAGAAATTTGAATGAGATTATTTCACAGTTGACATTGGATGAAAAGGCAAGCTTGTGCTCCGGTTTTGATTTCTGGCATACGCAAGCCATTGAACGGTTGGGGATTCCCTCCATCATGATGTCGGACGGGCCTCACGGACTTAGAAAACAAGGTGGAAATACCGAAGATATGCTTTTTCACAATATAGTACCGGCGACTTGTTTCCCGTCTGCTGCCGGCCTTGCATGCTCTTGGGACAGGAAGCTCCTCGAAAAGGTAGGCATAGCCTTGGGAGAAGAGAGTCAGGCGGAGGGTGTTTCGATCCTTTTGGGACCTGGAGCCAATATCAAGCGTTCCCCTTTGTGCGGCAGAAACTTTGAGTACTTCTCTGAAGACCCCTATTTATCCTCCGAAATGGCAGGAAGTCATATCAAAGGCGTGCAGAGTCAGGGGGTTGGCACCTCTTTGAAACACTTTGCCGTCAATAATCAGGAGCATCGGAGGATGTCCGTAGATGCGGTTGTGGACGAGCGCACTTTGAGAGAAATCTATCTTGCAAGTTTTGAAAGTGCAGTGAAACAATCTCAGCCCTGGACAGTGATGTGTTCCTATAATAAAGTCAATGGAGAATATGCTTCCCAGAATAAACGGCTGCTGACCGATATCCTGAAGGAAGAGTGGGGCTTTGAGGGTTTTGTGGTATCGGACTGGGGGGCAGTGGATGAAAGAGACGCCGGAGTAACCGCCGGTTTGGATTTAGAGATGCCAACGAGCAGCGGTGTTGGTGCAAAAAGAATTGTAGATGCTGTAAAAGCAGGCCGCTTGGCTGAAGAAGACCTGAATAGGGCTGTAAAGAGACTTCTGACGATTATATTTAAAGCAGTTGAGAATAAAAAGCGAAATGCATCCTTCGACAAGGAAATACACCACCAGATCGCACGGGAAGTGGCTCGTGAAAGCATGGTGCTTTTGAAAAACAAAGATGCCATCCTGCCTTTGAAGAAGGAAGGTACCATTGCCGTAATCGGAGCTTTTGCAAAAAATCCGAGATACCAGGGTGGGGGCAGCTCCCACGTGAATCCTACAAAAATCGATGAAACCTTTGCTGAAATAGGAAAAGCAGCAGGAGGACTTGCACAGATCCTATATGCAGAAGGATATAACACTGAAAGCGATGATATCGATGTAAAGTTGATTGAAGAAGCTAAGAATGCAGCGGCAAAATCAGATGTAGCAGTGATCTTCGCAGGCTTGCCTGATCGATACGAGTCGGAAGGCTACGATAGAAGTCATATCCGAATCCCTGAAAACCACAAAAAGCTGATCGAAGAGGTCAGCGAGGTTCAGAAGAACATTGTCGTCGTATTAAGCAACGGCTCACCCATTGAGATGCCCTGGCTCGATAAGGTCAAAGGTGTTCTGGAGGGGTATTTGGGCGGTCAGGCTGTTGGCGGTGCTATTGCAGATCTGTTATTTGGAGCAGCGAATCCTTGCGGAAAGCTGGCAGAAACCTTCCCGGCAAAACTGGCCCACAACCCATCCCATCTGAATTTTCCAGGAGAAGGAGACCGGGTTGAGTACCGGGAGGGAATATTCATAGGCTATCGGTATTATGATGCAAAGGATATTGAACCGCTGTTTCCCTTTGGTTTCGGCCTCAGCTATACCAACTTTGAATATAAGGGGATTACGGTAGATAAAAAGGAACTCAGTGATCAGGATACGGTCAAGGTCAGCGTTACTATCAAGAACACTGGAACTGTATTCGGTAAGGAAATCGTTCAACTCTATGTAAAAGATGTTGAAAGCAGCGTTATCCGGCCGGAGAAAGAATTAAAAGGGTTTGATAAGGTGGGCCTGGAACCTGGAGAAGAAAAGACAGTAACCTTTGAACTGGGAAAAAGAGCTTTTGCTTATTACAATGTAGACCTAAAGGATTGGACGGTTGAGAGCGGAGCGTTTGATATATTGGTCGGCAAGTCATCTAAAGACATTCAGTTAAAGGAGACTGTAATTGTAAAATCAACTACCGTGTTGAAAAAAGTATTTACCCGGAACAGCAATGTGGGAGATTTGATGTGTGACGCTGAAAGTAAAACGGTTTTTGAACAGATGATGAAGAAGCTGAATGAACAGGGTGGATCAGTTTTTTCTCTGGGCGAAACTCCCGAGATTGCGATGAGCGTTATGAAATACCTGCCGTTGAGGGATCTGGTTGTTTTCAGCAATGGTGCTTTCAGTGTGGAAATGCTGGAAGAAATGCTTCAAAAACTGAATCAGTGAAATTAATCACATTTTGTTTCAATAAAGGAGTTCGAAAGGAGACGGGAAATGAAAAAACTGCAAGGCAAGTGGGCTCTGGTGACAGGGTCTGCCAGAGGCATCGGACAGAAAATAGCGATCGGACTGGCGGGAGAAGGAGCCAATATTATTGTTCACGGGCGTTCCAAGGAAAACAACAAAACTACGCTGGAACTGTTAAAGGCCTATGGGGTGCAAACAGATTCCATTGAAGGAGAGTTGTCCAACATTGCGGATGTAGAGCGAATGATTGACGAAGTTATTAAAAAATACGGCAGTATTGATATCCTTTACAATAATGCGGCAATTCAAAATAAATGGAAGGAAATCTGGGATATTACCCTGGACGAATGGAAGGAAACATTCCAAATCAATCTCTACAGCATGATCCTTTTGTGCAACGCATTTGCGCCAGGCATGAGAGCAAAGGGATATGGAAGAATTATCAACCTCAGCTCCGGAATCAAGGATATCCCCCAGTTGTCGCCCTACAGTGTTTCAAAGGCTGCAGTCGACAAGTATACGCAGGACCTGGCAGCCGAACTTCGAGGAACCGGAGTTCTGGTAAACTGTCTGGATCCGGGATGGTTGAAAACCGATTTGGGAGGACCGAATGCGGAGAATGAAGTAGATACTGTTCTTCCTGGTGCATTGGTGCCGGTATTGCTTGACAACGATGGCTCTACCGGTGACTATTTCCGTGCACAGGATTACAGGAAGTAATGGAGATTATGTGAAGGCAGGCTTGTTTTGATATTCAATGTGACACTCATCTGCCGGAGAAGGATATAGTTTTTTTGCTAGCAGTTAAGAATTTACATTCAAATTAAACTTTGACGCTATACCGGAATTTTTCGGTATAGCGTTTTTCACAGGGGACAGTTCTGCACTTTTTATCATTATTGGCAAAAAGTGCAGAACTGTCCCCTGTTTTGAAATAATAAAAGCGAGATGGCGTATCGGGAAAATTTGAATAAATTAGTTCTCACTTCGGAAATATTATACTGTCACATTCATTCTAAGGAAAGGCAGGAGTATTGTATGACAAAACCGGAGACAATTGATGTTATGGCACCGGTTGGAAAACCGTTTCCTAAGGAAAAATACGATGAACTGGAAGCGTTTATCAACAATCTGGAAACAACCAAAGGGGCCTTGATCGAAATCCTGCATAAAGCTCAGGACATCTTTGGCTATCTGCCCAGAGATGTCCAGCTCTTTGTTGCAAGAAAACTGGGCATTCCCGGTGCGGAAGTTTTTGGCGTGGTCAGTTTTTATTCCTATTTCACAACAAAACCTGAAGGGGAGCACATCATCAGTGTTTGCATGGGGACTGCCTGCTTTGTCCGAGGGGCGGATAAGATCATTGAACGCCTGAAAGAAAAGTTGGGAATCGAATCCAATGAGACTACGGAAGACGGGTTCTTCACACTGAAAGATGTGCGCTGTATAGGTGCATGCGGTCTGGCGCCGGTATTGATGGTGGACGGAAAGGTCTATGGACGTGTTAAGGAAGAGGATCTGGACGGAACCATTGAATCCTATCGTGCAAAGGGGAATAGGCAGGAAACTTG
>JAOAAU010000141.1 GCA_026418695.1 Clostridia bacterium
GGTTTATGGTTGTACTTAGCGGAAGGTTGTTCGGACCTTTGCTGGGATTTATTTACTCGATGATTTCGGTTTTTACATCGGCTAGCCTTGCATATTTTATAAGCAGGTACTTAGGAAAGGATTTTGTAGAAAAGCTTTTACGCGGTAAGATTCAGCAATTGGATGAAAAGGCGGAGACTCATGGCTTTAAAATAGTACTTGTGATGAGACTTTCTTCTGTTTTTCCTTTTGACGTTTTCAATTATGCATTAGGTTTAACAAAGGTAAAGTACAAGGATTTCATACTTGGAACTATTATTGGCATCATTCCGGAGACCTTTTCACTTACTTTTATGGGATCAAGCCTTCACAGCCCAAAATCAGGCAAGTTTTTCATTGCCGTTGCAATGCTTCTGCTGACTATGGGAGTTCCTCTTATATATAAAAAGCTTAAGAAGAAAAAAGAAGAGAAAAAATAGAACAAGAGCCCGTAATGGTCTTCGCTACAGCTAATGCAAATCATTACATACCTGCACGCAATCTTCCGACTACATACAAGCATTACACAACCTACATCAACCTTTGCTCGCCCACCAAAGATCCCTTAGAAACCTGCTGCAATCGCTAGACTGCAGCAGACCTCCAGAAACTGAAACAGGAAAACATCCACCGTAAACGATATAAGAAAACAAAACTACTATTTTCAAACACACATCAACGACATCCATTATCTTATATACAGTTTCCTGCGGAACCCTTAGTAATCTTAACTCGAACATTACATATCCCTTTTAACCATACTGCAATAGTTTTTGTACTGCAGTACAGCCTTACAGGACATACAATGCTCTTCTCTCCGACTAATATCAAGCTTTAGCGCCAACTTAAGGGCGAAACCTGATATTAATCTTTGACCGACTATAACAGAGCCCCTCGAAGGTCCTGCCCAGCAAAACCTTCAAGAACCATTTCAATCGAAGATTTCAAGGAAAAGACCCTATTATAATCTTGGCTCGACCACCACGAACCCTTTGCAGATATTATTGTGTCCCTATCAACTTTGGATATGCCAAGAAAAGATTTGCAAATCTGTGAATTTTATTTAAGTTTGGCTCGCCTTTTTAGAATCAATTTTACATTCTGAAGGTCATTGCCGATATTCTTTGCCAGCTTGATATAACAAAATACAGAGGGAATAAAGAAGGCCTGAAATAGAACCATCGTCAAAATATAATTGTCCGGTGTTCCCAAAGACGGAGTAAATAGTTTAAGGACAATTCCAAGAAATACATTGCCGAAAGCTCTGCCGATGCCGTTGATCAAGTTAGCTATGCTGAAAGCGGTAGCCCGGTTTTCGGGCAGGTTGGCGTCGGTAATGAGTGCCAGCCAGTTAGGGGAATTAGCGGATTGAGCAGCTGTAGCTCCGATGGCGAAGACGAACATAATAAACATCCATGGATTGATGACAATTTCTTTTAACAGGTTAAAGAAAATAGATACCGGGTTTGAACTGTTATACAAATGCAGCCGCTGGAAGGGCACAGTAAACATGAGAATGTATAAGGGCATGGCAATGGCTATAGAAAATGAAGCAAGGTATACACGACCTTTTAAGGACTTTTTCTGAAGCCGGTCCCCAAGGTGTCCAAAATAGACGGAACATAACCCCCCTACTTGAAGCAGAGCAAATAAGTATCCTGCTGCAATGATGGAGGTCTGCGTAGAAAGACCTACAGCCTCAAGCTTTGAAATATATAAGGTTGGCAGCCAAATCAAAGTACCGGTGGTAATATTCATAAAAAATCCCTGAAGAATCAGCCATTGATTACTTTTTTTAGTTGCAATTTCTTTCAGGTGAGAGAATTCTATGGAATAATTGTATTCATACCCTTCCTCCATTAAACTTCTCAACTCTGGTTCTGAGGCTCCCTTGGGAGGTTCTTTTATAAAAAAATATAAAAAAATGAAAGCCAATCCAAGGACCGCAATGATTTCAAAAGGCGTCCTCCAATTTGTTGCAGTTGCAATTATGGAAGCCATCACAGAACCTGCAATTCCGCCGAATCCCTGAGAAAGGCCCCATAGACTCATCAACATTCCCCGCATCCTTTTTGGGATTGCGTCTGTAAGTACACTGTATCCGATAGAGGCAATACACCCAAGACCAATCCCGGTAACAATCTGATACAGGATCAGTTGTATGTAATTCGCGCTGTAAGCAGTTAAATAAACGGATACAGACCATAATATTGTACCAATGATGATCAGCCTCTTTCGATTGCCCAGGTCTGCGAGATAGCCCCAAACAATGGAGGAAAGGGAAGTTGTAAATATATTGATAGCAGAAATAAGCCCGAGTAAAGAGATATCGATCTGCAGATCTTTTGCAATGGAGGAAAATAAAGGGGGAAACAACCCGATAACTGCATTGTCGAGGGATGCGAGGGCAACCACAACAAAAATAGTATATATCATTTGAAACGATTTTTTATTGAATTTCATACCAACGACCTTTCTCTTTATCACTATTATTTCATTTGTAACGCATTAATATAGGGGAGTTGTTAAAATGAAGTAAAAATTTTATTGTGTTTTCTTGGTGTGATTGGATACAATCAGATCTCCATATTGTTATTCCAGGTACAATTGAAATCAGGACAATTAAAAAACCTTATGATTCAGAATTGAGTTTTACGATGTTTTTGCTTTACAGCATGAAAATATCCTGACTTAGTTAACCTTTTAAAGCCGGTAAGAGTTCTTGGTAATCGATGAGAGTCTGCTCAATAAAGTGAGAATTAATGAGGGGTGTAGGGTAAGTTAGCAGATGTCATTTTGATTATCGGGATAAATGGTATGAGTAAGTGAATGGTTTTAAAGCGTATGTAACCAGGGTCAAAACCCTGGATTAATAAGGATACGTAGTCTGATCATAGTTGTAAGGACTCAGAGGATACCCTGGATAACCATAGTACTGGCAAGACCTACGGCCATCCCTAAAACCTTGCCTATAGCCCTGCCGGTAGCCTCTCCTAAAGCAATCTTGTTGGTCGCCTAGAAATTGAGGTTGCCTATCATCATAACTCTGTCCGGAGTAATCGTAACTATAATAGTCGTACATGATATTTCTCCTTTACTGTTGATTTATACTATATATTATGATGAATTTTTGAAATCGGTTACGAATAATTAGTATTAAGTAAACTTAATGATAATTTCTAATTCTTAATATGCAAAAAATGTAGACCTGTATTTTTAATTACCATATAAATCACAATAATGGAAAACCATCTGAAGTACTGAATATTGCGATATAAATCAAGGCAATACAAGCACATAAAATAATGAATGAAAAAGTTTTGTGCGTTATATATAGAAAAAAAACGTACCGGATTAGTTTTAGGAACGATCATCTTGCCACTTTTGGTAGCGATATAGGACTAAAGCGTGAACAAACCCTTCTATCAGTGATAATGAAGGGTTTGTTGTACTAAGTAGTAGAAAGGATGGACAAGGTTAGAGGAATACCCCACAATCCTCCTAATAGGAGCGATAAGTGAGTTTTGCATATTTTGAGTTTAAAAAATGGAGTATTTACCCATGTATATTTAAAAAAGTTTTTTAAGACAAGACCCCTGTAGCTTGCAGTTCTCTCCCTTTATTGAGAGGATAAGAAGGTCAGAAAAAGGCAACTACAAAACACCCTATTTTGAGAAATGGCTTCATTTCCGTGGGCGGATGAAGAAAGATACTCTACTTACGGGTTTTATATTCTACGGGGGTAAGCCCCGTAACCTTTTTGAAAAGCTTTGTAAAGTAGGGTACATCGGTAAAGCCAACAGTCTCTGCGATTTCATAGACTTTGTATTTCGGATCGGACAACAGCTTCTTTGCCTCTTCGATCCGTATTTCATTCAATATATCGATAAAGTTGTTTCCGGTTTCCTTCTTTAGGATTTTACTCAGATGCCATGTGCTGACGTATAATGTATCGGCTACTGTTTTGAGATCAAGGTTTTTTGAGTAGTTCTCCCTCATATAGTTGAGGGCTTTACTAACCAGGAATGTAGAACTGCTCCGATTTTCACCCGAAGCAACAATTCCATCCTCCTCTGAAGCGTCTTTTAATCCGTAAAATTCCTTGACTCTTTTCTTCATTGTATACAGCTCTTTTTCAGATTCGCGTTTTCGCTTGATATCGGAGACGGCCTCCTGAATGACATTGATGATATCCTCGGATTTTGTGGGCTTCACCAGAAGCCGGAATGCTCCCAGACGGATGGCTTCCTGAGCATAGTCAAAGTCTCTGAAGCCAGTAATAATGACCGTTTTACAATCATGCTTCAGTTCTTTGATTTTTGCGATCATTTCCAAGCCGCTTAAGCCAGGCATACGAATATCTGTGATCACGATTTCCGGTTTAAGGGATTCGACCAACTCAATACCCTCATCGCCGTCTTCTGCCTCACCGACGATTTCACAACCGAGAGAATCCCAGTCAATAGCCTTCCGAAGGCCCTCACGAATCATTTCCTCATCGTCAATAATCAATACTTTCATCATCATCCGCTTACCCCTTTAACTTCACTGATTGGTAGTCTCAATTCGACCTCAGTACCCATCGCAATTTCGCTGGTTATTTTCAATCCATAGTTCTGACCGTATAGCAGCCGGATTCTTTTATGAACATTTAAAACACCAATTTTTCCATTGGAAGTTGTATCTTGAAGATCATCTTCTTCCGACAATTCCTTCCGCAGCTTTTCAAGGGTGATTTCATCAATCCCAATCCCATCATCTTTCACCTTGATGACTAAATCATCTTCTTCAACAACGATAGACAATTGAACAGTGCCCTTTCCCTTTTTCAT
The DNA here is from genome assembly GCA_026418695.1 of Clostridia bacterium. Lineage (GTDB taxonomy): Bacteria > Bacillota > Clostridia > Acetivibrionales > JAFADI01 > SKW158. The sequence continues at coordinate 4,851 of JAOAAU010000141.1, forward strand.
TTCAAGGCCATGAAAGATGGCATTCTCTATCAGCGGCTGAAGGATCAGCTTTGGAATCATCAGATTTAACGTCTCCTCTCGAATATCTGCAGTAAAACTGATCTTGCTCCCAAAGCGTTTCTTCACAAGAAGAATATAATTGTTGATGTAATCCTGTTCTTTCTCTATGGTAATAAATTTTTGATTGCTTCGATTGAGGTTTGCTTCAATAATGGAGGAAAGGGCGGTAACCATTTCACTGATTTCATCCACACCCGATATTTTTGCTTTCCAGTTGATGGCCTCCAGGGTGTTGTACAGGAAGTGAGGATTGATTTGTGCCTGGAGAGCTTTAATTTCGGCATCCTTCATGGCAATTTGTACTTTCAAAACCCGGTTTACAAGGTTATGGATTTCCTCGGACATATTGTTAAAGGTCCTGAAAACATATCCAAGCTCATCCTCACGGTTGCTATCGATGGTAACTCCCAGGTTTCCCTTTTCGATCTGAACCATTTTTTTAATCAGAAGATTCATTGGCCGGATCAGATCAATATACAAAAAATTGATCAGGATCAGAACAATGGGCAGGGTTAGCAAACACAAGAGAAGGACAATGCTTGCTTCATGGCGAACTTCTTTTAAAAGCATATTGGAAGAAATACTGATCACCATCTTCCAGTTAGCTGCCGGGATACTGTTGAAAATCAGATAGATCTTGTCACGGGCTGTATTGATTTCGGTGATGTTGCTGTCTGAGTTTGGATGCCAGTCTTGCGGGATTTTATAACTTTCCTCAAAGACATTATACTTATATAATACTACATTATCTTCATTGACAACACTAACGTTCTGCTTCAGATAACCGGTAAAGTCGTCAAAGATCTTAAACAGCTGGTCTTTATCAATTTTAAAAACCAGTAAAGCAATCTCGGTTTTTAAGGTATTAACATCATAAACGACCTTGGTAAGATAAATTCCTTTGATCTGACCATCTTTTTGGTCGATATACCATACGGGTTTCCCCATACCCCGCCTGGCATGGTCGAATAGTTTGTCTAAAATATAATAACTGTCGGTATTGGCAGTAGAGGTTTTGCTTACTTGAAATGTCTTATTGCTTGATTTGAAATAAACCAGCAGTTCAGTGAACTCATTTCTTGTAAAAAGCGAGGATTTGAGAAAACGCTCGAATTCATTTTCCCAAAAGGAATCATAGGTATTATTATGTAAGACACGGTTAGCTTCATAGATCCTATCATCATAAAGAATCTGGAAGGAGTAGCTGCTGAGTTTTTCTATACGGTCTGAGAAAAATGTGGACAGTTCGTCTACCGTTGATTTGGAGTAGTTAAAAGATTTATCCTTCAATACATCCGTCATACTCTTAAATCCGAATAAACCCATGACGACAATAGGATACAAGAGTAAAATAAATGCAATAATAATCAGTTTGGCTTTAATCGATACCTTATTATAGGACTTCTTAAACATAGCGTGATCCTTTCATTGTTAATGGATTTGTATGTTAACGTAAAGTTGATTCATCAAGTAAAAGCATTGTGTAAGAGTTTGACTTTGAAAATTCTATATATAAAGGTTTATAATAGCAATAGGGGTTAGAGATTTTTATATCCGTACGCAAAATGCCTGCTGATAAAGCTTTGATCAAACCGCCCGGGATTGCCAAAGAAGGCTGGAATCCGGAGCAAAAACGGCATTTTCCTTACTTATTTAATAGATAAATTCTATATCCATCTTTAAAAAACCTTCTTTTATTTTATCATGCCAAAATCGAACAATAATTGCCAAGCGAGGCTAATGTAAATGAAAATGCAAGCCGCTATAATAAAACTATAGGTTACAAAAAACACATATTTAAGAGGAGGGTTTTTATGAAAAAGTTTTTGAAGGTCATTGCGTTAATGCTCGTTGTAGCATTCTCAGTGTCAATGATCGCGGGTTGTGGAGCAAAGGCACCTGCGGCTGAACCAGCAAAGGAAGCAGCGAAGGAAGAGCCTAAAAAGGAAGAGCCTAAAAAAGCAGAAAAGATCAAAATGAGAGCTTCATCCTTCTTCACTGGCGGAGACACTTGGACCAGCGTTTGGCAGGAAGGTATTAAAGATTACATGGCAAAAAACCCAAATGTTGAGATCGTAGATGATTCTACACCTGCAGCAGGAGATGCATTCAAAACAAAGATCAACACCGATTTCGCTTCAGGAAACGAACCTGACATCGTATACGGATTCACCGGCGCAATCGGAAAGCCGCTCGTTGATTCAGGTAAATTGATGGCTTGGGAAGATGAATTGGCAAAGGATACCGAATGGAGCAAGAATATCTCCAAGGGTGCATTGGAATACATCAAAGCAGGAAAGCAGTATGCAATTCCTTACATCGGTTTCTATGAAGGTATGTTCTATAACAAAGACCTCTTCGAAAAACACAACGTGAAGGTTCCTACAAACTGGGATGAACTTCTTGCAGCAGTGGATGCATTCAACAAGGTTGGCATCACTCCGATTGCTTGCTCATTCGCAGAAGAACCACACTATATCATTGAAACATTCCTCCTTTCCATGGGTGGTAAAGAAGGCCATGACAAGCCATTTGACGAATCATGGGCACCAGCTTTGGACAAAATCAAAGAACTCTATGCAAAAAAAGCATTCTCAAAAGACGCTCTTACTATTAAACAGATCGCTTGTCAGCAGTTGATGAAAGACAAGAAAGCAGCAATGTTTATCTCCGGTTCATGGTCTGCAGCAGCACTGGATGGAGAAAAGACTTCCATCATGCCTGTAAACTTACTCCCAGGAGGAAAGGCTGAACCGACATCCATCATCGCAGGTTTCAGCACCGGCTGGTATGTAACAGAAGCATTAAACAAGAAGACCAACGGCGAAGCAGTGAAGTTTGTAAAATTCATGACTTCTACTGATAGAGCAGCTAAGTTCTTCAAAGTAGGTGGTGTTCCTGCAATCAATACCAAGGTTGAAGGCGCTTCTCCTCTCTTCAATGACGGTGTTGCAATGCTGAACGGTGCAAAAGTAGCAACTGGTCCTGTTGGCGATACAATGACTCAGGAATCCTTCACTACTATCTGGAAAGGCCTGGCACATGTTGTAACCGGCAAGAAGACTTCAACACAGCTGTTGGATGAAGCTAAGAAGCTTGCAAAATAAAGCAGCAGTCAAGGTATAGACAACTAAAAAAATGTAATTAAATATGGTGGGCAACCACCATATTTAATTACTAACCATGATCGGGGGTATCAGAAAATGGTATTCAAAGATAAGAAGTATATGTTATTGTTCCTGACGCCAGCAATATTATTGATCACAGTGTTCTTGTATTATCCCCTCTATAAAACTTTCGTCTACAGCTTCACAAATTTCTCAAACTGGTCACCGAAGTTCAGCTATATCGGATTGGAAAACTATAAAAGACTTTTTGAGGATCCCGTTATTCTCGTTTCACTCAAGAATACAGGTATTCTGCTGCTTGGCACCATCATCGTTGAAGTAGGGTTTGCACTGGTTCTGGCGATCCTGGTGGATTCCATCAGAAAAGGTTTTAAGTTTTTCAGAATGGTTTACTTTTTTCCGGTAGTTATTTCAGGTACAGCCATCGGTTTGATGTTTTACCTCGCGGTACAGTATGAATACGGTTTATTGAACGGTCTTTTGACGGCGATGGGAAAAGAGAAAATTGAATGGATCACAGAGCAGTCTTCCATGATTCTTGTGCTGATCCCGGTATTATGGCAATATGTAGGATTCTACTTCGTAATCTTCCTCACAGCCATGGCCAGCATTCCTCAGGACATTTTTGAATCGGCTGAATTAGATGGAATTACAGGATTTAAGAAAGCAATTTTCATTACGGTTCCAATGATATGGGATGTTATAGCAACGGTTATAGGATTAGTGATTGCAGGTTCATTGAAAGTATTCGACGTTGTGTTTGTTATGACCGGAGGCGGACCTCTTGATTCAAGTCAGCTGCTCAGTACCTGGTTATACCAGCAGTCCTTTGTATTCAACAACCAGGGTTATGGAAGCACCATCGCAGTTGCAATCATCGTACTAGGCTTACTGATCTACGTTCTTTCAAGCAAGCTTACTCAAAGGGAAAGTGTGAATTATTGATAAAGGCAAGGGACTTTGCCAAAGTACCAAAGGAATACTTGAAGTAAGTGAAAAAGGTTCAATATGCTTTTGAAAACAAATCTGGGGAGGAGTGCCGCAGAATAGAATTCAGAGCAGCGAAATGCAGCAGAACATCAAGGCACTCATAGTGTTTGTCCAGTTTGATATATAAATGATTGATTTGAACAATTGTATAGAAAGTATGGATTAGTATCTCGCTTTGTAACCCTACTTATGTAGAATTTATACTGTATTGAACAGGGGGTAGCAGCAAAATGAAAAATAAAAGCACATATATACCTGAAAAAATGTTCTTTAAAGGAAAAATGTCCAAGGTTGCAACATATATTATCCTTTCCTTTTGGGCATTGACAACGATAGCGCCACTGCTCTGGGTATTGCTCAACTCTTTTAAAAATAACGATGAAATCATCAGTAACGCCCTTGGTTTACCGCAGATGTATTTGAAGACCGGAAACCTCTTTACGAATTTTGAATCCTTGGGACGCTTTTCTGATAATAATATCTTCCGTGGTTTTATGAACAGCTTCATCATCTCCGGAAGCGCTCTGTTTGGAATATTGCTTTTAAGCAGCATGGCAGCATTTGTTCTCGCAAGGTTCAAATTCCGATTTACCAAGCAAGTAACTGCTTATTTGGTTGCAAGTATGTTAATTCCACAGTTTGCAGTTATTGTTCCGAACTTTGTGATCATGCGTGAAATCGCAAAGGTGATTCCAAACTTCCAAGGGTCCTATATGACCGTTATCATTCCTCACGTAGCAGCGTTTTGCAACTTTGCGATCCTGATGCTGACAAGTTTTATGAAGACTATTCCGGCTGAGCTTGAAGAAGCAGCGATCATCGACGGATGCAGCATCCCGGGAATATTTGTAAAGATTATTACACCATTATCCATACCCGCTTTTGTATCCGTTGGAATCATGGTATTCCTGTGGTCCTACAATGATTTGATCACACCTCTGGTATACCTGACAAAAGTAAATCTTCCTGTAACCGTATTGATCTCACAGGTACAGGGCTTATATAGCACAGATTACGGTGCAATGATGGCTGCAGTTACGATTACAGTGGTTCCTGTTCTTCTCCTCTATGTATTCTCTCAGGAATATGTTATCAAAGGTTTGACAGCAGGTGCTGTGAAGGGGTAAAGATGGAAAACTCAAAATACAAGATTGTTGGATATTTGGCTGACTGGCAGGACTGGTCAGCCGAAAGCATAGATGCAGGGAAAATGACGCATATCAATTACGCCTTTGCCCAAATCAAAGATGGTCTGGTATGCATGAATGAAAATAACAGGCTGGGTGAAGTAAAAAGGCTGAAAAAGCTCTTTCCCAACCTTAGAATTCTAATATCTATCGGAGGCTGGGGAGCGGAAGGCTTTTCCGATGCAGCTCAAACTGAAGCATCCCGAGGGAGATTTGCAGATAGTGCACTGGCGTTCATCACCAGTCATGGGTTTGATGGTGTGGACCTGGATTGGGAATACCCCTGCTTATCTGAAGCCGGAATCAAGTCTACTCCGGACGACAAGCATAACTTTACACGCTTGCTGCAAAAAGTCAGACAAAAGCTGGATGAAGCGGAGATGAGAGACCACAGGCGTTACTGGCTAACCATTGCATCGGGCGCCATGCAGGAACATGTCAGCCATCTTGAATTGGACCTCATTTCGGAAGTAACGGATTTCATCAATGTTATGGCATACGATTTTCACAGCGGGTTATCCAGTTTTGCAGGTCATCATGCCAATTTGTATACTTCGATTTGTGACGATGGAGACAGGATGTCTGTGGATAAAGCCGTAAAGGAACATATTTGTGCCGGAGTACCTGCGGGAAAGCTTGTGCTTGGGTGTGCATTTTACGGCAGAGGCTGGCGGGTTGTGGAAGCTGAGAATCATGGACTTTATGAATTTTCAGGGGATGACCGGAGTGAACATTCCTATTCCAGCTTAAGTCCGGAATACATTGCAAAGAACGGGTACGAAAGGTTCTGGGATGAGACAGCAAAGGCTCCTTATCTTTGGAACGGTGAAAGATTCATCAGTTATGAGGATACAGAATCCTTGGGGCACAAAACCTCCTACATTAAAGCCAAGGGCCTGGCAGGTGCGATGTTCTGGGAGTATACCCAGGATGATAAAAATATACTTTTAAATAAGCTTTACAATGATTTAAACAAGTAATTTATTTTAACCCTCATCCCTTACCCTTCTCCCACAATTGAGAGAAGGGAAATATATTCTTCGTTGGTAAAGGGCTTCAATATAAATGTTTGAAGAGTCATCAAAGTGGATGGGAAGTATCTGCATCAAGAAGAGTGTTTGATGAGTATTGAATAAGGAGTCGATGGATATGAAATACGGATATTTTGATAATGAGAAAAGAGAATATGTCATAGAACGTCCGGATGTACCGGTATCATGGACCAATTACCTTGGTGTAAAGGATATGTGTGCGGTAGTATCGCACAATGCAGGGGGATACCTGTTTTATAAATCCGCACAATATCATAGGATCACTCGTTTCCGTCCCAATGCGGTGCCTTTGGATCGCCCGGGACACTATGTATATTTGCGCGATGACGAATCAGGAGACTATTGGTCTGTCTCATGGCAGCCGGTGGGCAAGGACTTGGAAAAAGCAAAATACCAGTGTCGTCATGGACTTTCCTATTCAAAGTTCCTTTGTGAATATAATAATATCAGTGCGGAGCAAACTTTGTTCATTCCGATCAACGACGAGGTCGAATTATGGGATGTTAAAATAAAGAATAATGATACTGTACCCCGTAAGATCAGTGTTTTTTCTTACTGCGAGTTTTCCTTCCACCATATTGACATTGATAACCAAAACTTCCAGATGAGCTTGTACTCCAGCGGCAGCAGCTATGAAGACGGTATCATAGAGGTAGATCTTTTCTATGATCCTTCAGGATACCAGTATTTTGCTTCCAGCTTTTCTCCTGATAGCTTTGATTGCTTACGCGATCGGTTCCTGGGGAATTACCGTACCGAGACCAACCCGATTGCTGTAGAACGCGGGGAATGCTTTGGAAGCTATGAGCTGGGTGGAAACCACTGTGGATCTCTTCATAAAAAACTGACAATTCAGCCCGGAGAAGAACTGAGAATTGTATATATGATTGGTGAGGGCAGAAGAGAAACCGGAAAGAAAATCAAAGCAAAGTATTCGGACTTTGCCAATGTGGATCAAGCTTTTAAAGAATTAAGCCAGTATTGGGATAAAAAATTATCGGTATTCCAGTGTAAAACACCGCATGAGGGGATGAATACCATGCTGAATATCTGGAATCTGTATCAGGCTGAGACCAACGTTGTTTGGTCCAGGTTTGCATCCTTCATTGAAGTTGGAGGAAGAACCGGCCTGGGATACCGCGATACAGCCCAGGATGTGATGTGTGTACCGCATACCAATGCAGAAAAGTGTAAGCAGCGCATTATAGAGCTTTTACGCGGGCAAGTCAATGCAGGCTACGGATTGCATCTTTTTGATCCGGAATGGTTCAATCCGGATAAGCCGGACGCCCCAAGCTTCAAATCTCCGACGGTTGTTCCAACACCCAATATGAACGATGTGGTTCATGGCCTTAAGGATACTTGTTCCGATGATGCGCTCTGGTTGGTACCATCCATCTGTGAGTATGTTAAGGAAACAGGGGAAACAGGTCTTTTTGATGAGATGGTAACTTTCGCAGATGGTGGTGAAGCTACAGTATACGAGCACATGAAACGTATTCTGGATTTCTCTGCGGAGCAGGTAGGCGCGACAGGAATCTGTAAAGGATTGCGGGCAGACTGGAATGACTGCTTGAATTTAGGCGGCGGTGAAAGTGCGATGGTTTCTTTCTTGCATTACTGGGCGCTGCAAGCGTTCATTGAGGCGGCAGAATTCCTTGGAAAGAAAGAAGACAGCATTAAATATTCTGCTATGGCAGACAAGGTTAAACAGGCCTGTGAGGAACATCTATGGGATGGAAAGTGGTATATCCGCGGAATCACAGCGAAAGGTGTCAAGATAGGAACTCAGCAGGACGAAGAAGGAAAAGTTCACCTTGAGTCCAATACCTGGGCGGTAGTATCCGGAGCTGCTTCAGAGGAGCGCGGAAAGTCATGTATGGATTCCGTAGATGAGTACCTATACTCTGAATACGGCTTACACTTAAACGCACCATCCTACTCCATGCCGAACGATGATATCGGATTTGTAACCCGTGTTTATAGAGGGGTAAAAGAAAACGGAGCCATCTTCAGCCACCCGAACCCTTGGGCATGGGTTGCTGAATGCAAGCTGGGCCGCGGAAATAAAGCCATGAAGTTCTATGATGCTTTACTGCCGTACAATCAGAATGATAAGATTGAAATCCGCGAATCTGAACCTTATTCCTACTGCCAGTTTATCATGGGCAGAGATCATACTGCTCATGGGCGTGCAAGACATCCATGGCTGACAGGCAGTGCCGGATGGGCATACTTTGCTGCAACGCATTGGATGCTGGGTATCCGATTAAGCTTTGAGGGCATGGTGATTGATCCTTGTGTACCGGGCGACTGGAAGGAGTTTGAGGTTATACGTAAATGGCAGGGAGCGACCTTCAAAATAGTCGTGAAGAACCCACAGGGAGTTCAAAAGGGCGTTCAATCCATAACATTAAACGGACAACGGCTTTCAGGCTGTATTCCTCCTCAGGCAGAAGGCTCCATCAACGAAATTATTGTAACGATGGGCTGAGTTTGAATTACAATAAAATAAGTAAACAATAGATATACTACTAAAAACGTACCAAAGAAAAGGGCAATGTATTATATAATGAATACATGCCCTTTTGGAGTTTTTAGCTGAAGGAGTAATGCGTAATGAGCATAGATCATCAAGCAAGAATTGTCTGGGATTATATGAAAATGAATCATCCCCTTGAGAAGGCAGATTGTATTATAGTATTGGGAAGTCATGATACCCGCGTAGCGAAGCGGGGAGCGGAGATTTTTTTGCAGGGTTGGGCTCCATATATTTTATTTTCCGGTTATCTTGGAGCGTTGACCCTTGGTAAATGGGATCGACCGGAAGCTGATATTTTTGCGGATATTGCCATCAATAT
>JAOAAU010000010.1 GCA_026418695.1 Clostridia bacterium
GTTATAGACATCTGCCCAGGAGCTTTTACCATGTACTATCAAATCTTTAAGGAGCATAGAACCAACAGTACTGTTGGTCATACCCCATTTTCCATAGCCTGTAGCGATGTACATATTGGGTGTTTTGGATGTGAAATGCCCTACATAAGGGACATCGTCCAAAGTCATGCAGTCCTGGGTTGACCACCTGTAGGGAATATCCTCGACAGCGAAAGTGTTATGGGCAAAATCCATGAGGGCCTCATAGTGTTTGACCGTATCCTCGCCCTGTCCGGTTTTATGATGCTCTCCGCTGATCAATACCAGCTCTCCGTTTTCAGTAACCTGGGATCTAAGAGATCTTCCCGGGTCTTCGGCGGTGATATACATTCCGCCGGGATATTTTCCCTTAACTATTACAGCCAAAGCGTAAGATCTTTCAGAATAGATTCTGGCATAATACATACCGGACTTGTTATAGAAAGGATAATGAGAAGCCAGAATTACCTTATCCGCCGTCACTTTTTTACCCTGCTTGGTTGTAATAATGTACTTGTCGTTTTCTTCAAGATCCACAGCCCTACTCTGTTCATAGATGGTGCAGCCCTTCTCGGTAATATGTTTTGCCAGTGCCAGAAGATATTTTCTTGGATGAAACTGTGCCTGGTTGTCATAGCGTACGGCGGCTTTTATAGGAATATCAAAGGGGATTTCTTCAACATAAGCTGCGGGTATTCCCAAACTGGAGGCTGTTTTTGTCTCATCGCTGATCTTTTGGATATAATTGTCTTGCTGAGTGAAAACATAGGCTGGCTGATGTACAAAATCACAATCTATTTGGAGATCCTTTGAAATTTTTTCGACCATCCGGATAGCTGATTCATTAGCATCGGCGTATTGCCTGGCATACTCTTCGCTGATCTGATTTTTTATCTTGTAGTAGATGAGTCCATGCTGTGAAGTAATCTTTGCAGTTGTATGTCCAGTTGTACCCTGCAGTATCCGATCTGCTTCAATGATGGCGATCTTCAAGCCTTCTTTTATCAACATATATGCACAGGAAATACCGGTCATGCCTCCGCCGACAATCGCGATATCCACATGAATATCCTGATCCAAAGCGGGATATTCGGCAGTGGGTGTAGAGGCCATCCAATAGGACTGGGGGGGCTTTTTAAAATAGTTTTGATTATCTATACTCATGATGATCCTCCTAAGAATCAATCTTCTGGTTAATATCCTATCTATTTTTTGCTTTTGATAGAAAAATATCCTTAGGACGGGTTCTATAAAGATATTTTTCGTACAAACTATAGAAATTTGATAAAACTTTTATTAAGATACATATTAATACCTAAGATTTTATAGAGGAGCCGCTTGGCTGGCTATACATACAAAGGAGGAACTTTGAGTATGAAGTTGTTTTTTGTTTCAGATATACATGGGTCCTTGCATTACTTACAAAAGGCATTGGAAAATTTCAAAAGAGAAAACGCAGATTATATCGTCATTCTGGGCGATGAACTCTATCATGGTGCAAGAAATCCGCTGCCCTTGGACTATAATCCTAAGGAAGTAGCACAGCAGCTGAATGAATTTGCAGATAAGATTATCGCTATCCGGGGGAATTGTGATAGCGAAGTAGACGAGATGGTCCTTGATTTTCCCCTGATGTCTACCTATTCAACAATTTTCTATGAGGGCCGACGCTTGTTTTTAACCCATGGACATATCTATCATGGAAATAACCTGCCGAAGCTGAAGGACGGAGATGTTTTCCTGTATGGACATACCCATGTGCCGGTAGCAGAGAAAAAAGGGAATATCTATATCATCAATCCGGGATCGATTACATTCCCAAAGGAGAACAGCCCAAATTCATATGGGATTTTGGATGGAAATCATTTTAGAATCAAAGACCTGGACGGGAATTTGTATAAAGAAGTAATTTTTGATTAATACCGGGAGGAAGCTTAGGTTAGAATGAAGTAGTTGGCTAGTGTTGTCAGACGATAATGCATTTCACACAGGGGTGGCGCCGATCGGCGCCATCCCCCGTGCAACAATTCTCAGTCAATGCTCACATCAACAATTTATCCCTGCTTGAGTTTGGGAGGCTTTAAAAGGAACATCAGACCGGCACCGATAAATGCAGCTACGGAGGCTACAATAAATGGAATCGTAAAGCCACCGGTTAAATCCTTGAAATAACCTGCAATATAAGAGGAAGCTACGGCGCCTACGCCAAATCCCAACAGTACCAAGCCATAGTTGACAGCCATGTTTTTTATGCCCCAGTAGTCTGCAGTTAATGAAGGGAATACCCCAAGGAATCCGCCGTATGAAAAACCTACAATACCGATTAAGACGAGAATCATATAAGATTTTGCGGCTGCAACAAACAAAATGGAGGTTCCGGCAATCAGCATCAGTCCCACCAGGGTGTTTTTTCTTCCAAGTTTATCTGAAACCCATCCCCAGAAAAGTCTGCCACAAGAGTTGAAAACTGAAATTACCATAACCCCGGAGGTCGCAACAGCATCGGTGAGCCCGCCGGAAATCCCAAGAATTTTCGCGAAAGGTATGACCATCAAACCAGCGGCACTCGCGGTCATAAGGGCTACGGTGACCAGGTAAAATTGAGGGGTTTTAAGCATCTGTGTGGGTGTAAAGTTCTGAGCAGATACTGTAGAATTAGTCGATTTTACCGGAGGCACCCAGCCTTTGGGTTTATAATCAACCGGAGGGTTTTTAATAAAGAATGAGCCAATAAAAGTCACAATGACAAATATAACTGCAAACCATGAGAAAGTCTCCATGACACCCCGGGTGGCAATAAGATATTTGGCTACAAATGTAAAGACAAGACCGCCAAATCCCAGAGCAGATACGATAATTCCTGTAACCAGACCCCTCTTATCAGGGAACCACTTTTGGCAAACTGCAATGGTGGTGGTATAGGTCGTTCCCATTCCAAAACCACCGATGATTCCATATGTGATCCACATGATCCATGGATTTGCAGGGGTTGCAAAGGAAGCAAGGAAAAATCCTAATCCAAGAATTAAGCCTCCGCCAAGGATTACAAAACCTGAACTAAACCTACCTTGGATCAATCCTCCTACAATGCTTCCAAAGGACAATACTACCAGCAGCAAAGAAAAGGTTAACGCTGCATTTTTCTGGGACCATGCCAGTGTTTTTACAACCTCGGGCTGAAATACGCCCCAAATATAGGCAGTTCCGAGACACAACTGGATTGCAATTCCAGCAATTACCGGAATCCAGCGATTCATTGTCTTAACCTCTGCAATGTCATTTTTCAATTCTATCATTCCTCGCTTTCGACTTTATTCATGCGGTATGGGGTAAGTGATTTACCACTGACGCCTGACTTGTAAATTAGCATAATAGTATAGGAATTCTGACGGCAATACAATTGGGGATAGCGAAGACAGTATAAAACCGTAAAAAATATGGCGGAGGTATGTTCTATTAATGCTATTAATGGGATTAATAACAATTAATTGTAGTAAATATGAACATAATATTTTGGGAATTCTTAATAGTTTTGAGGATAAAGCCGAGTGAATACAAAAAGGGAAGGAAGCCTATTGAAACCCGAAAGGAAGCCTATTCCTTCATTATACAACAAAAAAACAGCTTGATTATCTCTGCTATTAAAGCTATACTGAAAAATGTAGAATAAATATAAATCTTGTCATTTAAGGGGTTTGTTGCGGGTAACCGTAACAAAACTAATGCAAAGGACATAAAATTCCAACGCAGTGGTTGAATCTCTTGTTCCGAATGACGATCTCCGATGTTTCTAACTATCTTGATTTAATGGATGTTCAATGGAACTTATTTGGTTTTATAGTACATAAAGGCTTAATTTGCAGTGATAAATACAAGGCAAAGCAGAAAAACTGACATAGGATAATTGCAAACTTAGGGAAATTGCTGCTGTGCTTTTATTACGTAGCGAACATACAGAAATCTCTATATAAAAAGCTTTACTAATTTTGTGGGGTGCGGAAATGGATATCTTTCTAGTTATTGGTATTGTCGTAGGTCTTCTTGCAATCGTAGTCGGGATGGCTGTAAAAGGTGCCGATGTTTCAGTATTGATGAATCCGGCTGCAATGATCATTATCCTTATCGGAACCACTGCAGCGGTTATGAACTCTTTCCCGAGAAAAGAATTTTTAAATATTCCTAAAATCATTGGTGCTCTTTTTCGAGAAAAAAAACATGAAGACCCTGCTTCCATCATCGAGATGATTGCGGAAATGTCTCAAACAGCCCGAAAGGACGGACTTTTGTCTCTGGAACAGACCATGCAGAATATGGAGAACCCGTTTATGAAAAAGGGACTTGGGATGGTCATCGATGGTATTGAGCAGGAATATATCAGGGAAGTTTTGAACAGTGAAATCGACAGCATGGAAGAAAGACACCGTGCGGGTGCTTCCGTCTTCACATCTGCCGGCAGCTATGCGCCTACACTGGGAGTGTTAGGCGCCGTTATCGGATTAATTGGAGCGCTGGGAAACCTTAATGATATTGAGAAACTGGGACACATGATTGCTGCGGCATTCGTTGCGACGCTATATGGAATTTTTGTAGGATATGTGGTTTGTCACCCTGTTGCAACTAGATTGAAGAGAAAATCCCATGAAGAAATCAACAGCATGCGGATTATGGTGGAAGGAATTCTATCCATTCAGGCCGGAGAAAATCCAAAGAGCATCAAAATGAAGCTGGCAGGGATGCTGAATCCGAAGGAAAGAGCAAGTATTGATGACGAGAGTAAGGGGAAATCGAATAAAGGAGAATAAGGATGTCTAAGAAAAAAGCACATCATGAGGAACATGTGGATGAGACCTGGCTGATCCCATATGCGGACATGCTTACCCTTCTTTTAGCCCTGTTTATCGTTATGTTTGCCATGGGGCAGACCGATAAAGAAAAGTTCGAACAGATGAAAGAGCAATTTAGTGTAATATTCAGCGGCGGAAGCGGAATTTTGGAAGGTGAGGGGACGAGTTTCTTTCCCATGGAAAAGACCGGAACTTCAGAGACCTCGGAGTCTCCCGGACCAACAAAATCGGATACTCCCGGGGCACAACGATCCAATACGGTCATCGAAGACGACAAGATGAAGGAAATCAAAGAGATCCTGGAGAACCAAATTGCCAAGGAAGGATACACGGATAAAATTAAAACCGTACTGAACAAGGAGGGCCTCGAAATCTCCATACAGGATACGGTGCTCTTTGAATCAGGAGATGCCAATGTATTAAATAAGATTATGCCGCTGCTTCTTGTAGTTTCTAAAGTACTTCAGGATACGGATAACAATATAAAAATCGTTGGACATACGGACAATGTTCCCATAAGCACGGGTAAATTCCGATCGAACTGGGACTTAAGTGCGATTAGAGCCATCAATGTAATGCAGTTTCTGGTAGACAGAGGGGGACTTCGCCCCGAGAGATTCACGATTCAGGGGAACGGAGAATATCTGCCCAAATACGACAATGCTACGGAAAACGGCAGAGCCCAGAATAGAAGGGTAGAGATCTTTATCGTACGTAAATATCCTTTAAATCAGGTTCAGACAAAGGAAGCTCCAAAGAAAAACTAATAATAGAGACTTGAAATTAAAGCCCTGCCGGTCGGCAGGGCTTTTGTCATTTCTTTAGGAATCATATAGGAAGTTAAATATCCTTAAGTTTAGGAATTATATGAAAAACTGGTTGACAAGTAGCATACAATAAAATATAATGTGAAAAACATAAATATCCATTATTACTATACCATAACTATTTTATTTTGTCAATAAAATTTAAAAAAATATTTTTAAGAGGAGGAAGTAAACAATGCTTTTACTGTCCATTTTTAATTCTATCGACCCGATACTCAAGGAAACTCAGGTAAAAAAAATACTACAAACCAATGCAACGTCCGAAAAATACGGATTAGTACTCACAAAAAAAGATGTCAGAGAGATTATCGAGGTTCGAAAGCGCATATTGAACAGCTGCGGGAGAATTGATCTGGATATGGAAGTTACAAAAAAACTGATAGAAAATTTCTGTACATCCGCCTTTATCGACCAGGCAGAATACGTAGCTGCGCTTCATGACCTTCATGAGATATTTTATTATCTGAAAAACGAGACCGAAGACTCCATCAGTGATGACGCGCTGATTGAGGTCATGAAGGACTTTTATGAGAATTCCTGCGGGGGCTCGATGGAACTTTTGAGAGCCGGGGGGGAGGAGATGGCGAAAGACATAAGGCAGAGAAACCAGGAGGAAGATATGATGAAGGGAGGTGAATGTTAATGGAGTTGGGGACTGTAAATACGCGATCGTTGATGCCGAAAATGAGGATCAAGAAGGAAAACCTGGATCCCGGACAATATACACTATCCCTAATGAAAGAAGGACTACGTCTGGGATTGCTGGACAGAAAAGACATACAACAGATTCAGATACAGACGCTACTGATTCTGCAAGACCTGATTGAGCGGTATACAAAGGGCGAGAGCAGCTCTATAAGGGTTGACACAGCAGAAGGATTGTTGAACTCCATCTATTATTCCATCGATGCGTGGATTGCCAGATATGAAAATCCGGAGAATGGACTGGAGGAACTGAAGAGAAAAACTATCAGGGAGATTTATCAAGAGGGCCTCGAACGCGTAAGTGAATGTCTTGAAGAAACGGAAGTACTGTATTGGGAGTTGTTGAAAAAAAGGCTGGAGGTTTCTTTGGAGGCGTATAATGCGACCTTAGAAGCGTTCCCGGCATTTTTCCAAAAGTACGGTGCGGTATTTAATGCACAGGATACTCCAGCCAGTATCGATTATCCTTTGGTTTTTGACAATACGCAATTGAAAGGTATTTTCTATATCCGGCATTACCTTGAGACTTTGCACCTTGAGACGCAGTTTTGCAGGTTGTTTCAGAAGGAAGAAATAGAAAAGGTTCTAATAAGCTATGGGAAAATCTGCAGAGTGAGACATACGAAGCCGCTTGTCAATATATTTGAACTCATCATCAATAATTCTGTTTTTTCCGTACTCTCAGGAGGTAAAGCAGAATGTGCAGTTATATCACCGCTGCAGCTGGAGCTTATTGAAAACAGGCTTGGGGGACTGAGTAAAAGGGAAGTTGAATCCGTGATCGAAGAAACTGTAGAACAGGTCATCGAAGAGCTAAGGATTGATCATATCAAGTTAATTCAATATATCCATCAATATAAGACATTGCTGATCCATAGGATATTCAATGCTATGGAAAATAATAGCCTCCACAACATTGTCTTAATTAGTGATGAAGTACAACTACCGGATGCCAGCACATTTTTTCAAAGCGGAGAGAGAATGAGTGACGCCAGCTTTAGAGCCATGGTTCGAAGCATTGTTAAGTGTACGGACACAGCAGATAAGATTGAAATCCTGATATCCAGTATCCGCTCTCTAGAGGATTTTATCGATGTACTGGGAGCAGACTGCTTGTTTGAGGGTGAATACATTTCTCTATACAGTGCGCTCAGTGATGTGGAATTAGCGGCCTTGGGGAGACTGGTATTTTACGAGGAACTGAGAGAGAGTAGTGTTGAGTTGATTTCTGCTGCTGCGATTGAAAGGGAAGCTGAATTGGAATGGCAGGCTCAATATACTGCTTTTTTAAGGGCCCTGAACACTGACAGAATAGAAGCGATTGAGAAGTTCATGAATGAGACTGAGTTTACCGGTTTTGAGATTTAATGAAACAATGCAGAGTGGTGAAAGGAGTTTAAGTTGATGAGAATTGAAAATGGAGTCGAAATGCTGGAATTATCAATCAGTGTCATGGGAAAAGCAAATGTGGTTTACCCAACTCTGATCTGGGATGAGGGGCAAGCAATATTGGTGGATACGGGGTATCCGGGTCAACTGAATCAGATACGAAAGTCCGTAGAGGAAACGGGTCTGGCATTTGAAAGGCTCAATAAAGTGATCGTTACCCATCACGATTTGGATCATATCGGAAGCCTGGCGGATATAATCAGGGAATCATCCGGTAAAGTTGAAGTATTGTCCCATGAGAAAGAAAAGCCATATATCCAGGGTGAAATGTGTCCGCAAAAGCTGAGTTTGTTGGAAGCGAAGCTGGAGACACTAACGGCAGAAACAAAAGCAATCTATGAAGGCCTTAAAGCGGGATTTGAGAAAAGTAAGGCTCCTGTCAGCAGGACGATCATCGATAGTGAGGAGTTGCCTTACTGCGGCGGAATTACTGTCATCTACACTCCAGGACACACTACAGGCCATATTTCACTATATCATAAACAGAGTAAAATACTGATTCCCGGGGACCTACTATTTGTCGAAGATGGTTTGCTGATTGCCGCCCCAAAGTTTACAAATTATGATCAGAAGACGGCGATGAAATCTTTGGAGAAATTAACGGAGTTCGATATTGAAAAGGTCATCTGCTATCACGGAGGCCTATATGGAGAGCAGGTGAACCAGCGAATTTTGGAATTGATCCAGGGGGAATAGACTTCCGAAAAGAAATTTTCGAGCTAACCCATGATGTCAATAAGAGTGAGATATATCAAGCAATACTATTTAATAAGCCTTATTTAAATTGGGTTATTTCTTAAAAAGGTTCTAATCCACTGGCTATGCATAAGAACGTTTTTTCTTCGCCCAGTGCACCGAAGTTTTTCACTGACCCTGATAGCCACCACGGCGCTTGACTAAACTGATTAATAAAGAATCAAGGCTTTGAAGCCGACGGCTTCAAGGCCTTTTTGTATTAAGAAAACTCCAGGTTCGTTGTGGAGTTCCAAAAACAAAATGATCAGATAATTTTAATAATAGATATTGACAATAAAAAACAATGAGCATATACTGTTAATATACAATATATACAGTGAGTAATTTTAAAGGAGAGACCGGAATGAATATTATTTTGTCCAATAATTCCGATGTTCCGATATACCAGCAGATCGTAGACCAGATCAGGGAGGCTGTGATCAAGGGAGAACTGATGCAGGGCACCCTGATGCCTTCGATAAGGAACCTGGCAAAGGACTTGAAAATAAGCGTTATCACAACCAAACGGGCTTATGATGAACTGGAACATGAGGGATTGCTTGTTACGATGGCAGGGAAGGGGACCTTTGTTGCACCCAGCAACATTGAAATGCTACGGGAGGCAAGGTTGAAGGAGATCGAGCAGCATCTTGAAAAGGCCACGGTTCTTGCCAAGTCCATCGGGCTTGAAAAAAGCTCTCTGGAGGAAATGTTGAAGGTGATTTTTGAGGAGGTAGACGTATGAGTATGCTGTTGGAGGTGTCCAATCTAAATAAGAAATTTGAAGGATTTTCACTGAACGATGTAAGCTTTAGCCTGGAAGGCGGCTATATCATGGGATTTATAGGGGAGAACGGGGCAGGTAAGACAACGACGCTAAGAGCAATTTTGAACATTATTGTTAAAGACAGCGGCAGCATCAAGGTGTTTGGACTTGATCATATCCAGAATGAGAAGCAGATCAAGGACCGGGTTGGCTTCATCAGTGATGAAAAAATCTTCTATGAGGATATCACCGTGAAAGCAATGAAGAACATTATTGCCCCTTTTTATTCCCGATGGGATGATCAACTGTTTAATGATTATGTTGAAAGGTTTGGGCTCCCTCTGAATAAGAAAATTAAAACCCTATCCCAGGGAACATATAAAAAATTTGCTTTGGCTGTTGCTCTTTCTCATAAACCTGAATTACTGATTCTGGATGAACCGACGGCCAATCTTGATCCGGTCTTTAGAACAGAATTCCTTGATGTTCTGCATGATTTTGTAGCGGATGAGCAGCATGCCGTGCTTTTCTCCTCCCATATCACGTCGGACTTGGATAAGATTGCGGACTATGTTACTTTGATCCATAAAGGAAGCCTCCTGTTTAGTCAATCCAAAGAGGATTTGTTTGATGAATGTATCCTGATCAAGGGAGGCGTTGAGCTTGCCCAAGACTTTAGAAATAAAGGACTTCTGGGGGTTCAAAGCAATTCATATGGTTCGTCAGGACTTTGCCGCAGCAAAAAGCTGGCAGAGCAGTTCCAATCACAAGGCTGTATTGTGGAACACCCAACGATCGAAGACATCATGGTTTATACTGTCCGGGAGGGAAGAAAATGAGCAGTGAGGTTTACAAACTCATTAAAAAAGAGGTGCAGTTTACATTCAGGCCCTTTGTAATCTTGTTCATGTTGGGGGCAACTTGCTTCATTCAGATCTTTAAATTTTCCATGAATCTGGGAGGTGCAATCGTAATTCCGTTACTGTGGTGCTGGTTGTTTACATTCTCAGGAACGGTTAAGGGATATGGATCAAAAACCTTAGGCGTATTTGTTGCACCCATTACAAGGGGGGAATATGTTTCAGCCAAATACCTTTTTTCGATACTATGTACCTCGATCGTATTTTGTATTAGTATGGTCATGGATATTTTTATGATATATATTAGGGACAGCATGTTAAAAGTACAGGTTTTCATGAACTACAACCTGGAAGGAATGTTGATTGCATATCCAGTGGCATTATTCATCATTGCCCTTGTGCAGGCATGGTCACTGTATCAGGGAACCTGCGGGAAGGTGGACTACGGAGTTACGATTACTGTCCCGATATTAGTCTCAATTATTTTTATGAACATACAGAGTTATATATTTGATAATCCTCCGCTGAACTTTTTCAAACGAGCGGATATTTCACAAAAACCTCAGTTATACTTTATCGTGGTATTGGTTTCAATCACTGCGGCTGCAGGGGTCCTATACTACTCTTATATAAATTGTAAAAAAGACTTTCAAAGAATCGACTTGTAATTGGGAGGGATGACCATGTTGAAAAGCATTATGCTGCTTATAAAAAAAGATTTGTTTGGAAGACAAAAATGGGTAATCGTAGCGTTTATAGTCTTTTCCCTGACTGTTTTTCCGGTACTGCTAAAGCAACCCTGGAATTATAGCCCCTGTTTTCTGCCTATCTGTTATATGGGATTGGTTTTTGCCTTCTCTACGGCTTACGGAGAGGCGGCAAATGTGTTTTATATACGGTATCATAAGGCTGGCATTATTGGAATGCTTCCGATTACAAGGCTTGAAATCATTATTTCGAGATATGTAATCACGTTTTTTGGAATTGCCCTGGCTTCGGCTTTGTGGGGCCTGTTTTCAGTACTGGAGAAGCTGGTAATGGGGGGCGGATATAAAGTTTATGATGCGTCCGCAACCATGATTGTTCTGAGTATGCTTCTGGCTGCCGGGATTTCAAATGTACTGTTGCTGTTGGCAAGTGCTGTACAAAACACAAAGGGAATGTATCTTCTGTCGGGTGGTTTCTTTTTCTTTCTAACCATTATTTCAAATATCATAACCTGGATTTTAGGACAGTTCCGAATGAATGCTTTGCAGTTGGTTTTAACAGTGGCTGCTTCTGTAGGAATTACGATTTTCTCAGCGATACTCAATTATACCTGGTTTAAAAAACAAACCATATAAGGAGTGGAGGGAACCGTTTCATCACCCCCTTCGGATGTGTGATGGAATGGTTCTTTTTTCATATTCTTTTCTTGACTCTTTTCCATTATCTATATATAATTAATTAAACGTTTAATTAATTATATATACGAATCGGAGATGAAAAATATGTGTAATGAGACTTCTGTGAAAACACAAGGACATTCAAAAGGAATGAGCAACGGCGATATGACCTTGTTTTTCAGGTATATGGCCCTTTACGAGGAAAACATGCTGGTACCTGTCCGGGATACTTTCAGCAGGGTATTTCTGCCGCAGCCATGGAGGGAAAAAATTGATGAGGAGAATTTGAGAGCCTGGTTTCGAAATATGTACAATGAAAAGGCTCCAGGACTGTATGAGTATATCCTTTGCAGAACCAGCCATACAGATCGGCTGCTTCAGGAGATGCTTTCCAACAGGCCTGTTTCCCAGATTGTGATTCTGGGGGCTGGCTTTGACAGTAGAGCCTATAGATTCGACCCAATAATCAAGGAAAAAAGCATCCAGGTATTTGAACTGGATCTTCCGGGTATTCAAAACCTGAAGATTGAGAGGCTGGAACAGTATCTACAGGACAAAGGAGGAATGCCCTCCCATGTTCACTTCATTCCGACGGACTTTAACGAAAGCAACCTTTTAGACAGTTTGCTAAGTCATGGATATAACCAAACCAAGTTGACCCTTTTCCTATGGGAAGGTGTGACCTATTACTTGCTGCCGGAAGGGGTTGAATCTACGATGGCCTTTATTCAAAAAAACTCCTTAACAGGTAGCATGCTAATATTTGACTATATTACAAGGGATTTTATTGAGGGAAACCCTAAGGAATGTTATGGTGCCATAGAATGCAGGAATTCTATGGCAGAAAACGGACAGAAATTCATCTTTGGAATTCATAGAGAAGATTTAGCCGGATATCTTGAAAAGTTTGGAATGAGTTTATTGGAACACTGGACCTCCGAAGAGTTAGGAAGAAGGTATCTGGAATTGAAAAACGGACAAATGTTGGGACGAGTAGCAGGATATATGAATTATGCATTTGCCGAAATTCTATAAGAGAGTTTTTTCAAAGGGAATCCTGGGATGAATAAAATACAGGATTCCTTTTTGTATTTGGATAGGGTTGTGAATGGGTAGTCCGAGATTGTAGAAAACTATGGATCATAAACGACATAAAAATGTAAATATTGACAATATTTTATTACCCCACTATAATAGAATTGATAGTAAGTAAGTGATTACTAACCTTCGAGGGAAAATATGGAAAACATACTGATGATTCACCGAAGTGAAGGAATTGTATTAACTACTATTGAAGTTATCAGTGAATGTGGGATCCAGGCCGTATCAACGAGGGAAGTTGCCAGACGGCAAGGTGTTTCCGAGGGGGCCATCTTTAAACACTTCAGAACCAAAAATGATCTGATGCTGGGGGTCCTGAATCATTTCTCCCAATATGACCAGGCCATTATAAAATCCATTGAGACAAAGAACCTAAGTCACAAAGAGGCCATCATTCATTTTTTTGAATCCTATGCGACATATTATCACAATTATCCTGCCATCACAGCGCTGGAACTTGCATTTGATATTCTTCAGTGCGACATGGAGCTGGCAGAGAAAGTCAAAAACATATTTTCTTTCCGGTTTGATTTTATTCAACATTTGATTATTGACGCACAGCGGGATGGGGAGATCTGCCCCAATGTAAACAGCGATGAACTTGCCTGTGTACTTTTTGGCACCTTTCGGGAGATCTGCTTAAAGTGGCGCATGAGCAAATATGCCTTTTCTTTAGTAGAAAAAGCAAAGTCCAGTTTCAAAATGGTAATGGATGCCGCTGTCACTGAAACCCATTGAAAGCTAAGAACAAAAACATTCTAAGTATCTGTTATTACTTCGGAAGTATATCTATTTAATAAACTCTTTCTCAACCCTCACCTATCTATCCGCTGTCTCCCAAGCTCAGCAGAGGGCAGGAATCGCATCTGTTTGAAGCTTAAGATGGAATTACGCCATATAAAAAGTTCTCCATAGAATCTTTTTCCCTTCTACCATTGATTGATTTTCTCCTATTAACCTCTCCCCATGGGAGGGTATGAAAGGTAAGTGCGTATGGGAGAAGGATTGGGGATGAGGATGCAATGATATTCTTACATTACTTTACAAATTATTATATAAGTTTAACTACCTCGCTGATTTGAATCTGTGGGATACTCTGAACAAATATGATGAATGTCTTTAGTATTTTCATCAGTCATATCACTCTATATGCTGATTGAAAGCTTGGTAAAAATCCACCTGAATAAAGACCCATAACATATAGCTGTCCAGGTTAAACCGTAACTGTTTTGATTTGAAGTATATTCTTTTTAAGTTATTGTAAGCAAATTTTCCAATCATTATTTCAGAGTCTATAAGTATTCGCAGTTTGTATGGCAATTACAAAAAAATAAATTCAAATCTTCATCATATGAAGGAAAAAACAACAAAAGAAAGGAGAAGATGCTATGACAGAGAATGTTCTGCAAGGCCTGGAGGAGCAAGAAGAGGATACCCAGAAAGAAAAATACCTGACCTTCAACCTTGGAAATGAGTTTTATGGGATTGAAATCAGGCATGTCACTGAAATCATTGGATTGCAGCCTATTACGGAGGTGCCGGAGCTTCCGGAATACATCCGGGGAATTGTGAATCTGAGAGGAAAGATCATCCCGGTCATGGACGTTCGTACGCGGTTTAAAAAGCCTTTCAGAGAATATAACGACCGGACCTGTATTATTGTCATTGAGGTATTGGAGATCTCTATCGGTTTGATCGTGGATAGCGTTTCTGAAGTACTCTCCATCCCTGATGGTGACATTGTACCTCCGCCGGATATTAATAAATCCGGGAACAGGTATATCAAAGGGATTGGTAAAGTCGGGACGGATGTAAAGCTCCTGCTGGACTGTGACAAGCTTCTTAATGAGGAAGAAGCGGAATGTCTGGAAGATCTTCGGTAATTGATAAAATATAAGGAGGAATCACAATGAAGTGGTTTTATAATATGAAAATCGGTATGAAACTGATTTTAGGATTTGTTATAGTTGCGATGATTGCAGGTGTCGTTGGAATCGTGGGCATTATAAATATTCTTTCAACCGATAAGAACTACACCGATCTGTATCAGAACTTTGGCGTGGCTGTAGGTGATATGGGTGAAATATCAACTAACTATCAGCGTACAAGAGTCAACTTGCGGGATATCCTATTAGAAAAGGGTAGTAAGGATAGAAATAAGTATGTGGACAAGATACATGAATTGAACAAACAAATAGATGAAGAAATGATAAGAGTGGAAAAATCAATGCAGACAGAAGAAGGGAAGATAGAATTTGCGAAATTAAAGTCGGCCTTGGCTAAGTTCGAACCTATGCAGGAAGAGATTATCAAATTAGCACTTGCAGGACAGGAAGAACAGGGATTGGCATTCATGCGTGGGGATGCATACGCTGTGGCAATGGAAATCAATGATTCAATCGACAAACTCTTTAAACTGAAGGTGGACGGCGGAAATATCAGGTCTGGCGAGTATACCGTTGCTACGAATAATACTGTAAAAATAATGATTATCGTAGTGGTTTTTGCAATGGTGGTAGCGATCGTTTTAGGGATCTATATTTCCCGTATCATCAGTATTCCGGTTAGAAACCTTGCAGAAGCGGCTGATAAGATTGCGGACGGCGACTTGAACGTGTCAATTGATGTCGATACAAAGGATGAGATCGGAAATTTGGCTGATTCCTTCCGGAAAATGTCGGACAACATCAACGAAGTAATGACCAATATCAGTATGGCTTCCGAACAAGTTGCTTCAGGGTCAAAACAAGTATCAGATTCCAGTATTGCACTTTCTCAGGGAGCGACAGAACAGGCAAGTTCCATTGAAGAATTGACAGCTTCTATAGAAGAGATTGCTTCACAAACCAGGCAGAATGCTGAAAGTGCCAACGAAGCCAATGATTTGGCTGAAAAAGCTAAATCCAATGCTGCCCAGGGCAACGAACAAATGCAGGAAATGCTGAAAGCCATGGACGACATCAATGATGCGTCAGCGAATATTTCAAAAATTATCAAGGTTATCGATGAAATCGCTTTCCAGACCAATATCCTTGCATTGAATGCGGCTGTTGAGGCTGCCAGAGCCGGACAGCACGGAAAGGGCTTTGCAGTAGTTGCTGAGGAAGTGAGGAATCTGGCAGCCCGTTCTGCAAATGCAGCAAAGGAGACAACGGGTATGATTGAAGGAACCATCAAGAAGGTGGAAGGCGGAACCAAAATCGCAAATGATACCGCCAATGCACTGAACATGATTGTAGAAGGGGTTGCAAAAGTAGCGAATATAGTTAGCAATATCGCTATAGCATCCAACGAACAGGCAACCGGGATCGCTCAGATCAATCAGGGAATCATGCAGGTTTCCCAGGTGGTTCAGACAAACTCGGCAACTTCGGAGGAAAGTGCTGCCGCCAGTGAAGAACTTTCCAGTCAGGCAGAACTTTTAAGAGAACAGGTAAGCCGGTTTAAACTGAAGAGGAACACTTATTCCGCTTTCAAAGGGCTTGAAAATATGAATCCGGAAGTACTGAGAATGCTAGAAAACATGTCAGAAAAGAAAACAGCCGGCTTTGGAAAGACACATGAAGTGTATCAGGAAGTGTCAGCAGCAAGCCCGAAGAAAATTTCATTGAGTGACAAGGATTTTGGAAAGTATTGATCTGCAGCTTTAAGAGAGGGCCCGAGGGGGCCCTCTTGTGCTTTTAAGGGAGAGGCTGATGTTTATAAGGTTCCAAAGAAAGCAGATTCCCAAAGAACGAAATGGATAGACAAAAAACAAACAAATCAGATAAAATAATCAAAGTAAGGTTTATTCCCAGATATTCTGATATAATGATTGTTAATTAAGTATAGTTCGTATTTTGCTTAGTACATGATTAAAGTGAATGTGATTTTCATACAGGAGGAGCAGGTATGAAGATTTTAGTTGCTGAGGATGATAAGGTAAGCCGGGATTTTTTAAGCAGGTTTCTATCTCCATACGGAGTTTGTGACCCGGTCATCGATGGGTTGGAAGCTCTGGATGCTCTTTTTATTGCAATGAAAGAGAACAAGCCCTATGATCTTGTTTGCCTGGATATCATGATGCCGAAGGTGGACGGGGTCAGGGTTTTGAAGGCGATCCGGGATATGGAGAAACAAAAAGGAATGCTTCCTGAAAAACGTTCAAAGGTGATTATCACAACGGCGCTTGCAGGATCTGATTTTATAGACAAGGCCTGGGACATCGGCTGTGATTCTTGTATTGAGAAGCCTATCGATACGGAACTGCTGATCAGTGAAATAAAAAGGCTGGGCCTCATATCGGAATAGATATTTATGCAACGAACGGATACATAATTGAAAGTTTTGAATCTATAAGGATTTATTTATTTTATGATATATAAGGCAGTGCAGTAGAACATTAATTATAAAAACAAAGCGATATTTAGGAGAGAAAGTTTGTGAACCTAGTAGAGTGCTTAGTAAAAACAGGTTTGACACGGCAGGAGTCGGAGCTTTATATTGCCCTTTGCAGAGAAGGAGAAATGACGGGCTATGAGGCTGCAAAAGTAACCGGAATATCCAGGTCCAATGCCTATCAGGCACTCGCCGGCCTGGTGGATAAAGGCGGTGCATATATTGTGGAAGGGGCGGTTCCACGTTATTCCGCTGTGCCTGTCGAGGAGTACTGCGCCAACGTGATGCGAGGCATGGAGGAGATTGTAGCAAGGATACGGCGTGATTGTCCGACTATCCGGGAAGCTTCGGATTCCTATATTACGATTTATGGATTAAACCGTATTCTTGATAAAATGAAAAACATCATTCAAAATGCGAAGGAAAGAATCTATGTCTCCTTATCTGAAAATGAGCTGGTGTATTTCAGAAAGGAGTTGCTGGAGGCTGTGGGCAAAGGGTTGAAAGTGGTCATCATCACCTCCGGCCCCATAGATGTTCCAGGAGCTACCGTTCATACAGTAAGCAAAAGATCCGGACAAGTCAGGCTGATCGCGGATTCTGCCTATGTACTTACGGGAGAAATATCAAACAGTGAGAATGATATTTGTCTATACTCACAGAACAAGCCTTTGATCGAGCTGTTGAAGGAATCCCTGACCAATGAGATTAAGCTGGCGGAGCTTGGAAAAGGGTAGTCTGGTATTGTTGACAAATAGGATGGATTTGCTAAAATAATAGTGGTGTTTTATGCTACCACTATTATTTTAGTTTTGATGGATTATCAAGATGAAAAGTTGCAAAGCATAAAGAACAACACGATGATGTGTGAAGTTATCCAAAGGAGGATGAGAAGAATGAGCAAGATCAGGATTGGAATCGTAGGTTATGGCAATATCGGCAGGGGTGTTGAATGTGCTATCAAGCAAAACCCGGACACGGAACTGGTTGCGGTATTTACCAGAAGAGCTCCCGAGAGCCTTAAAATCAATACACCCGGTGCAAAAGTGGTTTCGATGGAGGATGCAGAAAAATTCAAAAATGACATTGATGTCATGATTCTTTGCGGTGGCTCCGCAACAGACCTTCCGGAACAAGGACCTCAGTTTGCCGCAATGTTCAATGCAGTAGACAGCTTTGATACCCATGCAAAAATTCCAGAGTATTTTGAAAAAGTAGATAATGCTGCAAAAACAGCAGGAAAAATAAGTGTAATCTCTGTAGGTTGGGATCCTGGACTTTTTTCCATGATTCGAATGATGTCCGGTGCCATCCTTCCCGAAGGCAAGGACTATACTTTTTGGGGCAAAGGTGTGAGCCAGGGACACTCGGATGCCATAAGAAGAGTTCTTGGCGTAAAAAATGCAATTCAATACACGATACCTATCGAAAATGCGGTTGAAAAAGTAAGAAATGGGCAAAATCCAGAATTGACCACAAGGCAAAAACATTTGCGAGAATGTTTTGTAGTAGCGGCTGAAAATGCAGATAAAGCAAAAATTGAAGCAGAGATTAAGAACATGCCCAATTATTTTGCCGATTATGATACAGTAGTGCACTTTGTTACAGAAGATGAATTAAAACAGAACCATTCCAAGATGCCTCATGGCGGGTTTGTTTTCAGAAGCGGTGTTACGGGGGATGAAAATAAGAATAATCATATCATTGAATTCTCTTTGAAGTTGGACAGCAATCCTGAGTTTACAGCGAATGTGCTTGTGGCTTATGCCAGAGCAACATATCGGCTGAATAAGGAAGGGAATGCGGGAGCAAAGACCGTGTTTGATGTACCCCTTTCGTACTTGTCTTCAAAAAGCCAAAGCGAACTGATCAAAGATTTGCTATAAAACTTGTAATGTGCCTTTAGCTTGATGGAAGCATCTCCTGCAGGGATCACTTTCTTGCAGTTGGATTTGTATTATAGATAACCATAAAGAAGAATTTTATTATATTAGGGGTAAATGAATTATAATTATAATTCATTTACCCTTATATTATATACGGCCTTTTAAACATATTTTTTCACCAGTCAATATGTCCCTCTTACAATTCATTTTGACCCTTGTGCATCGCTGTTGGATACATCCGCCCGATGAATGCAGTATAGTTGTTTCAATACTAAAATGTTGAGGATCAGATAAGAACCAACTATTACTTTTACAAAAAAATAGATCTGTGAGGTGTTACGAGTGGGTAAGAGGTTAGGCAGGTATGTTTACATTGATAACCTGAGGCTTTTCATCATTATTCTAGTGGTTATTCAGCACTTCGGTGTAACCTACAGCGGGTTTGGTAGCTGGTATTATAAGGAGGGGGGGAATCTCGATATATTCTCAAACATTGTTTTTGGATATTCTATGTCCTATACACAAGGTTTCTTTATGGGGATACTTTTTCTGATTTCCGGATTTTTTGTACCAGGTTCCTATGACAAAAAAGGTTTTAAAGATTTTATGAAAGGAAGATTTGTAAGGCTTGGGATTCCGACACTTATATTTATGCTTGTTGTGGAACCGTTAACAAACTACTTCTTACTAGGTTTCAAATGGTCTGAACCTAAGCCTGCGTTTTTAATGTATTACTGGAGATATTTGAAGAGCTTTGAGTTTATTGGACACTCAGGGCCCCTTTGGTTTGCATTTGCCCTACTGGTATTTTCAGGCCTCTATGCACTGATTCGAGTTATAAACGGAACAGCAGTACAAAAAACACATCAAAAAGAGATAAGAGCATCCAACATATTTTTTCTTATTCTATTGATCTCTATGGGAGCTTTCCTGATTCGACTCGTTCAGCCCATTGGTACAAATATTTTAAATATGCAGCTATGCTACTTTTCTCAATACATTATTTTGTTTATTACAGGTATATATGCTTATAGGAACGATTGGCTTACCAGTATAGAAAAACGTGCTGGACTAAAATGGATAATGGCAACACTATCAGGAGGATTTATACCTTGGATGATCATAATGGTTGCAGGAGGAGTAGATATTTATGGTGGAGGATTGAACTGGCAGAGTGCTTCGTTTGCTTTATGGGAGTCATGTATTTGCGTATGTACAGCAGTAGGGTTATTTGCATTTTTTAGTCAAAAACTCAATTATCAGAATACACTGACAGAGGTTCTCTCAGATAATTCCTTTACGGTTTATGTATTTCACACTCCGATCATTGTTGGCCTTTCTCTGATTTTGAAGGATATAGTGTTGCCACCCCTGGCAAAATGCTTATTGTTGTGTATGATCGGTATTCCAGTGTGTTTTTCAGCTGCTCATTTTGTGATCAGTCGAATTCCGGTATTAAATAGGGTTTTATAAGTGGGAGGTAGCAATACACAAATCACTCTGCTGAGATGCTTTTAGGATACAATTGCTTCAGCGTGCTGGTATGGGTTATAGACTAAGTGTTTCAAGGTATTATTGTCCCTTTCAGGCGATAGGGTAAAATCATGAACACAGGAGACTTGCTGGCAGAATAGCTTTGGTATTTTTCTTTACGGGCAAAGTGGTTTAGAATATAATTTAGGTATATTTATACAAACATTGTTATTTTATCAAAAAAAGTATCGAGTGATTTTGTGAGTGTATGAGATGAAGATAGGACTATGCTGCTCAGACAATTTAAAGCGAGTAATCCTGGAACTAATGTCGGCAAGAAATTTTCTTGTGGATAATCAAACGGAATTTGTTATTGTTGAGTCAGGATGTGAGATCCCGAGAGGGAAAGTTGCGATTCTGTTTGAGGTAGGAAATCTTGCAAGCCTGATCGAGCTTCTCGATCGACTTTCAAAAGGGGGAGAAGAAGCGGGTAACGCCATCATTGGAAAGCTGGATGAGAAATATGAACGGATCCCACTGAATCAGGTTTACTTCTATGAGGGGCGTGGGAATAATGTTTTTTGTATTACGTCAGAGGGAGAGTATAGGGTTAAGGAAAAGCTTTATGAGTTAGAGGAAAAGCTACCTCAACATAGATTTATCAGAGTCAGCAAGTCTTTTATTGTGAACATCACAAATGTTAAGGAAATCATTCCATGGTTTGGAAGACGACTTATTCTTAGATTCAATGATCAAAAAAAGGAAATTGAGGTTTCTAAAAACTATGTAAAAAGCTTCAAGGAATTTTTGGGAATATGAGGTGAATATGAATAAACTGAACATATATATTCGCACTTGCTTTTATTCTTCATTGATCGGGGCAGTTGTTGAAGTTGTAGTTGCCCTGGTCAGACAACAAAAATCCATCTTGTTATCTGACTTGTTTCGGAGTATGGCTACAGGCATGGCAATTGGATTGGTTTCACTGCTTTTTCAGCTCTACATATTTATGAAATTTAAGAAGAGTCCGGTTATAGGTTTCGTTTCCAATTTCCTTGTCGTAGCTGGTATCATTGCTATTGAAGAAATCTTCTACCAAGTTCAATATTCAAGACTGCATATCAGATCAAACTGGATTGTATCCATCATTGTAGCAGAGACTCTGAGCTTTGTTCTTATTGCTGTATGGTACAAGCAAGCAAAGATATTCAACCAGCAGCTGGAGAAGAAAAAAAGTGCGATTACAGATGATGTACCAATATCATGAATTCCAGACAAATTTAAAAGGATGAGGGGATATGAATTCCCCTCATCCTTTTAATCAATGTTTATATCTCTTGATTAATAATAAAATGAATAGCTTTAGCCTTCCTTGACCGGGATCTGTGCTTCAACTCTTAAAACTTTACCGACCGCTTTGTATACAACCACTGTGATTACGGAGTTGGCAACGGACTTGATGAGGTTAAAAGGAAGAATTGCCGGTAAAATCATTGCCTTTACAGCGTCGTAGGGGACACCTAAAAACTTGGGTGTGATATACAGGTTCAGCGGAATCATGATCAGCGTCATGCAGAGAGATCCTACAGAAAGCGCAAGGATAGCTCCTTTATAGGTGCGGAATTTGTTATAGATCAATCCCGCAGCAATGACCATAGTTCCGGTCGCCACCAAATGCATCAGGGCTCCGATCCACCCGCTTCCCGCACTGACGGTGGTTGCCTGGAAGATAGAAACGATGAGTGTAATGATAAAACCAGACCAGGGTCCATAGATGAAAGCTCCGATAAGAGCCGGAACATCACCGGGCTCGTATTCGAGAAACGGAGCGGACGGAATCACGGGGAACCTGATTAAAAGCATAAGTACGATGGAGAGCGCAGCGAGCATCGCTAATTTCACCATTTTGTTAACGTTGGACTTCATAAAATCAAACCTCCTATATAAATTTTCTGTTAGTCAGCGTAAAGCCGGGGTTTACCTTGCGTAAAGCACCTTCATGAGAACTTTTATAATGTATTCACGGAAAGAAGCAAAGGGCCCGAATTACAACTTTCCTAGGCAAAATGAGAACCTTCCATCGAAGGACTCAAGAGAAACTATTGCCTACAAAATAAAAATTCCCTGAAATATAATCTCAGGGAAAATAGTAGCTGTTCCATAGTTTTTATCTTCTGCCATCCAGACTTTACTGTCGGCCCCGGAATCACACCAGGTCAGCTTTCGCTCGCGGGCTAACGGACTGAATCCGCATTACCGCCGGTCGGGAATTACACCCTGCCCTGAAGATCATATTCATTTTTCAATATTATCCTAGCACAGCCTAAAGGGTGTGTCAAGAGCTAGGTTTTGCTCAAACATCCCTTTTTCATTCATGAAAAGGGCAACTTGTACGCTCATGGCCAGGGTAGGAGTCCAAAACTTTGTTGCCGAGTTTATACAACCTTGGGTAGATAGAGAGGAACTCTGTTTTTTCATCAGGTGCAAGGGCGGATAGAACTTTCTCCAAAACGATTTCAATATTCACCATGGTTTCTTCCATGTATTTTTTACCTTCCGGGGTAAGATCAATCATAATGACCCTGCGATCCTTGGTTGAAGGTGTTCTTGAAACAAACCCCTTGTTGCACAATTCATCAATCAAAACGGTCATATTGGGCTTTGCTACCCTCATCTGATCTGCAACGCTTGAAATGGGCTGCTGCCCTTGCTCACTGAGTTTCAGGAGAATTCCGAGCTGCAGCGGCGTGGCATTCTTTGTAGTCATATCCATTAACAGATCCGCAAATCTGAATACCATCTTTGGAAAGTTAAACAGCGCTTCGCTTCTTTCCGAATTGCTTTTTGAAATATTGCCACTACACATTGCATACAACTCCTATCAACTTTTGTAAGTGTTTTTTTGAATGTAGCACAAACGATCGGTGATTCATCCGGGTAACATAATTATTCTACCACAAATTTTTTACAAATTGTGAACAAAAAAGCAGATTAAATTTAAATTAAACTTTGATTTTGTCCCCATCGTTTAAAAAGCTCTGACCTTCGATCACGATTTCTGCACCCTCGGAGATGGAATCAAGAACTTCGGTGAATTTTTCGTCGGAGATTCCGGTCTTGATGGCCTTCTTTCTGGCAACTCCCTTTTCATTGATAAAGACGTATTCCACACCGTCTTCAACAAGGATGGCCTGGTTGGGAACAGTGAGCACACCGGATTTTTTGGCAAGATTGAAGCTGATTTCTGCGATCAGGCCTTGTTTTAAGGTTTGATGCTCATTCCCTAATCTGATTTTTACAGTATACAATCCGCTTTTGGCATCGGCAGCAGGGGAGATTGCAAAGATTTCTCCCTTCTTTTCCAATGCAAGAAGATTGATCCTTACATCGACTGTATCACCCTTTCTAACTTGGAGCGCGGTTTTCGCTGGAACTTCAAGCTCTGCTTCCATATAAGAATTATCCACCACTGCGAAGGCAGGGGCTCCGGCAGAGATCATTTCCCCTGCGTCAATATTTTTCATGGAGACAACTCCGTCAATCGGTGACTTGATTTCTGAATTGTCGAGTTGAAGATTGGATAACTCTACAGCAGCTTTGGCGCTTCCCAGCTGGGCTTCGGACAAACTTACACTCTGTGGCGCTCCTGAGCTTTCCAGAATCTTGAGGCTCTCATTTGCTCTATCAAGGTTGAGCTTTGCATTGTTAAATCCCATCTCCACATCTTCCATCTGTTTCTTTGAGACTGCACCGCTTTCATAAAGAGTCTTGTAGCGATCCAAAAGATTTTTTGCATCATTAAACTGGAGCTTCGCACTTTCAAACTTTTGCTTTGCCTCCAGCTTTTGCGAAGAGGTGGCAAAATCCCGCGTATAACTAAGGTTTGCCTGAGCCTGGCCAAGACTGGACTGGCTTTGAAGCTGCTGGGCCTTAATCTCATTGTTGTCGAGGGAGAAAAGCAAATCACCCTTTTTAACGGTGTCTCCGATTTCATATTTTACAGCGGCCACTTTTCCTGATAATTTTGAGGAAATCAAAATTTCCTGGGCAGCTTTGAGCTTTCCGGCGTACGCTTCGCTTTGCGCCATATCCACTTTTTGAACAGCCAGGGTCTTGACTTTTTTAACGGGCGTTTCTGCGGACAGCTTGCTGCAGCCGGAAGTAAACACCAGCATCATTGCAAGAAAGACCGCTGCACTTGTATTTGAAAAAATTCTATTAAATCTCAACTTCATAAGTTCCGACCTCCTCTTTTTCCTTACCTTTGAATATCTTAACAACTTTGGTCCTCAATTGCTTGAACCAAACGGTTCTAAAGTCTTCTATCAATGTATAGGCAACGGGGATGACCACCGGGGACAGAAGCGTGGAAGAGATTAACCCTCCTACGAGGACTACGGCCATACCGGCCTTGACTTCGGCACCGTCTCCCATGGCTAAGGCAGCAGGAAACATGCCGGAAATCATTGCCATGGAAGTCATCAGGATGGGGCGAAGTCGTGTCGTACCTGCTTTGATCAAAGCTTCCTTTAAGTTCAATCCCTGTTTCATCAAAGTGTTGGTATAGTCTATGAGCAAAGTACTGCCCTTGGCTACAAGGGCGTCCAGCATGATAATTCCGATCATGGAGGTAAGGTTTAATGAATTGCGGGTAATTGCCAAGCCGACCAGGCCTCCAATGATCCCTAACGGCGGAGACAGGAGCCTGATCACAGGGGTTAGGAAGGACTCATACAGCAGAACCAGGATCATATAAATCAAAGCCAGGGAGGCAACCAATACCATCACCAGAGAAGAAAACGACTCGGACATGTTGCTCTGTTCTCCGCCCTTTTTGATTTCATAGCCGATAGGCATTTCCAGGTTTTTCAGTTTAGCGTCAATATCACTTGTGACATCTCCCAGCGGTCTGCCCTGCAAGTTGGCCATAACACTTACTGCGGCCTGCCTGTCAATTCTTTCTGTTTCCTGTGTGCTGGAGGTCAGTTCGATGGTGGCTATCTGAGAAAGGGAAACCAGGTTCCCATTGGCAGCAGGCACCTTGATTCCGCCGATTTTATCGGAAGTATTGACCTGATCTCCTGTGTATTTGACCATCACATCAAATTCATCGCCGTTCTTTCGGAAGACCCCGGCCTTGGCGCCACCGACAGACGCTCTGAGTGCCATGGAGATGTCGCTGGTCAATACGCCGAAGCTGGCTGCCTCCAAACGATTGATCTTTATACTGATTTCCTTTTTAACAGTCGCTGCTGAGTTTTCAACATCCGTTGTTCCGGGAACCGATTTGACGATTTCCTCAACCTTTTTTGACAGGGCTTTCACGATATCTCTATTACTGCCTTTAACGCGCAAGTCAATAGGCTTTCTCCCATCACTGGGTGCAATGCTGGGCTGAATGATGAAACCTTGAATTCCGGGGATTTCCCTGACGAATTCCCTGAGTTCGTTGGCCATACGATCCTGAGATTTTTTCCTTTTCCCCTTGTCGACCAGATTAATGGAGATATAGCCTCTGTTTTCACGGTTATCATATCCGCTGATGGCGTAGAAGTCTTTGACTTCGGGAAGCTCCCTCAGGTGTTTTTCGACGGCTTTGACTTTTTCATCCGTTTGAGAAAGCTTTGCACCAGTACCCAGAGTGATATCAACAATCAGTTTTCCCTGATCACTGGCGGGAAGAAACTCGGTACCGATCACACGCAGAGGAATTAAGGAGATACTGAGGACGATCAGTGCCAAAACAAGTCCGATAACCTTCAGCCTGTTGTTCAGAGCCCAGATTAGAATTCTGCTATAATATTGAATG
This sequence comes from Clostridia bacterium, assembly GCA_026418695.1. GTDB lineage: Bacteria > Bacillota > Clostridia > Acetivibrionales > JAFADI01 > SKW158. The sequence continues at coordinate 26,236 of JAOAAU010000010.1, forward strand.
ATTTTTCCGAAGAAACCTGTTTCATGATCTTCCGCATGTTCCGAGCCGGAAGCATTTTCGCTTTTTAACAGCCTGGAAGCCAGCATGGGAGTGAGAGTGAATGAAACCACCAGGGAAAACAGTGTCGCGCATGCAACCGTCAATCCGAATTCCTTGAAAAAACGACCTACCAGGCCGGACATAAAAGCGATTGGAGTGAAAACTACTACGTCGCATAAAGTAATGGCGATGGCAGCCATTCCGATTTCTGATCGTGCTTCTACCGCTGCAATTAGAGGATTTTTTCCCATCTTGAGGTGACGTTCAATATTTTCGAGAACAACAATGGAATCATCCACAAGGATTCCAATACAGATGGATAACGCAAGGAGCGTCAGGATGTTCATGGTGAATCCCAATACATACATCATAAAGAAAGTTGCAGCCAGTGAAGCCGGAATGGAAACTAAAACAATCAGAGATGTCTTCACTTTTCTTAAAAACAGGAACATGATGACGGCGGTGATGATGATTCCAAGTACGATATCTCTCTGAATTTCCTCAATGGAAGAAATAATAAATTCAGTGCTGTCACTGACGATCTCGAGTTTCACGGCTTTAGGAAACTTTTGCTTCAGCTTCTCCAATTCCTTTTTCACATGTTCTCCGACTTCAACGATGTTGGCGTCACTCTGCTTTTGAACATAAAGGCCTACTGCGGGTTTTGCAACAACCCGTACAAGCTTTTTGTCTTCAGGATAATCGTATTTCACAGTGCCAAGATCACTCAATCGTATCCACTTACCGGGTAAAGCCAAGGGGATTCGTAAGTTTTCAAAGTCCTTGGTGTTGTCAAACTCACCTTTAAGTCTTACAGCCTGCTTTTCATTCTCCTGCTTGATATCCCCTGCGGGCATATTCATGTTTTCTGACTGAAGCCGTCCCAGGACGGTTCCTATACTGATCCCGTAAAGCTCCATGGCGTTTTTATCCAGCTCAATGGTGACTTCCTTTTTTTTCGAGCCTTCCAGGCTGATGTTTCCGACTCCTTCAAGTCTTTGAAGATCTTTCTTAAGGTTCTCCGCCTGTGAAAAGATCTCATCCTCCGATACTTCTCCCGATAGGGTAACCAGCATGATGGGTTCAGCGCCGTTATCTATCTTCTGAATAATTGGTTTGTCTGCATCTTTGGGAAGATCTCCCGTAATGGCATCCAGAGATTTTTGCACATCAAGAACAGCAGTATTCATGTTCGTTGAAAGAGTAAAACGGACCAGAGTGAAACCAAAGCCTTCTCCTGAATTTGAGCGGATTGTATCAATTCCGCTGATGGAGGAGAGTGCGTCTTCGATGGGTTTAACAACCTGCTTCTCTATTTCCTCTGCTCCGGCCCCGCGATAAACCGTTGTGATAACAACTACTGGAACGTCTACGGAAGGAAAGAGGTTGGCACCAAGACTGGTAAAGCCCAATACACCAAGTCCGAGGACGAGAATGAGCAGCATGATGGTTGCCGCCGGTCTTTGCACAGAAAATCTTGTAATATTCATATTCTACACCTCCAATGTTTGCGTCGATTTGCGAATGCTTGTCAAGGTTGCTTATTGGGTATAAATATTATTCTGGGTAAAATTTACCGTTGATAATTATTATACTAACATAACTAATAATGTCAATAAGTAATATGGGAAAAGTTTCTGGGTTTATTGCTGGGCTATAACATTGAGGTGTGAAGATGAATTTGATAAATAATCAAATGTAAAAATTTTGATTTAAATATTGACAAATAAAATTGTACTGGTGTATTATTTAAATAGTACACCCGTACAATTGAAAGATGAATGGAGGGAGGATATGGGACTATCCTTTGATGATAAAATTCCGATTTATCTGCAGATTATCAACCATATCAAGAAGGAAATGATTACAGGAAAGTTGAAAGGCGGGGACCGAATGCCATCTGTCAGGGAAATGGCTGAGAAAACCAGGGTCAATCCCAACACGATTCAGCGGGTATATCAGGAATTGGAACGGGAGGGCGTCACCTATACTCAGCGGGGGACAGGATCCTTTGTTACGGAAGATACAGCAGTCATCCAAAAGATGAAGCTTGAAATGTCGCAGGAGATCATCAAGACATATGTTGAAGGAATGAAAAGCTTGGGAATGGAAGCAGGGGACATCCTGTCCCTATTGAAAGGATATCTGGAGGGGGAGCAAGATGGGAACAATTCTTGAAGCAAAAGGAGTCAGTAAAAGTTTTGGCGGAATAAAGGCGTTGAATGCACTTGATTTAAAGCTTGAAAGAGGAAGGATCATGGGGCTGCTTGGACCTAACGGAAGCGGCAAGACGACCTTTTTGAAAGTGATCGCCGGATTGCTGAGGCCGGATTCCGGTGAAATATCCATTGATCAAAACCCGGTGGGGCTCAAAACAAAATCTTTGGTCTCTTATCTTCCGGATCGGAATACGCTGTATCCGTGGATGAAGGTCCAGGATGCCATCGAATTCTATTCGGATTTATTTGAGGATTTTGATGAGGACAAAGCCAGAGAGCTTCTGGAGTTAATGAAGATTAAAGAAGTGGCTCCGGTAAAATCGCTGTCCAAGGGGATGCAGGAGAAACTGAACCTTTGCCTTGTTTTTGCCAGAAGGGCAAGGCTTTATGTTCTGGATGAGCCACTGGGCGGGACAGACCCAGTTGCACGGGAAAAGATTATTGACTTGATCATCACCAACTTCAGGGAGGACAGTTCCATTTTATTAACTACCCACCTTGTCGGAAATATTGAAAGACTTTTCGATGATGCAGCATTTATCTGCAAGGGAGAGATTGTCCTTCAAGGGAATGCAGAGGAATTAAGACTTGACCGGGGACGATCCATAGATGAGATATACAGGGAGGTTTTCAAAGATGAATAAGCTTTTAAAATATGAGATCAAAGATATATGGAAGACAGTTGCCACAGGCCTTATTATCCTGACGATCCTGAATGTGCTGGTGTTTTTGAGTTATCAGCTGGTTGGGGAAGGGATGTTCTCAGGGCTTAAGGTTACCGAGTCGGGATTTGGAGTTCAAATCAAGGGTGTTGTGGGTTTGGGAATGATTCTATGTTATCTGGCGGATATCAGTATGGTCATCTTGGCATTCATCTTTGGAATCAATATTTTCAGAAAGGATTTATACGGAGACACAGGAGTGATGCTGCTTACTGTTCCCAGGACCGGAATGCAGATAGTATCAGCCAAGCTTTTGACTGCGCTGCTGCAGTTTGTGATCATTTTTGAGATTTCAGCGTATTTCCTTGTCATGCAGACCATTGGGATATCAAAATCTATAAAAAGCGGAGAATTTACAGCAGCGTTTTGGGATGCAACCTTTGGGAAATTAGACGCGTGGATGTTCTTTACGGTAATATTTGTATTGATCTTTATTTGGGTAATTGCTGCTTCATATCTGGCCATTGCCTTTTCAAAAAGCTTTTTCAGGAAGAAAAACCTGAGATGGCTGATAACCATTGGGGTGTTTGCGGGACTTGCGGTAATAGATACGGTTGTTGAGAGACTGCTTGAAAAGCATGTACCAATATCCTTTGATCCTACCCTGCTGCTCCAAAACAGCAGCAGGGCCCTAACGGAAGGATTTCAGATTGGATATGCAACGCTGGTTTTTGAAGCTTTGATTATCGCTGCCATGCTCCTTGGAACTGCCTATCTTTTAGATAGAAAGGTAGAAATCTAAAGGTGTACTTTTAGGGTGTTCCGGCAAAAAAACGGGACGCTATTCCAAAAACATTTTGGAGGATATGATGATGGAGAGTTTTGATTTTTCAAGTGTGAAGGTTAGAAGATTGGCAGGCTTGGTGTTCTTATACCTGTTGGCGATCCTGCTCGGATTTGAGATTTTTATCAGCGTATCGGGAACCTATCGAGAGGAAGCTCTATATCAGGTAGTGGGCGGGAGTGTAGCTTATTTAGTCCCTGTCCTTTGGATTTGGCGTAAATTCAGTAAAAAGGGAGTAACGATACGAAATTACTTTTTTCAGACCGCGGAGAAACACTGGATTCAATGGCGGCATATCCTGCTCATTACCGGAGTGTTACTGTTTTTCGCTTTGGGAGTATTCATACTTACCTATATTCCTTTGTCTCACTATCTTCCCGCCTATGTTCAGTCCATACTGGAAGATAAATTAATCTATACACAAAAGGATAGTGCTTTTCCATTAATCGCAAACATCATTGATTTCCTCATGGGAGCTTTACTGGCGCCTGTTGTTGAAGAACTTGTCTTTAGGGGAATTATGTTGAAGCGGTTTATGATCAAATGGAAAGTAACAACATCGGTCATTGTTTCCTCAGCGATTTTTGGTATACTGCATTTTGACTTGATCGGGGCGTTTGTTTTTGGACTGTTCATGAGTATACTGTATTTAAAGACCAAAAGCTTGGTGGTCCCAACGCTGTGCCATGTTTTAAACAATTCTCTGGCCTTTGGATTCACCTATATCGAGTTCTGGATTACGGGAAAAGAAGAACTTTATACCATAGCGCAGCTTAGAAGTGATTTGTGGCTTGGGGGACTGTTTTTTGCCATGACTCTGCCGTGCATTGCTTATTACCTGTATAAGCATTGGAAACCGAAGGAATGGGAAACAGCTTTCAGGACTGGCGAGGTTGCAGAGAATGCAAACCATGCGGAAGATGAAGTGAATCAGGTAAAAGCATAGAAATTAGCCATAAAGGCTAAATAGAAAGGTGTCACAATGAAATCAATCTTTATGAGTGCAGAATCTCAGATAAGTTCCGGATTCATTCATTTTCATACAATGCTATACAAAACTGCGTAAAAGTGTCATAATACCTTCAGGTGAAAATTATGAAAAAACTTTTATTCGGGGACAAAAGCTTTTATATCAGTCTGGTCAGCCTTGCCATGCCAATTGCCCTTCAGAACTTTATATCGTCTGCGTTAAATCTCGTTGATACGGTAATGATCGGCCAACTGGGAGAGGCAGAGATTGCAGCGGTTGCACTGGCAAATCAGATTTTCTTTTTACTCATCCTGTTCCTGTTTGGAATCAGCAGCGGGGCAGGGATTTTTCATGCCCAATTCTGGGGAAAAGGGGATGTCCCCAATATCCGAAAAGTACTTGGAATCAGTCTTGTTGGCGGAATCTCCGTAGCACTTTTATTTACAATTGCCTCTCTTGTCATCCCTAGAGAATTAATGGGATTATTCTCTCAAGACACCCGGGTGATTCATATGGGAAGTGCTTATCTCAGGATTGTAAGCCTGAGCTTCATCATGACGGCTGTCAGCTTTTGTTATTCATTTACGCTCAGATGTACGGGAAAAGCAGGTTTGCCAACCTATATAAGCTTTATTGCCTTGATTGCGAACACCTTGCTAAACTATGTTCTCATCTTTGGGGTTCTAGGATTTCCAAGCCTTGGAGTGGAAGGGGCAGCAATTGCAACCGTTATTGCCAGAGTCGTCGAGATGGTTCTCATGCTTGTAATTGTATATGGAAGAAAGCTTGTTCCGGCTGCCTCCTTTAAAGAAATGCTGGACTTTGATTTGAGTTTTGTAAAAAGATTTTTGAATACGACAACTCCTGTGATCTTAAATGAGATTCTTTGGTCCGTTGGAATTACCATGTATACGGTGGCATATGGGCGTATGGGAACTGGGGTTTTGGCTTCCATCAATATCGCTTCCACCGTAGAGAGAATCGCCTTGGTGCTTTTCATGGGAATGGCGAATGCCTGTGCTGTCCTGGTAGGGAATAAGATTGGTGAAGGCGATGAAAAGACGGCTTTTTTGTATGCAAAAAGACTGATCGTTTTAGGTCCTCTGACTGGGATTGTTATGGGAGGAATCGTAATTGGGGCTTCCGACTGGATATTATCAATCTATAAGGTATCGGAAGTCGTATACAATGATGCAAAGTATATCCTCATGATTTTTGGACTTCTGATTGCCTTTAAGATTTTTAACATGATCAATGTTGTTGGAATTTTAAGGAGCGGGGGAGATACTACTTTCTGTCTGATTATGGATACTGCAGGAATTTGGTTGATTGCAGTGCCGCTTGCTTTTATTGGAGGATTGGTGTGGTCATTGCCGGTTTATATTGTATACCTGCTTGTAAATTTGGAGGAGGTATTCAAAATCGCATTGGGAATCCCCCGGTTCATCTCAGGGAAATGGATCAACAATCTTGTAAAACATATGTAGCTACAATCGGAAAGTGATCAAAAAGTGAGTACATCGAATTCCAAATGCGTATAATTGATTGAACATTATTTTGCCGGATATGGAATAGTGAATGATATTTTATTGGATCAATTTGAGGTGAAGGTTATGCCGTTGACGGTGGTTGTCTTAATGACGGTAATTATTGCAGCTTTGACACTGATAGGCGTCTTAATTAAGTATTATCGGTGTTACTGGCTGATCTCGGGATATAATACGATGTCTTTGGAGCGGAAAAGGAATGTGGACGCCGAAGGCCTTGGGAATTTTATGGGGAATTGCTGCTTTGCTTTAGCGGCAATACTTCTGGCAGGAAGTATTGCCAACTTCTTAGGCGTATTTGTGGGATTTGCCATAGCTCTTGGTTCAATATTTCCTTTTGTGGCTTACATGCTGGTTGCATCACAAAAGTACTTTAACAGGGATGGGAAAACCACGGTAAGAAGCAAAGTTGGTACTATTTCAGCTGCAGGCCTGATCATACTCTTGTTTGTTATTGTTACCGGTTCTGTCTTGTATGGTGCTATGGAGAGCAAAATATCTGTAAACAAGGAATATATTGATATTCCAGGAGTTTACAGTACTCGGCTGGGCGTGAGTGAAATCAAGGAAGTTTCATTGGACACTTCATTACCAGCGGTTGAAAGAAAGATCAACGGATATGATTTTGGAGATATTCGAAAAGGAAGTTTTATGGCGAGTGGGGTAGGCCAAAGCAAACTGTATATCAACAGGGGAAAGCCTCCTTATATCCATATAATATACCAGGATGGACATGTTTTTCTGAATAGTAAGGATGCGCGAAGTACTGAAAACTTGTATAATGAAATCAGACAGTATTTGAAAAAGTAAAACCATGCTTCTGAGCTAAAGTGGGTTAAAAAATATGAGATTAGAGAATAAAATTGTATTTTCTGTTTTAAGCGTCTTAATCATCTTCATACTTGCAGCCTGCAGTAAAAATGTTGCTTTTGAGGTTGTTCCTTTGGACCAGGTTCCTGAGAAGGTAGGAAGAATTTATACGGACGGGATCTCTGTATCTACCGGAATCGCTGAAATGAACGGAAAGACTTATGCTGCCATCATTCCGCCAAAGGGTACGGAAATTCAGATCGTTTCAGTTGGAAGGAGTGAGAATGTCGGAATTGATGTGACGTATCGAATTATAAAGCTGGAAAAGGATGAGGAAACGCAGGGGTCGAAGGTAGTACGATTCAGTAATAAGTTCGGAGCGCCTGTGGGGTTTGTAAAAGTGGAGTAATGTCATAAAATTTTTACATCATTTGACTTTGGGATATATTTTCGTTATAATCAAGAAAAAGAATATTGCGGTTCGGTTGGACAAATACTACTATTTGTTTTCAAGCAATTAGTTTCTGGGGCGGGAAACTCATTTATGAGTTTTCCGCTTTTATTGTTTTAACAAAAAGGTATCGGAGATGTTAGCTGAAGGGTTCTAATTTTTAATTTAATTTTATTCTTTTGTACATCATAATATTTGTAGAGGAGTTGGTGATCGTGATCTTCGGTTTGATAACAATTTTACTCATTGTCTTAATCCTTCCCATTGCTGTCAAAAAGGTGGAACACAACCTGGAGATATTTCTTTTTATAATGGGATTCATCGCTGTGCTGGTTTCGGGCACATTATCGAAGGAACTATTCCTGCATATATTTGAAAGCCCTTTCATCTATATGATCACAGGAGCGGTTTTGGTAATCAGCATCGTGTTTAAACTCACAAAGAGCAAACTGACAAAAGCAGTCGATGTCTCATTAAATTATGTACCTTTAAAACTTTTTGTGTTTTTGATGATTGTAGTATTGGGACTGCTGTCCAGTGTGATTACTGCCATTATTGCGGCATTGATTCTCGTGGAAGTGATTCATGAACTGGATATTGCCAGAGGAAACAAAGTGAAAATCAACATTATTGCGTGCTTTTCCATCGGGTTGGGTGCAGCACTGACGCCGATCGGAGAGCCGCTTTCCACCATTGTGGTATCAAAGCTGAATGTAGGCTTTGGGTATCTTTTCAACCAAATAGGTTTGCTTGTAGTTCCAGGAATTCTTATATTAGGATATTTGGGTTCCCACTTTGCACACAAGCCGGATAAAGGGGAGGATACGATCGAAAAAGTATTATCCGGTGCCAGCACGATCATGGACAAGGGAATAGAAGAAGCGGACAATGCTATCCACAAGGTAATCGGCGAGGACGACCATATACAAGAGAACAAAATAGAAGCCATGGATGATCATTCAGTCGATACTGCAGTCACAAACGGAGAAAGCTATAAAGATATATTTCTCCGTGCCGCCAAGATATTTGCATTTATCATTGGTTTGGAATTATTGGGTGCCGGATACAGGCCCTTTGTAGATGCCTATATATTAAATCTGGATACCCGGATACTATATTGGGTCAACCTGACATCTGCAGTTTTGGATAATGCTACGCTGGCTGCTGCCGAAATAAGCCCTCAAATGAATCCGCAGCAGGTCAAGCAGTTATTAATGGGTCTGTTAATCAGCGGAGGTATGATGATTCCAGGAAACATTCCAAACATCATCACTGCAGGAAAGCTAGGGATTAAAAGCAGGGAATGGGTGATTTTCGGGGTTCCCCTCGGACTCATCATGTTAATTATATATTATATTGTTTTATTTGCGTTTTGACCGACAGGCCCGTGAAGTTGAAGAGTCCCTGTGAGGGAAGCTGATTTGCCGCTTCAAATATTCATTATATTGCTTGACAGCAGGGTAGTCTTTGTATTTAAATAGATATCAAATATGGAACTGAAGTTGATGAATAAGGGGATGTTTGAATGAGCATGCAAGAACTGGCGCGTCAGGTGAAGGAAGCCTCACGGGGTCTGGCGGCGCTGAAGTCCGATGTCAAGAACAATGCCTTGGCTAAAATCGCTGAAGCATTAAATCATAGAAAAGATGAAGTCATCAAAGCCAATCAGGAAGACCTGAAAAGGAGTGAAGAGGAAAAGCTTGCTTCTCCGCTGTTGAAACGATTGAAATTTGATGATAAAAAGATCGCGGATGTTGTGGATGGAATCTACAGTTTGATCAAGCTGGAAGAACCTGTTGGGAAGACTCTGCTTTCAACAGAGATGGACAATGGCTTGGAGCTCTATAGGGTTACCTGCCCCATCGGGGTATTGGGAATCATTTTTGAGTCCAGACCCGATGCTTTGGTACAGATATCCACCTTATGCTTGAAGAGCGGAAATGCAGTCCTGCTGAAGGGCGGTTCTGAAGCAAGGGAAACCAATAGGATATTGGCGGACATTATTGCAGAAACTACTGAAAAGGCAGGAATTCCGAAGGGCTGGATTCAATTGATTGAGACGCGGGCAGATGTCAACGAAATGCTGAAAATGGATGCCTGCATTGACCTGATCATCCCTAGAGGCTCTAATGAGTTTGTACGATACATCATGGATCATTCCAACATTCCTGTCATGGGGCATGCAGATGGCATATGCCACTGTTATGTAGACGAAAAAGCCGATATAGAGATGGCTGTGAAGATTGTTGTGGATTCCAAGACCCAGTATGTTGCGGTTTGTAACGCTACAGAGACCCTTCTGGTTCATGAAGGTACGGCAAAAGAATTCCTGCCCTTGCTTAAAAAAGCTTTGGATGATAAAAACGTGGAGCTTGTCGGATGTCCTAGAACACAGGAAATCATTCCTGTCGGCGCTGCGTCGGAAGAGGACTGGAAGACGGAATATCTGGATTATAAATTGTCCATCAAAATTGTGAGCAGCCTGGAGGAAGCGATTAATCATATCAACACCTACGGTTCGGGTCATACGGATACAATTATCACCGGAAACAGTGAGACTGCGCAAGGTTTCATGGATCTGGTGGATTCCGGCAATGTATTCTGGAACTGTTCCACAAGGTTTAGTGACGGGTTCAAGTATGGCTTTGGAGCAGAAGTCGGTATCAGTACAAGCAAACTTCATGCAAGAGGGCCTGTGGGTCTGGAAGGCTTGTTAAGCTACAAGTACAAGTTGATTGGGAATGGTCAGATCGTTGAAGAATACGCGAATAAGACAAAAACTTTTACACACAAAAAGATCAACGGAGATTGTCCTATGTAATCAGGATAATGAGGATAAAATAGATAAAGCTCCATCGCTGAACGAAGCATTGAGTCAGGGGATGGGGCTTTATTTTGTTGAAACATTTATAAATGTATGTCTTTCTCTGTTACACAGAAAAAGGCTTTATTTCGATTAGTTAGAGAAAGAGAGCAGGGAAGTTTACCAGGATGATGCCAAAAGTGTACATAATGTATTATAATAACAGTAATATTAGTATAATAAAAACGGTTTTTAGGGGCTAAACATCGCATGAAACATTTGATTTTCTTTTACCATATAGCGGCATTTCTTGTTGGAATGACAGTTGTTATAGCATCTGCAGCAGCGTATCTGAAATTTAGAAAGCCTGTATTCAAGAATTATGGTCTTTTTGTGATCTCCCTTTCGTTTTTCATGATGGATCAGACGGGTGCAGCCTATAAGCTGGTGAGTCTGGTAGGCGACAGATATACCGATATTCTTTTGAAGCTGCTTTCTGCTGTAGGATACGCTATCATGACCTATTCACTTCCCCGGTTCATGCATGATATTTTTGGAGATGAAATGGATGAAAAGAGGAAGGATCTGTTTTCCATCCTGGCACTGGTCTTACCTGTCTCCGCGGTGATTTTATATTACACTATGGCGCTCTGGGTGGTAGCAATCCTGGTCTTTAATGGGATTTTAATTGGAACCGTCGTCTATGCCGGGTGGGTTGTTCAAAAGAATGCCGGAACGCTTCAGGACTCTACAAAAAGAGATATTATAAAGCGATTCAAAGTATTGACTTTGACAGGGATCCCCTTCATTCTCCTGGACATGGTCGTTGAAAAGATGCCGGTTGTCGGGAGTTATTTCCCTTATGGGATTTTCGCTGTACCTACGTTTTATCTGCTGTGGAATTCGCTAACGCTTTATTATGCTTTTAAGTATTTTGATTCGGATAAATTCTCCTCTGAGGAGCTCAAGAACAACACTTCGGAGAATGATGGAGAAACAGCAATGAACGCTTTTGCTGAAAGGTATGGGATTACCAGCAGGGAAAAGGAAGTAGTAGCGTTGATCTCAAAGGGCTTAAGCTATAACAGGATTTGCGAGGAACTGGTCATCTCAATGCCGACCGTGAAAAGCCATGTGTATAATATTTATCAAAAAACCGGCGTAAAAAATAGAATCGAACTAATCAACAAGATAAAGGATCCAAGATGAAATTCAAAGAATGTCCGGGAAAACCATGCGCTTATTTATTTAAACATGAGTGCAAAAAGCTATCGACAATGGACAATGATTGATTATGAGATTCTTTGCAATAGTGTTTGGCAAAGGGATCACTAAACCCATGCCGACCTTGTAAAACATGCACTTCAACATTTCTCTTAACTTCTAATGCTGGGATCAATGCTTTAACATCAAAGGAAGTTTCTTCGTCCGGGAAGATTAGAAGCGTCGGAATCTCCGGATCAATATCCACGTAATCTCGAATCCGGGAGCCGTAATAAGCAATAATTCCGTCACACCTTACACTTTTGCTGCTCAGCAGCCAGGCTGTGGTGGCGCCAATACTGAAACCCAATATGAAAACCTTTTTATACTTCGTGCTGTACAATGACAAACAATCCATCACTTGAGATTTGGCGGAGCTAAAACCAATGGTGGCTTTAAAGTTGCTATATGCCTGGGCTTCATCAGCATAATCAAAAACTTGATCTTCTCCCAGTAGATTCGGGCACATCACATCAAAGCCGTTGCTTGAATAGTGTGTACATACAGCAAGCATATGCCGGTTGATGCCATAAATCTCATGTAAAACGATTATTAAATTGTCATGGCCATGGATAAAGTTTATCAAGGTAACCCTCACAGTGAAAATAATTTTTCAAAAAAGTAAATATTTCTTCTTCCAGTATACTTTGAAACAACCAAACGAGCAAGCTGCCATCAGTAATACGCCATGGAGCGAACAGGCTTGAAATCGGCATTTCATACAAAAGTATGAGGCGCATTTTCGCCAAATTCAACCCTTTTCCCGATGGTTTTAATCCCTTTTCGAAGGTAAGATGAAGTCATATTTCAAATTCCTGGGGGGGTCATTTCCATGACGGCAGCACAAAAAATTAGAAAAACTATTTTATTCTTTTTATTCTTGTTGTTTCCTGCATACTACAACTATCTATCCCCGATGTTGATTGTTGAGGGTGCATGGCAGGGAATTGCTGTAGCAAGCTTGCTTTTTTGGTCTTTTTTCTTCATCACTTCATTATTCATTGGAAGAGCTGGATGCTCCTACTTTTGCCCTCTTGGTGCGGTTCAGACGATAAAGCATCACGCAGGAGGGGATCAGTATAAAAAGGTCAAATACCTTTCCATTGCCAAATATGTTCTATTTATATTTTGGGTAGTCCCAATCGTATTGGGAATTATTAGTGCAGGAGGCGTTTACAAGATCGATCTCTTATATAATTCATCCATACTTTCGGTGGATAGTATGGAAGCATTGATCAGGTTTTATATCGTTCTCTCACTGCCGCTCATATTTGCATACTTATTTGGCAAAATGGGATTCTGCCACTACTTCTGTCCGTTTTCCGTATTGAATATCCTTGGAACGAGAATAAAGAGGATTCTAAAAATCCCGTCACTGCATCTGTCCTGTAATAAGTCAAGCTGTTCAGATTGTAAACAGTGTGATAGGGTGTGCCCAATGGATATAAGGGTTTCTGAAGAAGTAAAAAACGGACGGGTGGAAAACTCATCCTGCATTCTGTGCGGAGAGTGCTCAGCAGCCTGCAAATCAAGTGTTTTGAAAAGAAAGTTCGGGAGGGAAGCGTAAATGAAGGGGAAAATCAAGAGCCTCTATCACGGCATTACTTTTGAATATATTGAAAGGGATAAGGAAAACTGGCTTGAAATTGCCATACAGCTGGTCGGCATATTTGTCAGTGTCCTGATTATTGCATATGCAGCTATGGCTGGCTTTACAATGAGCAACCTGGACAAATACGCGTTTGTTTATGAAGACCGCACACTGCTCAAGATGATGTCGGTGATTTCATTGATCGTCAACATACTTTTTCCGTTTATGCTGGTTTCCCTGGTTTTTGCATGGAAAAAAAGCTATTGGAGCTTCTATGACAGGGTGGTGTATTCCATCGAAACGCTTGTGGCGATAGGAATGATCCTATATGTTCATGGTTAAGTAAATATTGACAGTAAAAGCATTAGTGAGAATATATCCGGCTGATTAATTGCATTACTCTTCAATTAATTAGTTGATCGGAATTAGTTGGTATATATGGACTAAAAACAAATATGTTCAAAAAGAGTGTGTAAAATCGATGATTTTACACACTCTTTTTTTAGAAAGGATGTTTGCGATGGAACTTTTCTTTCACCGGGAGCGTCTATTGAATCAATAAGTCAAATATGGTATATTTAGGAAATGAGTAATGACTGATCTGGACATGGTAAAGGTATTTCAGAGGCCTGTACCGTGAGATAAGCAAGCCTTCTAAGATATGCCGTGTGATGAACGTATTAGTGAGAGGAGAGTTTTTGCGTGAAAAGGATTATATCCCGGTTTTCTATAATCATGATAATCATATGTTTTTTATCTGCCTGCAGTAATTCTCAGCAGATTCCCCAAAATGATTCAGTACAAAAAAGTGAAATAAAGACAGAGGCCAAGGCGGAAGCAAAAGCCGGAACTGCTGTTGAGGCAAAACCTGAATTGAAGGCAGAAAAACAGCCTGTAAAGGAATATCATTTTTCAAAGGACCTGTTTTCCAAAGTGGATGGCTCAACCGCAACAATTCCATTGTCCGAGGGCATCGCAGAATACCTGCTGGAGCTTAAAAAACCGGAAGTAAAAAAACTGGTCAGACACAACACAACGCACAATGCCTATGTAAACCTGGTTGAAGGAAATGCGGATATTATTCTGGTTACAGAACCATCGGATGAGGAGTTTAAACTGGCGAAGGATAAAAACATTGAGCTTGATGTTATTCCGGTTGTCAAAGATGCCTTTGTTTTTCTTGTGAATACGAAGAATCCTGTAGATTCTTTGAAACTTAAGGAGATTCAGGGCATCTATCAGGGGAAAATCAAAAAGTGGAGTGAGGTCGGCGGAAACAATCTGGAGATCATCCCGTATCAACGACCCAAAAACTCAGGCAGCCAGACCAGCATGGAAAACATTGTGATGAAAGGCCTCAAGCTGATGGATGCACCTAAGGAACTCAAACCGGAGGCGATGGAAGGGCTGATAGAAAAGGTTGCTGGGTATGACAATTCAGAAAGAGCCCTGGGATATTCGGTATATTACTATGCGCACACGATGTACTCTAAAAATACAATTAAACTGATTGGGGTAGATGGTATAAAGCCGGATAAAGAAACCATCATGAGCGGGAAGTATCCACTGACAAGTGCTTATTATGCTGTTTTGAGAAAAAATGAACCTGCAAACTCGCCTGCAAGGCAGCTTCTTGAATGGCTGCTGAGCGATGAGGGGCAGATTTTGGCAGAGAAATGCGGATATATTCGGGTGAAATAGGGGATTTGAATCATGAAAAGTAAACTGAGTCTTATTCTGATACTGTCTCTTTGTATGGTGATTGTTGCTTCCTGCTCGGAACAGCCGAAGGGTACAAATGAGAAGACTCCAGTTCCTACGGAAACAAGCCTGCCTGCAGATGAGAAGCCTGCTCAGAGTGTGAAAGAGGAAGCGAAGATTGAAAAAAAACAGGAGGCTCCGCAGCCGGAAGTTAAGTTCAAACCGGTACCGCCTAAAAGATACTTGCTCGTCAATGGGATTCAAGTGGAACCCAAGAGCACTGTAAAAGAACTGCCCAATATGAATCTGCGGATTGAGTGTCCTGAAATCAAGGGGCTTTTGAATAAAAGGGTCCAGGATCAGCTGAATAAGGAATTTCTTGAGGAATCCCAAAAGTTTCTGAAAAAACCGGTTCCATCAAAAATTGATGTCAATAAGAAACCGGCGGGTCAGGATTACCGTTTTGAAAAATGGTACAGCTTCGGCGTTAATGCCAATTATAATAATGTTTTATCACTGAATGTATATTACAGTGAAGCTTATGGTCCGGATTTCAATGAAAGCAAAGTAATTCCTGTACTCTATGAACTTAAAACTGGGAAAAAACTTGGGATCCAAGACCTCTTTGTGGAAGGGGTCGATGGTATTAAAATGGTGAATGAACAGATTACCTGCCAGATCCTGCAGGAAAACCAGGAAGAGATGGCACTCTGCAAGCCTTTTGAAGGAATATTCCCGGATCAGCGTTTTTTCCTCACTGATACTATGCTCTTCATCCTATTTGATGAGCGGAGTACAGAGTTCGTCTATCCCAATTTTCAAATAGGGATTCCGTTGGAGAAGTTCAACGGAGCGATCAATATCTTTGATAAGTATGCAAATACAAGGGAAAAGATATATGCCAGGGAGAAGCTGGATAAAAAAATGCTTCCTTCATCAATTAAGGCAAGGATGGGCGTTGTTAATGAGCATAAGCCTCAGTACAATATCTGGGTCTATAGTGCTCAGTTCCAAAATGTTCCTAGCAAAGAACTTGAGAAAAAGCTGAATTCCATATTTAATGCAGCTGTTGATTTGAACAGGTTCAGAAAGGATGCGGTCAAGGCATATCAGACCTCAAAGGAAAAACAACCCTCCCAAAGAGTCCGGAATATTGAAGTCCGGGCAAACTTTGGAGATATCCTGTCCATCACCATGTTTGATTCCGAAAATCTTGACGGGAAGATCATTTTTGAAGACAGAAAGTACTTCTGTTTCAATACGAAAACCGGCAAGCAGATGGAGCTCAAGGACTTATTCAACAAGGATGCGGATTACATAAAGATCATAAAGGAAATCATGCTAAAGCAATCAGGGGAAAGGAACATACCCCACCAGGATATAGAAAAACTCGATTCGACATTGGATAAGGCAAGGTTTTTATTGGATGAAGGCGGTCTGATGATTAGTTTCAAGCCGGGAGATTTATCACCGGAGATCAGGGATGAAATGCAGTTCTATTTTAGTATTGAGGAACTGAAGCAGGAAAACCTCAGCATTTTTAACTAATGAGAAGCAGGAAACGCCAACCCCGTCATGACGGAGTTGGCGTTTAAAAATATAGACATTAAGCGGAAATCTTTTGCTTGAGGATTAAAAGGACTTTAAACAGTAAAAACCCAACAAGCAATACAACACAGTATTTCAAGAGGAAGGGCTCATTCATGCACTTGTACCAGAATCTGTTCAGGCTGCTGATCATCGGGTAGCCATGCAAAACCACCTTCCACAGCCAGATGACGATCCATACAAAAGCAGTCATCGGAACATTGAAGGCAAGCCCTCGAAAGAACCTGTAAAGGCTCCTGCCGGGAATGCTTAGTCCGGGCATTTCATACATGAACTCCATGATGAACCCTGGGATAATGAAAAGCAATACAATCAGAACACTCATAGTTTCACCTCCTATCCTTATGTAGTTTGAGGTGGAATCCTCTTGACTCATAAAGTGATTGCTGAAAAGTGCTAAATAATAAATAAAGAATGATTTACAGAAAATAATACTTCTGGTTAACGGTTATAACCTAATGCAGCAGAGAATTTGATCAAGCCCTCGGAAATACTGTATCTAGGGGACCAGTTAAGGTGTTTGCGTGCTTTTGTATTGTTTAAAACACTTGCATAAATATCACCGGGAGCAGCTTCGGAATATATGGTTTCTGTGGTTTTCCCCGTTATGTGGGCCAGCTCCCCTAGCAGTTCATTGATTGAAGTGCTTGTATTGGTACTGATATTGAATACATCATTTTCCCCGTGGTGTAATGCTGCGATGTTGGCTGAAACAATATCGTCCACATAGATAAAATCTCTGGTTTGATTTCCATCTCCAAAGACTTCAAGGTTCATGCCATTGAGCAGCCTTTTCAGAAAAATGGAGATGACACCGCCTTCAGCTTTGGAATCCTGACGGGGACCATAGACATTTGAGTAGCGGAGAATGGAATAATTCAAACCATAGTTCCTTTGATAGGCCTTGATGTATAATTCCGGAACATACTTGGAGATCCCATAGTTCGATTGGGGGAAAATCATATGGGCTTCATCGACAGGCAGATACAAAGGAGTGCCGTAGACAGCTGCTGAGGAGGAGTATATGATTTTCTTCACCTGATACTTTCTGCAGCATTCCAGCAGCTTTATACTTCCTACAATATTTGAACAGCAATCTGTTACAGGATCCAATTGTGAATTGCCAACGCTGGCTTGAGCAGCCAGATGCAGGACATATTGGGGCCTCTCCCTTTCAAATAGGTTGTGAATATTATCCTTGAATAGATCCGCTTCATAAAATGTTGAATTTGGATTCAGGTTTTCTGTTTTTCCGGCAGACAAATTGTCTAAAACCACAGTTTCATGCCCCAGGCCTACCAGCCGATCCACAATATGCGAGCCGATAAAGCCGGCGCCCCCTGTTACAAAAATCTTCATATGCAAAGCCTCCTTTTCCCGGGCTCACCCTATGAATTCTCTGAGGGTGGAAGAGGGTCACTCATATATTTAAAGAAGCAAACGACGGCCAGAATGGCTGTGAGAGAAATAAAAAAGGTTAAAATCACAGTTTGAGGGGTACTGAGTCCATCCGGTGAAGATGGATATTGGGCTTTGTCCAGAATCTTGACCAGATCGTATTTCATGATTTCCGTACTGACCTTTTTCAGTGATAAACTTAATTGATTCGCAATTCTTACGGCCTCCTCCGGGTCTGATGACTTTACACTGATGACCAGGAACTGGGTATTGGCTTTTGGGGCCACAGAAACCATTGAATGGAGCTGTGAAACACTCATTTTCAGATTGAGGCTTTGGAGCACATCCTCCGCAACTGCTATTGATTTTGCATATTCACAATATGTCTTTACCAGCTGCTGTGACATCATGACATCACTGTAGTTGGTAAGCCGATCCGATTCTGAGTTGTAGATAATTAGTGAGACACTGGATTTATACATCGGCTGAACGAAATAACTGCAAATAATCCAACTGATCATGGCGGCTACCAGGGAAACCGCCACAGAAATAGAAAATAACCGAACATAACCTCTTTCGAACACCGCTCTCAGCTTAAAATGCTCCATATATTTCCCTCCAAAAATCAAGATTAAAGAATATTACTTTACATAATAGAGAAAAAGGTAACTATTTGTTACTCGAAATGAAAAAAACAGAAAAAAATTAAAAATAAAAATATTATGTAACCAAATAAAAACCAATGACATATCCTTTAGATGTGTAATTAAATCACCTCGTTTTCAATCCTCGAGCCTTTATCCGCAAAAACCTTTTAATTAGCGGCCTACATACTAAAATGCAGTTTCTGATTCATCCTGCAAAAATACATATTTAAATATCAGAGGTGAGAAATACAATGGATTTTTGTAGTACAAATGCAAGCATTTATGAAAAGACCAGGAAAAAGGAGTTTACCGTATATGAATCTGTAAAAAGGGCGATGGATATTGTCCTTTGTCTAATTGCCTGTACCGTGGCTATTCCATTAATCCTCATCACTTGTCTTGTGGTGGTTTTGGAGTCTCGGGGGAACCCGATTTTTGTGCAAAAAAGAGTTGGAATGAAAGGAAGAATATTTCATCTTTATAAAATCCGGTCCATGGTGCTGAATGCGGAAGAACTCAGCGGGCCCAAATGGGCAGATAAGAACGACAGCAGAATAACGAGGGTGGGTGCTTTTATCAGAAAGACCAGGTTGGATGAATTGCCGCAGCTATTCAATATTCTGAAGGGGGATATGAGCATTGTGGGTCCGAGGCCGGAACGTCCCGGGTTTTCATGGCAGTTCGAACGTGAGACTCCGGGGTTTCTGGAAAGGGTGAAGGTGAGGCCGGGCTTGACCGGTTATGCCCAGGTCAATGGGGGATATGACATCAGCTATGAAGAAAAGCTGAGACTTGACCTGGAATATATCTCAAATCGGAGCCTTTGGCTGGATTTGAAGATCATGGCAAAAACCTTCTATACGATTTTTTCTGGAGAGGGAGCACGTTGAAATTTATTGGAGGATTTGTTTATGCAGGCTTTAATCTTGGCAGGAGGATTAGGTACCAGGCTCAGACCGGAAGTAAATGATCGGCCCAAGCCAATGGCCCTGGCTCATGGAAAACCATTTCTGGAATATCAGATCAATCATTTAAGGAAGTACGGCTTGGTCGACATAGTCCTAGCGGTTGGGTTTATGCATGAGAAGATCGAAGAGTATTTTAAAGATGGTGAAGAATTCGGTGTATCTATTAAGTATTCCATAGAATCCGAGCCTATGGGAACCGGAGGAGCATTAAAAAAGGCTGAAAAACTTCTAACGGAGGACAAAATCCTCATACTGAACGGAGATACCCTGTTTGATGTAGATTATAAAGAATTAATATGTTTCGATCAATTGAAGAAATCCCGTTTAACGATGGCTTTAAGACAGACTTACGGGAGTGGAAGGTATGGACACGTTGAAGTAGAGGATACGGGGAAAATCATTCAATTTGTTGAGAAAGGAATTGTAAACGAGTCGGGTTATATTAATGCAGGGATTTATCTTGTGGACCGGAATCTTTTAAATTCCATTGACTACGGGAAAGCCATTTCTTTTGAAAAAGAGGTCATTCCCCGGTGGCTTCATGAAAATCAAATTTATGGCTTTATAGGAACCGGATATTTCATTGATATTGGAATTCCCGAGGATTATAAACAGTTTTGCCGGGATGTAAAGGAGGGAAGATGGCATGATCATCAGAGCTAAAGCTCCTTTAAGAATCAGCTTTGCAGGAGGGGGGACCGATGTCTCTCCCTATTGTGATGAGAATGGAGGCGTAGTATTAAGCAGTACCATCAACAAATACGCTTACTGTTCCATTCTGCCCAACAATACAGAAGAAATTGTCGTCAACTCTTTGGACTTTGATTTGACGGTAAAGTATCACATCAAAGAAAACCTGGTTTATGACGGGAAACTTGATTTTGTCAAGGCCGCGCTGAACACCTTGGGGATCAGACAGGGATGTGAAGTATATCTTCAGTGCGATGCACCCGCAGGCTCCGGACTTGGGACTTCTTCAACCGTTGTGGTTGCTATTTTGGGGGCCATGGCCAAATGGATGGAGCAGAGGCTCGGCAAATATGAACTGGCGGAGCTGGCTTATCAACTGGAGCGGGAGGACCTGGGAATCAAAGGGGGATACCAGGATCAATACGCTGCTGCCTTTGGAGGCTTCAACTTTATGGAATTCCATTCCGGGGATATTGTTGTCAATCAGCTGAAAATCAGCAGGGATATCATCAATGAACTGCAATACAATCTCCTGCTGTGCTATACGGGAAAGATCCACATATCGGCCAACATTATCAAGGACCAAATCAACAATTATGAAAATAAAGACACCGAGGTTTTAAAAGCCATGGAGGAACTCAAAGCCTTATCTCATGCAATGAAAAGAGAACTGCTGAGAGGAAATCTGAATCATTTCGGAAGCCTCCTCAATGACTGCTGGGAGAACAAGAAGAGGCTAAGCTCCAAGATCTCCAATCCCGAGATTGATACGCTGTATGAAGAGGCGCTAAAGCAGGGGGCTCTCGGAGGAAAGCTCTTGGGGGCGGGCGGCGGAGGGTACTTGTTGGTTTACTGTCCCTACAGCAAAAAGCATTTGGTAGCCAGAAGACTGGAAGAACTGGGAGGGCAGATTACGGACTGGAATTTTGAACTGGACGGGATGCAAAGCTGGATTGCAGAGGAACAACACAAAGCCGGTTCGATACTTTGAGGGGAGTGAATTGAAATTGAACACTTTTATAATAGACCAAATCAACGAGAGCAGTAAGCTAAAGCAAGCCCTGCTGGAAAAGGAAAGTTATATAGAGACTATTGATCAGATGGCAGGGATCATTTTGAATGCGTTTAAATCAGGGAATAAGCTGTTGATTTGCGGGAATGGAGGAAGTGCTGCTGACGCACAGCATATCGCCGGAGAGTTTGTCGGGAGATTCAGGCTGGAGAGAAAAGCTTTGCCGGCCATTGCGCTTAATACCAATACCTCCGTGCTCACATCCATTGGAAATGACTATGACTTCAGCCGGATTTTTGAAAGGCAGGTAGAAGCCTTTGGCTCAAAAGGGGATGTACTCATTGGAATCAGTACCAGCGGCGGCTCTTCAAATATCACAAGGGCCTTTTCCAAAGCCCGAGAAACCGGCATCACAAGTCTTGCCCTTTTAGGCAAGGGTGGCGGAGAAAATACAAAATTTGCGGATCTGTCGCTGATCATCCCGTCCTTTGATACTCCTAGAATTCAGGAGGCCCATATCATGATCGGACATATCCTCTGTGATATCGTCGAAAAGGGCTTGTTTGGGAATACACCGTGAACAAGGCTGTGATTCTGGATCGGGATGGGACTATCAATATAGAAAAGAATTACCTCTTTCGGATTGAAGAATTTGAATTCATCGCTGGGGTGCCGGAGACCATCAGATCTCTTAACAAGAGCGGATTCAAAGTGATTGTGATTACAAACCAATCGGGGATCGCCCGAGGATATTTTACTGAGGATGAAGTAAGAAAGCTGCATGGATATATCAACCAGGAACTCGGTAAGTATGCTGCTCATATTGATGCTTTCTATGTGTGCCCACATCATCCGGATGAGGGATGTGAATGCAGAAAACCGAACACGAAACTTTATACTGCTGCACTCAAAGAATGGGAAATTGATACTGCACGGTCTTATATGGTTGGAGACAAGACGACGGATTTAACCCCAGGAAAGCAGCTCGGAATGAAGACCATTCTGGTTGAAACGGGGTATGGGAAGCAGCAGATCTATGATGCGCGATACTGTGATTATCAGGTCGAAAGCCTTAAAGAAATTATAAAGATACTTTGTTGATTGAAGACCATCCGTCTCATTTTAAATTGAAAATAACCCTTGGAAGTTGGAGGCGTCCTATGAACGTATATATTGTTTCACTAAAATACTCTCCGGGGCACTATTCTCATCTGGTTGCCTTTTACAGTATGCTCGAAGAGTTGGGCTTTCAGCCCGTTTTGTATGTGAACAGAGGCTATCGTGATTTTCTGAAAGAAGACCCCGGCGTGCGTGTTGTTTTTACGGATAGTGAGATCAAATACCCGTATCCCGAAATTGCTCTTTTTTATAATGCGGCGTTGGAGAATCCCCTGGTTGCCCGGAAGTTCAAGCGCGAATACGGATCGAAGATCTTTTATGTTTATCATGAACCTTGGGATGGCGTGAGGAATTTGGTGAAGGAGGGGTTTAGAGAGGGACTAAAAAAACTGGTCGCAAATAAATGCTCAGAGCTTTTGCTGAGATACTGCGACAGGGTCCTGCTGCCATCACTCCACGCACTGAAGAATTATAAAGGGTACGAATTCAGATATAACAAAAACTGCAGCCGCTATCCTTTGATCTTTAGGGATGAGAAAAGAGAAGAGATTGATTTTTCCATTAAGAAATACTTTTCGTTTATCGGGAATGCAGTAGAGGTCCATCAATTCAAGAAATACTTGCAATTTGTCAAATACGGGTTAAGAAACCATGTTGACTTTAAGTTCCTCATTGCCACAAGATCCAATATAGAGCTGCTGCTGGATGAAGAAATCCGGCAGGGCATCGCAGAGGAAAAAGTAAAGGTGCTTTCGGGAAAGGACCTTTCCAGCGAAGAGATCAATGGGTGCTACAATGAAAGCTTTTGCGTCTGGAATGTCTACAGCAAGATCAATCAAAGCGGTGTTTTGGGGAAGGCATTCATGTTCGGATCCCCGGTAATCGCAGCAGATGTCGGAAGCTTTCCGGAGTTTGTAAGGGATAAACACAATGGACGATTAATATCTCCCGACAGCAGTATGACTGAAATCAATGAAGCTGCAACAGAAATAAAGCACAGCCTGGAGGAGTACTCAATGAATGCACGACAAAGCTTTTTAAAGGTGTTTTACTATAAATCCAACGCGGATAAGTTTCTAAAATTGATGATGTGAGATGATGGATAGATTCTATGGAGCTGATCCAGGGGGGAGATCTTCTGATGGAGAATGAAATTTTTATATACGGCTATTTTGGAATGGGAAATTTGGGGGACGATCTGATCATGCTGGCGGAAAACGAAGTTTTCTCCCGGTATGCCAAGGTTCGTTTCCTGGCCAATAAAGGTGCTGAAGACTATCTGGGGAAGTTTACCATTAAAAACCTTCTATGGTATATGGTGAAAGGAAACAAAAAATCACTTCTGATCATTGGGGGCGGAGGACTGTTTCCCAAAGATGATTATAAAACTGCCTTGAAATATCTCTTCTTAAGGGTTCTAGCCAGGACCTACATTTTCTTTGGGATCGGGGTTGACCCGCTGCAGCGGAATTCAAGGGTTATTCAATGGATTTTTGCAAAAAGCGGCGGCAGCATTTTCAGGGATTCCGGCAGCAGAGAAAATGCCGGAATCAAAGGAAGGGATGGAATGATCTGTGCCGACGTGGTTCCTTGTTTTTGGGAATCCGTTCTGGCGGGGGTGCGAGGGGCGGAATGGAGCAATCAAAGTTTTGAGTATGCAATAGTTCCCCAGGGCAGTGAAAAACAGGATACGCTTGAATTTTACAAGGCCATTGTCGGCAAACTCACTGATTCCGGGAACAGAGTTGTGTTGGTTCCCTTTAAGGAGCCCGAAGATAGAGCCTTTTCCCATAAGCTAAAACTTCTTTATCCCTCGATTGAAATTGCTTCCGAAAGGATAGAAGAAAAGCTGTCAGTGATCAGAAAGTCCCAGATGGTGATTTCCCAACGCTTTCATGGAGTGATCCTTGCGTTACTCTATAAGAAAAAGTTTGTTCCGGTGATTTATGACCATAAATTTGAATATTTGCTGGATGAATTGCAGTGGGAGCTCCCCAGATTTTATCTCAGTCTTGATTTGAAAGGGCATCTGAAGCGGAAAATGGTCACCAAGCCTGAGGAAGTCTTACACTTCATCGAAAACATTGAAGATATCAGCTATCAGAGCTATCAGCAAAGGTTTGACCGGTGGAGGGCAGTTTCGAGAAATATGTATGAAGTGTTTTTAGAGAGGATTTTTAGCAGCAAAGCTTAAACACAGCATTAGCGGATTGGAGCACACTATGGTATTGCTATTATTTCTTATTCCTATCATTGCATACCTTCTCAAGAGAGAATTTATCATCAGTAATATGCTGAATTCACTAGTGTTTATCATTGTATTGATGGTGTATCAGGAATATGATATTCCTTTTCCTGCGTTTATTTTGACAATGGCGGCACTATTCCTGCTGCATTATAGAAAATACAGTCTCGGGAACAAACCCTTTAATGTTGTGTTTACCGGGTACTTGGCTGTGATGCTGGCAGTCAATATTGTTACGAATATCAGCAATTACCATGATGTTTTCGCAGTGTTTATGATTCACTTGCTGTTTCCTTTTGCTTATCTTTATCTCGACGGTTATAATAAGCCGGTTAGAACCTCCAAACATTTGCTGCTGTGTGGCGTTGCAGGCATATCGGTACTGGATTTGTCTTTTTCCTTGACATTGCTGTTTTGGGGCTCCAGTCAACAGGCTACCATGAACCACCATCCCATTGGAGGGGGGCTGGCGGTTGCATTTCTCCCCCTTCTGATCTATCTTTGGTCTGAAAAGTATTGTGATAAAGGGGTGGTGGCTTTATCCACACTTGCTTTTGGAACCAGTGTGATCTTGTCTGGGATTAGGGGATATATTCTGATCTTCACCGGAACCTTTGTGGTTGCGGTTGCGATGAACCTTCGAAGAATCATGAACTTTATTGCAAAAAGAAAATTGGTATTTCTTGTTTTGATCCTGGCTATAGGGATCATATCCGTACTGGGGGGCAGCAAGATCGCTGCTGCTGCCAGGGAACAAACTCGAATGGATGTTTCCCTTGGAAGAAGAACTGCAGAAAATGACTATACATTAAAACTTCTTGAAAATCGAAGCATTCGGGAAAACCTTTTTGGTCAGGGTATCGGGAGAAAGGTACGGGATATCCGGTCAGTCTATGATTTCGATTTTTATATGACCGAGGACAGGAACTACTTTTATGACTTTGAGTATTCTTTGGCAGCTGTCAATGAATGCATTTCCTTTCACAATAACTGGTCGACCATCGCAATATCTACCGGCTTTTGCGGGCTGATGCTCTACCTGTGCTTTTTCATCAAGCTGATAAAGAAGATTTTATTCTTAAATGGGGATGGAAGGCAGTACAAAATACTTCTGATTACTTACCTCTTTACCCTGGTGATATCTCTTGCATATAGAGAAACCCTTTTCCGGGGAGTTCTTGAGATTGTAAGTCTATATATTGCCATTGCCCTGAAAACTCAAGCGGTTAGTGAGGAATATGATCATGTTTAAAGATTTCTTTAATGCCACATTTTTAAAGCTGATCGGTGCGGTTTTTGAACTGCTGCTTCAGTTATACCTGGCTCGCAGGCTGGCTCCCGAACTTTTCGGAAGATACGCCTATGTGGTTGGGACAGGGATGCTGCTGTTCTATCTGCTGTTTGGGGGGAAGGTTAAATTCATTATCAAGAACGTAGCCGTCGGAAACGATATTGAACAATTTCTGAAAAAGTTCAGAAGGATTTATACCTTTCCGGTCATTGCCCTATTACTTGCTGCAAGCCTTTTTACAAGAAATGAGGATTTGCTCTATATTGTGATATTTACTTTCTTCATGCAGCTCTTTATGGATGAAAACGCGGCACTTTTCGGGATGAATAAGATTTCAAAGGCATTAGCGACAGAGTATATTTTGTTAAAGTTTTTAACACTGGTCTTTATCATTCTCTGTGCAGGTATCCTGGGTGGGCGTCTTGTCTTCATATTGATCAGTACTTATGCAGCCTATGCCATCAGCTTTGTCATACAGAAGCTGGCTGTACTGCGTGAGAACTATAAAGCCCAGGGAGAGGAGGTCAAACATCCTGTCCGGGAAGTTATGACTTTCCAGCTCATTGAGGTTTTTGCCAATACCTTCACCAATATTCCAAGAATGCTGCAGTACTTTGTAGCAGGAGCTGCACAGACAGCCTACTTTTCTGTAGCCGCTGTGGTCAGGAATATACTGACTTTTATCTCGGGTCCGACAGTGAAAGTGTTTTTCAGTGATTTTGCAAAGTGCTTCCACAAAGGAGATCAAAAAAAACTTGAGATCAATTACCGGAATGCGGCGAGGTGGCAAATTTATATCATCATCCCCATGTTTTTATCCGTTCTGTTTTATCCTGAGGTGATCATTGAAGCTTTTGGGGCGGGATATGAAGAGGCTCGGATTACAGTTCTTCTTGTGTCTTCGGCTACTTTTATTTCCCTGTTACCGGGACCTACCAGCAATCTGTTCCAAATGATTGGTGAGGAAAGATTTGAATTATTCAGCCAGGTGTTGGCCTTCATCGTTTTCATGTCGGCCATGGGAGTTTTCCTGGGCTTGAATATCAAGGAACTCGCTGTTCCACTGGGACTGCTTGTTTCAAGCGTTGTTTCGGTTTGTACGCGAACGGTCTATGCTATAAGAAAATGCAGAATTGTTCCTTACAGCTTGAAAGAGCTCGCTTGTATCCTGACCTTTATGATTACGGAAAGCCTGTTGATGTTTCAAGCGAAATCTTTTGGGTTAAATCCGCTGCTTTTTATAATATCGTATATGACTATAGCAGTGGTGCTGCATTATTTCCTGTCTCCGAATCCAAAGGACCGGAAGCTGGTTAAAGAACTTTTTATTGCGATAGCCAAAAGGTAATTCAAAGAAAGGAGGATGAAAAAGAATGAATGTCATACAAACTAACTTCAGATATCGAAGCACATTGACGCCGCTGAATCTCAACAATATCCAGTATATCATCATTCATCATTCGGCATCCGAAACATCAGCACCGGAACAAATCCATCAATGGCATTTGGCTAATGGATGGAGCGGATTTGGATATAACGAGTACATTCGAAAGGATGGAACCGTATATATCGGAAGAGGGGATCATATCGGTGCTCATTGCTCTGGCTTAAATTCTGTCGGTTATGGTATCTGCTGTGAAGGAAATTATTCAGCAGAAAAGAGCATGCCCCAGGCGCAACTGGATGCATTACTGGAAAGAATCAGATTTAACAAGAGCAGATTTCCTGCAGTAAAGAGTATTATGGGTCATCGGGATCTAAACTCAACGGATTGTCCAGGCAAATATTTTCCTTTTGCTTCTGCCAGGGCGGCATTTGATCATCCTATCAGCAAATCTCATTGGGCAAAGCAGGAACAGGATGAACTCCTGGCAGCAGGGATTTTGAAGGAGGACCATTCCGGCAGCCTGGATAAACCGGCAACAGAAGCTTTTGTAATCTGCTTGATCAATAGACTGAGAAAGGACGGTAGATAGACGATGAGCGATGTTTTGAATACGATCTTGTCCACGATATTAATTCCGCTGCTAACTGCTGTTGCAGGTTATTTTATTGCATTTCTGAGAAAAAAGACTTCAGAAATCGAGAATAAAATTGACCACAGCACTACCGAAAGATATATCGATATCTTCGAGAATACTATTGAAACCTGTGTAATGTGCATTTCCCAGACCTACGTCAACAAAATGAAACAGGCAGGGCTCTTTGATCCGGGGGCGCAGGCCGAAGCTTTTGAATTATGCAAGCAAAAGATCCTCAGCATATTAAGCGATGATGTAAAACTGGCATTGACCCAAGTATTTGGGGATATGGAAACACTGATTGATACGAAAATCGAGTACTATGTCAATAAGCAAAAGAGTTTGATTCAAAACTAAGAAAAGAAGACGGCTACCTCGTTTTTTGGAGGTAGTCGTTTTAAATGCATTCAAGATCTTGGTTACTTAAATTGGATGGGGTCGAGGGAAGTATTCCTTAATTGGCTGCAGAGAGATAGAAAATTTCAAGCTTTATCCAATCACTGATTTCATATATAATATAAAAAGTTGAATTTAAGTCGAAAACGACATAGATATCATCTAGAACACCAGGGTATTTGGAGGAAGTAGAATGGAAAAAGTAGGTCTTGTCCTTGAAGGCGGGGGAATGCGGGGGTTATATACCGCTGGAGTCCTGGAATGCTTTCTTGAAAGAGGATTGTACTTCAACTATGTGGTGGGGGTATCGGCGGGAGCCTGTAACGCCGCATCCTATATTTCCCGCCAAAAAGGCAGGAATAAAATTGTAAATACCCGATTTGTTAAAGACTGGAGATACTTGAGCTTAAGAAACTTACTTCTGAAAAAGTCTGCTTTCGGGATGGATTTCATATTTGATGAAATTCCCAATAAGCTGGTTCCCTTCGATTTTGAAACCTTTTACAAGGAAAACTGTGACTTTTATGTGGGAGCAACCGACTGTAGAACGGGGAAAGCAGTATACTTCAGCAAAGATGAAATGAAAAAGGATTTTGATGCTTTAAGAGCTTCCAGTTCAATTCCGCTCTTATCGCCTATTGTACATATCAACAGCATGGAGCTGCTGGACGGAGGAGTGGCAGACCCAATCCCCATACGCAAATC
>JAOAAU010000104.1 GCA_026418695.1 Clostridia bacterium
ATTTATGGGCTTTAAGCTGGAGGAAGTAAACCATGTGAAACTTGCGGCAGACAAGAACATGGGGATCGCTGACCTAAAAAGCATAAAAATAAATGGCGCCGATATCAATGCGATCAAAATGGATTTCGAGAGTCCATTTAAAACAAGCAAACAGTAATTGGTCAGGTCATTGCTGAGCACTGCCGAAGTGCATTAATCTTTAATGCCGAAAAGAAAAGTATGTATTAAATTGATTCCATCAGTCAAAGCAGAAATGATAAATGTTGAAAAAATGACATTTGTCATTTTTTATTTAAAATAATGTGACAACTTGCTGATAAGGTCATTACAATCGGTATCTACAATATGGATTGAGTAAAATGTAAAATTATTCTAGTGGTTCATAACTTATAAAAAAGAAGCACTGAAATTATAAAAGCAGTTCTATGTGAGGTTCTATGAATTTATTGGTTTTTAAAATCGGAAATGCTGTATTTTTAAGTATCCTTCAATTAACTGCAGGTTATCTGTCGTCAGTATTGCTATATTCAATTCTTAAACGGAATAAAGAACTTCCAAAGCAGAGCCGGACTTTTGAGTTAATCGGAATACTATTCAGCTCAACAGGAGGAATCCTGTTGCCCTTAGGCCCTATTGGTGCGGTTCCAATCCTGGCCACCGCTTTAAAAGGAGGGGTCAGGGTATGCTTTGTGCTGCCATTGCTTATTTCCAGCGTTTTAATTAATACCTCTGTCCTGCTTACTGAAGCGGATTTTTTCCTGGAGGCCAATATCAACAGAATCATTCTCGCATTCGTTGCAGGCGCGGTTTCCGGGATTGTCGCGAAAGTAATCCGTATAAATGTGGAAAGGATTTTTAGGGGAGAAATTTTGGAGAATTTCGCGATCAAAAGTACAGTACTTCCTGACATAAGCAAGACAATCCGGAATGGAATTTATATTGCGGGACCGTATATCATCCTGGGAGCTGCAGCCAATGTTTTGTTTCATACCTATTTATTTTTTGATTTGATCACCTGGTTTTTTTCAAATCCCAGCAGTTCTTTTGCTGCAAAAATATTATTTAGCTATAACGCACCGGTAAAACCTCTTTTTTTACTGGCTGCTTCAGCTATTAACATACTTTTTAATCTTTTAGCGGCAGTTAGCTTGATGATTGTTCTTAACGTTCGAGGTTTCCTGGCATGCTATATCTACTATTCCCTGATCATTCTGCTGCTGGTGTCATCCATTTTTATTATTTAAGCATACAAAACGGAGGGTTCTGAAATGGGAAAAGTCAAAATGATCTTGGTTTACGGGGCAATCTTAGGGCTTTGTGTTGCAGCAATCGTTGGTTACTTTACTTCACAAAGGCCGTCAGCAGCAGTAAGTGAATCAAAAGCCATACAAAAAACTGAATCAGCTCAAGTACAGGTAAAAGCAGCGGATAATGTTAAGGCAGAAGAAAAGCCAAAAGAGGAACTGACTGAGAATATACCTGCAAATGTGCAGGAAAAGATGAAAAAGGCCACACAGATTGCCGATAACAATCCGGTTGTCGGTATTGGAAGAGGAAAAGATTTCGCAAAAGTAACCAGACAGGCCATTGATAATGCCGGAGGGCTGAAAGGGCTCATCAAACCAGGCAATACTGTGATTATCAAGCCCAACATGATTAGGGCAGCAAAGCCGGAGGCTGGGATTGTAACGGACTACAGGGTTGTACAGGAGATTGCCAATATAGCAAAGGAAAGCGGAGCTTCGAGGATTATTGTAGCAGATGGCTCGCCCTGGAACAAATCCTTTGATGGAGATGCTTCGGATTATAAAACTATTCAAGGGGTTGAACTCCTGGATTTCAATGACTGTAAAGAAGAAGAGTGCTATAAGCTGAAACCTGCGGACGGACTCACAAAGATCGGATATTTTATTCCCAAAATCTATATGGATGCCGATGTGGTCATTTCCGCTGCAAAGCTTAAGACACATCCGGAGGCAACTGTTACATTAAGCTTGAAAAATGTTTTTGGAGTTCCGCCAGCCAATCTGTCCGGGGTGGGGTTTATAGGAAAAGGAGCCTTGCATAACCGGGGAATCGCGAATTCAATCATCGACTTGAATATGATCAGGAAACCTGATTTTGCAGTGATTGACGGAATTATCGGGGGCGAAGGAAATATGCCGTTCAGTGGAACTCCCATAAATTCAGAAATCGTTCTGGCCGGAAAGGACCCCGTTGCAACAGATACAGCGGCACTGACCTTTATGGGTTTTAAGGTGGGTCAGGTGATACATATTCGACAAGCACAAGAAAAGGGGTTGGGTATCAACGATATCAGTAAAATCAAAATTGTGGGTGCTGATCTTGAGAAGATCAAAATGCAGTTTAAGAAAT
The DNA here is from genome assembly GCA_026418695.1 of Clostridia bacterium. Taxonomy (GTDB): domain Bacteria; phylum Bacillota; class Clostridia; order Acetivibrionales; family JAFADI01; genus SKW158. The sequence goes on from JAOAAU010000104.1 coordinate 2,377, forward strand.
CCGAAAGCTATTAAGAAAAGAATAGATAGGGGTATCCCATGCCTATTGCAAACGAGATAGTGCAGATCTTTGATCTGGTGATGATACAATTCAAGTTAATATTTCCGTATTGGATTGCCGGCACCATTGCCGGTTCCATTATTTCAGTTTTTCTATCTTCATGGATCAAGACAGCCGTATCCAAACTGAATTTTCAAAAGTATAGACTGGACTTCGCAATTCTTGCCGCGGTGCTTGGGGTGGTATCCCCAATGTGCATGTATGGCACGATTCCAATGATCGCGGTATTAGGGAGGAAAGGAGTTCCTCAATATATCCTGGCTACTTTCATGGTTAGCTCGATTTTACTGAATCCAAATCTCTTCCTGTTAAGCTTTGCCCTTGGAACCCCAATTGCAATACTCAGGATGGCTGCATGCCTGTTAGCCGGCTTGTGTGCCGGAATGCTGGTAAAAGTGTTTTATAAAGACAAGCAATTGTTCAATTATGAAAATTTTGAAGAGCGAAAAAAGACAGGAGAGGGGCAGTCCGGCATAAAACGGCTAGGCAGGGACCTAAACAAGTCCATTACCATTACAGCTCCCTACTTTCTAACGGGAATTCTGCTAACAGCCTTGTTTGACCTGTACTTTCCGAAGGACTTAATTGTAGCGGCCTTCAGCAGCAACAAAGGATTCGGCGTGTTATTGGCGGCTTCCCTGGGAGTGCCGGTTTATCTTTGCGGCGGGGGAACAATTCCCTTGATCCGGGTTTGGCTGCAGGCCGGAATTAGCCCGGGTTCTGCTGTAGCTTTTATGATCACAGGCCCTGCGACAAAACTTACGAATCTGAGTGCAGTAAAAATACTGCTGGGTTTTAGAAATTTTATATTCTATATTGTTTTTAATATTGTTTTTGCTATTGCAGCCGGACTGTTTGTAGATATTCTATATCGTATAAGAATTCTTTAGAAGAATTTGAAGTTGAGAGAAAAATTCGGGGGGCATGACTATTGTGAGCAAAGTATCCATTGCGAAATGTGAAAGCTATGAAATTGAAAAAGTCAAAAGTGCGATTAGGGAATCAATTGAGCATCTCGGTGGGGTGTCTTCCTTTGTGAAGCCTAGAGAAAAGGTACTCTTGAAGGTAAACCTGCTGATGAGAAGAAAGCCCGAGAAGGTTACAACAACCCATCCTTCCTTCGCACAAGCACTGGCAGAACTGGTGATTGAAGCTGGCGGCAAGCCCATCATTGGAGATAGCCCGGGAGGGTATCATTTCTATACCAAGGGAACCCTGGAAGCGGTCTATGAAACCTGCGGAATGAAGGATGCTGCTGAAAAGAGCGGTGCTGAGCTCAGCTATAATACGGATATGATCGACGTTTCTTATCCCGAAGGAAAGATCATGAAGAATATTAAGACCATCCGGCCAGTACTGGAAGTAGATAAAATCATCAACATTCCCAAGATCAAGACCCACATGATGACGGTTTACAGCGGGGCGGTGAAAAATCTTTTTGGGATCATCCCGGGAAGCTTTAAAGCGGAATACCATCTGAGGTTTGAGGATACTGGAGATTTTGCCGATCTGCTCATTGATATCTGTATGTTCGCCAAGCCGGTACTGACTGTGATGGATGCAGTCATTGGGATGGAAGGCTATGGTCCGACAAACGGAACACCTAAAAAGGTTGGACTTGTAATTTCAAGCGCCAATCCCTACGCTCTGGATGTAGCTGCAACCAATATTATCGGTTTGAAACCGGAGCAAGTACCTACAATCCAAAGATCTGCAGCAAGAGGCCTTTGCACAATTAATATCAAGGACATTGAAATCCTTGGAGAAAGCCTTGAGAAGGTAAGAGTTATGGACTTTAAGAAGCCTACGGTCAAGGTGGCTTTTAATTTCTATAATATCCTTCTGCCGAAGTTTGTCACCAAAGCCTTGAATAGAATTATCAAGCCATACCCTTGCTTCAAGATGGATGTATGTAAAGGCTGCGGTGTATGTGCTAAAAGCTGTCCCCCGAAAGTCATTGAAATGAAAAATGGGAAGCCTGTGGTGGATTTGAATAAGTGCATCCGCTGCTTTTGCTGCCATGAACTTTGCAACTATGATGCGGTAGATATTAAGCGGCCCCTGTTCATTCGCATGCTTCTGAGATAAAATAAAGGCATGTTTTTAAATTTTGTGAGGGTTTATGTGGATTGAAAGCGATATAAAGATAACGATATACCTGATTTCTGCTGCACTTTCCTTAGTCTTAAGTATCTTTTTTCTCATTAAGTCAAGGATGGGCCCGCTTTTGTTCAGCTATTTATGGCTTCAAAGCATTATTTTTTTCTGGTCCATTCACGGGATTGTTTTAGACTTTTATGAAACAAAGTACAATACTTTATCACGATCCGAATTGGTTTTTGGGTATAATTATCTGTTCTATATCGGGTATTATAATGCGTGCTTTATCGGTATTGCCTGGCTTGTATTCTGCCTTGCCTATACAAGGCTTTTTCAAGCCTATCAGAAATACTTCGTACCTGTTCTGATCGTTCCACCTGCATTAGCCTATTACTATTTTGCTTTCAAAAAAGGCTTCATACCCACCATAACCGGCCTTGGAGGAATTTATACCTGGATCCCGGTGATGCAATATACATTCTGTGCATTGGGAGTATTTATTTTAATAAGATACATATTTGAACAACAAGGATATCCCAGAAAGCAATCCATTTTTGTTTTACTCGCTGCCCTGGTTCCACTGATTTTAAGATTGACTCAGGATTATTGGCTGTTTGTTTTAAGAAAAGGCAGGCTGATTCCAGGCTTTGACCCAACACCCGTAGGATTTTCGATTGGCGCATTGATTATTGCTGTGGCTGCTTTCAGATACCGATTCATGGACTTTATCCCTGCTGCTCTTCGAAACCTGGCAGGGAGTCTAAAACAGGCAATTGTTGTGACCGGGGACTCTAATGAGATTCTTTTCTTCAATCAGGCGTTTTCAGAATTTTGTAAGCCTTTTGGAGTAGTTAAAAAAGGTCAAAGCATCACGAAGTATACGGAACTGATAAAATCCAGCGTTGAAGGTACGGGGGAATCAGGCCGAACCATTGACGTTATCAATGGACGGGATTTATACAATTTTGTAGGAGAACTGATTCTGACAGAGGGCGATAGAAGGTATTATTCCGTAGACATCAAGCCTCTGCTTTTCAAGAATAAAGAGATTGCAGGAAAAATCATCACCTTTAGTGATATTACGGAGTATAAGGAATTGGTCAACGAACTGAATGATAAGAATGCTGAACTGATGGCAATGAATCAGGAACTTACGGCAGTGAATATTCAACTGGAACAGTATGCTTCGACAGTGAAGGAACTCACCATTGAAAAGGAGAGAAACCGCTTTGCCCGGGATGTTCATGATACTTTAGGACATACCATGGCGGTACTGATCACATTGCTGAAAGTAAGCAGTATTACTTGCGAGACAGATCCTGCTCAAACAAAAGAAAAGATAACAGAGGCCCTTGGTATTGCAAAAGGCGGATTAAATGAATTAAGAAGGTCCATCAAAGGTCTGTCTCCGGAAAGGCTTGCAGCCAGCAGTCTTCAAAACGCATTAGATGGTTTGATTCAGGAATTCAAAATTTCCGGGGTGAATGTTGAACTGACTGTTGACGGATTCAGCCCTGAAAATGATACAATATATTCAAATGCATTGTTCAGGATTTGTCAGGAAGCACTTACGAATGCACTTCGCCATGGTAAAGCAAAGAATGTTACCATTTATATCGGGCAGGCCAATGACCGTATCAAGCTGTTTATCGCTGATGACGGAATCGGTGCAGGCTCAATCAACAAAGGATTCGGTCTAGCCGGCATGGAGCAGCGAATTAAGGATTTGAACGGGATGATCCGTTATGGCTCTGATGGAGAAAAAGGATTTAACATCTATGCGGACATTCCCTTGAACCAAGAGGAGCAAATAGAGAAATCCGCGGAAGGATAGGGTTGAAATGATTAAGGTTGTGATTGCAGACGATCAGGCAGTGATCCGGAACGGGATCAAATTCATTATTGAGCAAGACCCTGACATTCAGGTTGCGGGATGTGCTGCCAATGGTAAAGAGGCTTTTGAATTGTGTGAGCGCTTACACCCGGATGTAGTCCTGATGGATATTGTGATGCCTGTCTGCGATGGAATTGAGGCAACAAAAAGAATTAAAGAGAAATTCAGTACCATAAAAATTATGATCTTAACGACCTTCAATGATGATGAGAATGTAGCCAGTGCGCTCAAAAACGGGGCGGATGGATTCGTACTAAAGGATATAGAAACAGAGGAATTGCTGCTGACAGTAAAGAGCATTGCCAAAGGGCTGCGGGTAATTCATGAAGACGCCTTTGGAACGGTTTTTAAACAGTTGAATTCAGACAAAACAACCAATGAAGAGCAGAAGCCGGACCTGAATATTCAACTAACGGAGCGGGAGATCAGCATCATCCGACTCATCGTATTTGGAAAGAATAATAAAGAAATTGCAGGGGAATTGTTTTTAAGTGAAGGAAGCGTACGGAACATGATATCCGCTATTTTATCAAAGCTTAAGCTGAAGGATAGGACACAGCTAGCCGTATTTGCGGTAAAAAATAATTTGATTTAGATGTTTTAACCCTCATCTCAAGCCTTTCTCCAAGATAGCCTCACCTTTATCCCCTCCCAGCAGGAGAGGTTAATAGGATAAAATCAATGAATGGATTGAAAGAAAAAAATAAACCTTGATGTATTAAAAAAACACTAACGAATAATAAAAATGGCTGTTGCACCGAGCGACAGCCATCTACTATTGTATGGATTTATAAGTTCTTATTCCATACCTCAATAAGATTTTTAATAGCAACGGCAATTTCAAATACTTTTCCCATATCAACATTTTCCAAGGTGTCCTTGGGTGTATGTGTAATTTCTGCAGAAATTGCATAAGGATTTTCAGAAGCAATTGCGATGGCCGGAACCTGGTTCATTGCAAAGATCATATGGTCACCCTGAATCCATGGTTCAATACGGACAAATTCTTCATTTCCGGAAAAAACACTTTCGATGATCTCAGCTGCTTTCCCCTCACATTCCAAGGTACAATAAGAAGTTTTGGCATGTTTGTAGCCGGCTCCATCAATATTCACATTCAAAACAATTTGGTCAAATTGGCCGCTGGTTTGATTGTAGTATTGCATCTGCCCGGATGCAGCATAATAATCTTCCCCGTTGAAAGCAAGGATTTCTACACCATATTTCCCTGTATACTCTTTAAGTAGCTCCGCAACTGCCAATAACACCGCAATTCCGGTTCCGTCGTCCAACGCCCCGGGAGTGTCTTTTTTTGTGTCGACATGCGCACAAAGCGTGATCTTTTTAGGTACTTGGCCCTCTTTGAAGCCAATGACATTAGAACCCTTTGAGGGAATTCTGAAGGATTCAATAGACAAATGCATGATGGAGTCAGGATGGTTTATAATTTTTTTACCCTCTTCTTCTGTTGTATATATTGAAGGGATATCAAAATCTCCATCTTCAATCAGTGGAAAGGGGTATAGTGCACCTGCCGCCAGAAAGTCCTTCGTTGTAATAGTAACGATGGCCATAGGATTTTTTTCTTCCAGCAGCTTGATAATCTGCTGGTGCTCTTCGGGGTTATAAAATATAAAATTCTTTGGCATCAATTGTTCTTTGGCCAGTTCTCCATGCAAAACCGCGATTTTGCCGGTAAAGTCCTTGCTCATGAGCTCATTCAGATTTCCTGCTGCCTCAAAGTTACAACTGATATTACAGGATAGAGAGTAGGGGCTGATAAAGGCCTGAACTTCCGTACTGCCTACCCTTAACCGTACTTTCCCTTCATTCCAGTCAATACAGTCAAATTCAGGCATTTGTACGGAGAGACCGGCTGATGAAAATCTTTCAGCGACATATTTTGTAGACCTTTGATTTCCAGGGCTTCCTACGTGGCGATGATTCACTTGAACGCACAGCTCGTTCAAGTCCTTCTCAATTTTTTGCAATAGTAACTCTTTTTCCATTTTTAATACCTCCATATTGTTTTAAGTTCATTATAATGAGATCATTAAGTCTGGTGATTAAATGGAGGGTTTAACTTTTTATCAATGGATTTTGTTTTAAATTATCTCCTTTATAAATAAGAAATCTTTTAACAAGAATATTAAGATTTGGTTTCATGCTTGAACGTAAACCATGAATCCATTATGATTAGTGTAATATTGATAATGCAGGTAAGGATTTGAATGATGAAAAGGAATAGAACTTTAACGTTTATTATTGTGATAGGTATCCTCATTGTATTCCAAGTCCTCATCAGTTATTTAATAAAGCCGTATTTGATGAAAAGCTTTGGACTCAATCCCAAAAACGCTGAATTTATAGTTGCTTTATGCTACTTATCTCTTATATATGGTGCAGTTTCTATGTGGGGGATGAACTTGATTGAAAGGAAATCAAGGAAGTTGAGATAAGAAGCGTTATCTGCTAAGCATCAACGTTATTCTGAAAGGAAATGATTATGGACCTAATATTAAAAGCAATTCTACTTGGAATCGTAGAAGGAATCACGGAATTTCTTCCGATTTCGTCAACCGGACATTTGATTTTGTTCGGACATTTTATTAATTTTACCGGGAAGTTTGCCGTCTTGTTCGAAGTTGTGATTCAATTGGGAGCCATACTTGCGATTGTTTTCTATTATAGGCAAAGAATATTTGAATCTTTCAAAAACTTAAAACCCGGACAGTGGGGCTTCAAACTTTGGGTTTGGATGTTGATCGCTTTTCTGCCTTCGGGAATGATGGCTTTTCTTTTAAAAGACTACATTGAAAAATATCTCTTTTCTCCCATGACCGTATCCATTGCTTTGGTGGTGGGAGCGGTAATGATGATTGTGGTAGAAAAAAATTTTACAGCACATAAACATGACAACATGCTTAAGATCGGAGGCAAAAAGTCTTTGCTGATCGGTTTGGCCCAATGCATGTCTCTTTTCCCCGGAATGTCCAGGTCTGCTTCAACGATCATTGGAGGTATGATGGTAGGATTGTCTGTTAAAGCAGCTGCAGAGTTTTCATTTTTCCTTGCAATTCCAACAATGTTTGCAGCTACGGGATATTCGTTGTTAAAGGGGTTCTCGTCAATGACCCAGCTTGAATGGATTGCCTTAGTAGTCGGATTCATTGTTTCGTTTATTGTAGCATTCATTGTAGTAGGGAAGTTCCTTGAGTTTCTCAGTAAACACTCTTTAAAAGCTTTTGCATACTACAGGCTGGTTGTGGGGATTGCAATGTTTTCATTGATCGTTTTTGGTGTAGTAAAATAAGACTTATTATATTAAAGAAATTATAGAATTTTTACGATATTGGAGGTCACAATGCCGGTTAAAACTGCAGTGAATAATTATCTCGGACAAGCGGGATGCAAGCGGATGAACTGTGCGCAAGCGGTTATCAGTGCATTTCAGGAAAAGTATGAATTAGATGAAGATACAGTTGAATTGTTTAGAGCTTATGGAGGTGGCCGAGCTCCTGGTGGGGTTTGCGGCGCCTTTTATGCAGTGAAATATATCCTGGAGCACTGCGGGGATGCAAAAAGGATAGCAGAGCTTGAACAATATTTTTCAGGATGTGCCGGATCATTAAAATGCAATGATATACGTCAAGCCAGAACGCTATCCTGTGTTGAATGCGTTGAGAAATGTTCTGAGTATTTGGCGGCCTTATAGATATAAATGATAAAATACGCCTGTTCAGACTTAGGTAATATAAAATTACAAAAAAAGTTTATAAAATGAGCATAAAATACCCTATAGCAGAATACTCTATTAAACTAGAGAATGAAACATGCAGATCGATTAGATCAGCATAAACCAGATTTTTATCAGTTGTATGGTATTGTTCCCCGTGCTATATTGTTATAGCTGTCGCTGCTGACGGCGCGAACACGAAGAGCAAAGGCTGTGAGTGAGAGCGCTGGAAGAAAGAGTCAAGAAAAAAAGTGTTGACAAGGTAATGACAGCGTGGTAATATATAAAAGCTGCTCCGCTGAGCGGAACGGCAGTAGCAAAAGCGTCAGATGCAAGTATTG
>JAOAAU010000050.1 GCA_026418695.1 Clostridia bacterium
TATAAGAGACAGGGCATATACTGTGTGAATCTTCCCATATACCACATCGGCATCCATACGGAAGCTGCATTGCCTTTGTTCATCCATGCCCAGTACTCTTCAGCGTGGTGGAATCCACCAGGAGCCGGTACTGCGATCTTATCTTTGTAGAGCATATCTTTTAGGAAGGACAAAGTTTTGATGTTTACATCATTGTCCAATTGAGGATTTCCGGATTTATCAAGGAAATCGGATCCCTGCATCGCAATCAACGGATAATAGGACCAGTGTTCAGTCACTTCCAGGGTCGTCATCGGCTTACCGGTTTTTTCAAGTACCTTCTTACCAGCAGCTACATAATCATCCCAAGTTTTGATATCATCTACTTTAACATCGGCTTTGCCGAGAATTTCTGTATTGTAGTAGATAACCTGAGCGCCTACGTGGTAGTCAACGCCATAATATTTACCGTCTTTTGCGTAGTTATCCATTCTACCCATGATCAATTTATCTTTCACAGGATCAACAACGCTGTTTAATTCAGCCAAACCGGGCTTGCTTCCCTTCAGGAAGTTCGGGAACTTGCTGATTTCGATATCCGCAATGTCAGGAGCACCTGTTCCGGACTGTAAAGCGATTAAAAGCTTGTTGTGGTTTTCATCATAAGGATATACATCTGTTTTCAATTCAATCTGCTTGTCTGGATTTGCTTTGTTCCAGGATGCAACCGCATCGTCCATAAAGCCTTTATGCAATTCCTGGAATGTCCAGAAATTCAAAGTTGTTTTCTTTCCAGCTTCCTTCTTAGGTTCTTCTGCCTTAGCTGCTTCCTTCTTGGGCTCTTCAGCCTTTGGCGCTTCAGTCTTTGCACCGCATCCTGAAAGAACCATGGTTACCATGAATACACATACCAGTAATAAAGCTGTAATTCTTTTCAATTCGAACTCCTCCTTATAATGTTTTCATCATTTTCATATTAAGTTCCCCGACGTCAAAGGACTTAACATGAGTTTCATTCGGACAGTCCGACAAAGTACACTTAAGAAGATTTCCCATCTTGTGTCCGTTGTCTCAACTTCCTGATTCTAATTATATTCGAACTGTAACGGATGAGCATTCAACTTTTTTTACCTTTTACTTAATTATTTTGACTTGGCATTTTTATCAATTCCTCTATGATTTAGCTCCCAAACATTATATTTTTCTATTGAAATCATGATTGGGAAGGTGTAAAATTAAATCATACAACTTGTACGTACATGTCAATGTTGTGTGTACATAATAATTATATCATAAAAGACCAATAATAAAAGCCACAGGAGGAGTCACCATGATATTTTCAAAGCAGTTTGAATTCTGGTTCGTTACCGGAAGTCAGCACTTATACGGACCTGAAACCCTGAAGCAGGTTGAGGAGCATTCAAAAATCATTGCAGACAGTCTGGATCATAATGCATCCATCCCTTTTAAAGTGGTATTTAAACCCGTTGTAAAGACACCGGATGAAATCCGCAATATCTGCGTAGCTGCCAATTCCGATGAAAACTGCGCAGGAATCATCACCTGGATGCATACCTTTTCCCCGGCAAAAATGTGGATTGCAGGATTGTCCGAGTTGAATAAACCTTTATTACACCTCCATACCCAATTTAACCGCGATATTCCCTGGGACAGCATCGATATGGATTTCATGAATCTGAATCAGGCAGCCCACGGTGACCGTGAATATGGATTTATCGGAGCTCGTATGCGCATTGCACGCAAAGTAATTGCTGGATATTGGGAAGATTCCGCTACCTGCTCCCGTATCGGAGCCTGGATGCGCACAGCTGTTGCTTATGAAGAAGGACGCCATCTCAAGGTTGCACGTTTTGGTGACAACATGAGAGAAGTTGCAGTAACTGAAGGCGATAAAGTTGAAGCGCAAATCAAATTCGGCTGGGCTGTCAACGGTTATGGCATCGGCGATCTTGTAAAGCGCGTAAACGAAGTCTCAGATGCAGAAGTCGACAAACTCATGGCTGAATATGCAGAATTGTATGACATCGCTCCTGAAGCGAAAGAGGCCGGTGCTGCAAGAGATTCCATCCGTGAACAGGCTCGTATCGAGCTCGGTATGAAAGGCTTCTTAAAAGAAGGTAACTTCGGTGCCTTTACAACTACCTTTGAAGATCTCCATGGAATGAAGCAGCTTCCGGGTCTTGCAGTACAAAGGCTGATGGAAGCAGGATATGGTTTCGGCGGTGAAGGTGACTGGAAAACAGCTGCCATGGTTCGAGTCATGAAACTCATGGCTGGAAACAAGGGAACTTCCTTTATGGAAGATTACACTTATCATATGGAACCCGGCAATGAAATGATCCTCGGTGCCCACATGCTGGAAGTATGTCCTACCGTTGCAGCCACACGCCCCAGAATCGAAGTTCATCCTCTTGGCATCGGCGGAAAGGCAGCTCCTGCCCGTATGGTATTTGACGGTGCTGCAGGCACTGCTGTTTGCGCTTCCCTCATCGATATGGGGAACCGTTTCCGTCTCATTGTGAATGAAGTCGATGCTATTCAGCCGGAAATACCGATGCCGAAGCTTCCGGTTGCAAGACTTCTCTGGAAGCCGCAGCCTTCTCTGCGTGATGCTGCAGAAGCATGGATTCTTGCAGGCGGAGCACATCACACCAGCTTCTCCTTCGTCGTCACTGCTGAGGACCTTATGGATTGGTCTGAAATTGTTGGCGTTGAATGTGTATTGATCAACAAGAACACTAATATTCCTTCTTTCCGTAATGAACTCAGATGGAATGAAATTGCTTGGAAACTTAGGTAATAAGTTTAAGAAGGGGTATGATTCCGAAACGGAATCATACCCCTTTTTTAGTTCTATACTTTAAATCTATTGATGATTTCTGTCAACTCCTTGGCTGCCTCGTTCAACTTCTCTGCAAAGACTGCCATTTCATCAATACTTGCCTGCTGCTGCTGGGTTGAAGCCGTCACTTCTTCAACTGAGGCCGCAGTCTCCTCCGATACTGCAGAAATATTCTCCATGGTACTCATCGTTTCAACCTTGGCCTTTTCCATATCCTCTATGCTGGACATAATATGTCCCACACAGAGCACCATGCTATTCATCACCCGTTCTATGTTTTCAAAGACTCCCAAAGTAGAAGCAACTGCTTGATTCTGTGATGTCAGCACCTCTTCCGTTACCTTGGCTTTTTCCACCGTATCCGTTGTCTGCCGCTGAATCTCGCTTACGATCTGTCCGATTTCCTTTGTCGCTTCTCTGGATTGCTCCGCCAGGTGTCTTACTTCATCCGCAACCACCGCAAACCCTTTTCCCGCTTCTCCCGCCCTTGCCGCTTCTATCGCTGCATTCAAAGCTAGAAGGTTGGTTTGATCAGCAATACCGTTGATTACCTTCACAATATTGTTGATGAACTTTGAACGCTCCCCAAGGGTATTGATATCCTCCAGGATGGTCTTTACAATTTGTGAATTTTCATTGGACTTGCTGTTTAAGATCCGTATGGAATCCAATGCGGATTTTGTGAGCTTCATGGTATCACCGGACAGCACTTCAATGTCTTTCGTCTTTTCTGATACATTGGCTATTTTAATCGCAAGGTGTTCCATTTTCTGCACACCTTCTTCAACATCTTCGGCCTGGCTTGATGCGCCGGAAGCGATTTCCTGGATTGCCTTTGCGATCTCTTGCGTAGCCTCGGATGCTTCCTGTGTGAAAGTAGTCATTGTCTGGGTTGACTCTTCCACCTTTTTTGAGATATCCGAAGCATTCCCTATGAGCTTTTTCATGTTATTGACCATTTCACCGATACTGCTCATCAGAATTCCAAACTCATCTTTTCTTTTGCATTCTACGGTCACGGTAAGATCACCATGAGCAGCACAGTTAGTAACGCTTACTGCTTTATTGATCACCAAGCCGATATCCAGCGCTGCAAAAAGTCCCATTCCAAGCGCTGCGATAATGCCAAGGATTACAAGAATCCAGGTGATTCCTGCGATTTCTTTCGCAGCTAAAAGAAGGTTTGATTGCGGAATCAGGCTTATCAGCGCAATTCCCGTATCTCCAATTTTACTATACACCATCAGGTTGGTCTTGCCATTGTAGGATATGGTATTGGATCCCTGCTTTTCCTGACTGCGTAGTATCTCCTTATAAAAAGGTGCATTGGAAATTTCTGCAGAAGCTTTTTGCGGCTTGTTGGTTTTCGGGTCAATCACAAAGCCAATATCCCTGCCATCCGGCATCACCATATGAATCTCGGACCCGCGGCCAAAGTTTATATTCTGAAGCAGTTCATAGATCGGTTCAAGCTTCAGGTCCATGATAATCAGCGCATTTTGCCTTTCCACCGATTGAATCGCAACATTGGAGACATACGAGATATAAGCGCCCGATTGAAGTCTTTCAGCATATTTTGTACTTGCATCCTCCCTGTCACCTAGTTTGTCCAATTCCTGATGAAGTCCAACCCATCCGGAAGTCTTCTTTTTGTCTTCGAAGCTTCTAAACCATTGGCCTTTTTTGATATTTTCTACTGATAGATCCTCATTGCTTCCTGCATATGTACCATGATTAAAAATAGACGCTCCAGGCTTGAATGCGATCAGTATTCCGGCAATATTCTCATTGGTTGATAGATAAGCATTGATCTGCTTTCCTACTTGCACCTTTTGGGTATCAAACTCAACCGAATTGTAGTCCGTATGAGCGCTTGAATACATGCCCAGCAGCGTATTATTCGTTGCCAGTTGCTTCGAAGTATTGCTTACGTTTGAAAACAGCAAACCAAGATATTTTTCTGTTTGTTTAACTGTACTAATGCATGATTCTACCGTACTCGCTTTCATGATTGCCTTGGATTTGCTGTAAGAAATAGCCCCAAGAAGGATGATTGGAACAATCATTACGAGGAAGGACAGAGTGAGCTTTACACCGATGCTGTTGAATTTCAGGCTGTGAACAAACTTTTTAAAACTCTCCTTTTCCTGTGAAGAATTCGAGTTCAAGAAAGAGAACCTTTCCCTGGTTTTTTGCATGCTTTTTCCCCTTTCATCGTCAGAGTAAAATCGCAGGTATTCTTTTGGCAGTTATCTATTTTGTGGTTTTAATGAATGTTGAACAGGTCTGTAGATTTTTCAAGAAATTGTTAATGCTAATACTAGAGAAATGCTTTTTATCAGCTGCTTAGCAAACTTTTTGCCCGCCGCTTTATGTATTAAATTCGATACAAAACAAACAATTCCTTCTTTATGTAACCAAAAAAATTATAAATCATATCCTCTATGAACTATCCATAAAAACAGTTGTTTTACACGACAAAAAGGAATAAACCGTCTCCACTTCCCGGTTTACCCCTTTCTATCATCACATTTCAATATAATTCAACAAATTCATAACTTCTCTCATAGATTAAGATGCTTTTGATTTTGTGAAAGTATCGAAAGCAACCGCCAGTAACAGTACCATACCGTTGATCGCTTGCTGCCAGTCAATACCAACACCCATCAAAGACATACCGTTGTTCATAACACCCATAACAAGACCACCGATGATGGCTCCCATGACTGTACCGATACCGCCGGCTGTGGACGCACCTCCGATAAAGCAGGATGCAATGGCAAGCAATTCAAAACCATTCCCCGCTTTTGGTGTTGCAGCATTCAATCTTGCGGTAAACACGAGACCTGATAGTGCAGACATCACACCCATATTTACGAATACCCAGAAAACAATGCGCTGCGTTTTAACACCGGATAATTTTGCCGCCTTTTCATTTCCTCCCAGAGCGTAAATATGTCTTCCTACGACTGTTTTTGTTGTCACGAAAGTATAGATTGCAATCAATATTGTTAAAAGTATCAAAACATTAGGAATACCTTTATATGCTGCCAAAGAGTAAGTAAACAAGTTCACCGCTGCGGAAATCAGGACGATTTTCGCGATGAGGAAGCCCATCGGAACAACTTCAAAATTGTATTTCTTTTGTGTTTTTCTGTTCATCAATTCATAGAAAATATAGATTATTGTAGCGATCACGCCGACAATCAGCGTTGTAATATGGATACCTTTGCCGCCAAAAAAGTCAGGTATAAAGCCGGAAGCAATCTTCTGAAAACCTTCAGGAAACGGACTCAAAGAAGTACCATTCAGGGTAACCATGGTCAAACCTCTAAAAATCAACATACCGCCCAGTGTAACAATAAACGCCGGGATCTTTAAGTATGCAACCCACCAGCCCTGCCATGCTCCAACAAGTCCGCCGATCACTAATGAAAGGATAATACCTGCAATAAAGTTCATCTTCCAGGTAACCATAAAGACGCCGGCCAAGGCTCCGATAAAGGCTGCTACAGATCCGACAGAAAGGTCAATGTGGAAGGCAACGATGACCAGCAGCATTCCGATGGCTAAAACCAAAATATAGGCATTCTGCAAAATCAGGTTGGTTACATTCAACGGTCTGAGCAAAACCCCACCGCTCACTATCTGGAAAAAGATCATGATGACTGCTAAGGCGATCAACATACCATATTGTCTGATGTTGTTCTTAAACATTTGTTTTAAAGTTTCCATTACATTACCCCCTGCTTTTGGTTAATAACATGTTTCATGATTGCTTCCTGAGATGCATCCTCACGGCTAAGCTCTCCGGTGATTTTCCCCTCGCTCATTACATAGACACGATCACTCATCCCAAGTATTTCAGGAAGTTCCGAGGAGATCAGCAGTATGCCCTTCCCTTCCGCTGCCAGTTGGTTGATGATTGTATAGATTTCATATTTGGCACCTACATCAATACCGCGGGTGGGTTCGTCCAATATTAGTATGTCCGGTTCAGCAAAAATCCACTTGCTCAAAACAACTTTTTGCTGATTGCCGCCACTCAGGTTTACGGTTTTTTGCAGGATGCTCGAGCATTTGATGTTAAGCTTCTTACGATAGTTCTCTGCTTCGAGTATCTCAAGGTTTTCATTTACTATATAATTTTTTGAAATCTTTTTAAGGTTCACCAAGGAATGATTTCTCTTGATATCATCAATTAAAATCAGCCCGTAATTCTTTCTGTCCTCAGTTACATAGGCGATTCCGTTATCAATCGCTTTATTTACGTTGGTCGGGAATATTTCCTGCCCGTTCTTGAAAACCTGACCGCTGAATTTCTTCCCGTAGGATCTTCCGAAAATACTCATGGCCAGTTCTGTTCTTCCTGACCCCATCAATCCGGCAATACCGACAACCTCGCCTTTCCTTATATTAAAGCTGACGTCATCAATGATCTTCCGGTCTTCATGCAGAGGGTGATACACATTCCAGTTCTTTACTTCAAACATGATTTCCCCTACGGGTACGTCCCTGTGCGGGAAGCGGTGAACCAGATCTCTGCCTACCATGCCTTTTATAATTCTATCTTCAGTGATTTGATCTTTTTCAACATTCAATGTTTCTATGGTTGCTCCGTCACGAAGAATGGTGATGGAATCCGCAACCTTGGACACTTCATTCAATTTATGGGAAATAAGAATTGATGATATTCCCTGTTTTTTAAATTCCAGCAGCAGATTCAACAAATTCTCACTGTCATCCTCATTTAAAGCTGCAGTCGGCTCATCCAATATGAGAAGCTTTACCTTTTTTGAAAGTGCTTTCGCAATTTCCACCAACTGCTGTTTACCTACACCGATATTCGTAATCAATGTTTTGGGTGATTCCTCCAACCCGACTTTTTCGAGAAGTTCCCGAGTACGCGTAATGGTGTCATTCCAATTGATGACGCCGCTTTTGGCCTGCTCATTGCCCATAAATATGTTTTCAGCAATGGACAGGTAGGGGATCAATGCTAATTCCTGATGTATTATAACGATTCCTAATGCTTCACTATCCTTAATATCCTTGAACTCACAGACCTTGTTCTTGTATATGATGTCTCCAGTATATGTTCCATGCGGATACACACCACTTAAGACCTTCATCAGTGTTGATTTCCCTGCACCGTTTTCACCAACCAGAGCATGAATCTCTCCGTCTTTCACCTTAAAGTTTACATTATTAAGTGCCTTAACACCGGGAAATGTTTTGGTGATATTTTTCATTTCCGAAATGGTATCCGACATTTTACCCCCAACCCCTTACTATAGAGTAAATAATTTGGTGATGGCCCTAAGGCCATCACCAAGCTATTTTAAAATCATTACAGTTAACTATACTTATTTAAGCTTATCTTCAGTGTAGTAACCGGAATCGATCAATTCCTTCTTGTAGTTTTCCTTGTCAACTGCTACAGGTACTTCCAGGTAGGAAGGAACAACCTTTACACCATTGTTGTAAGTCTTTTCGTCATTTACTTCAGGTTTTTGACCTTTCAGCATTGCATCAGCCATGGCAACTGCTCTCTTAGCAAGAGTTCTTGTATCTTTGAATACTGTTGAAGTCTGTTCGCCTGCAATGATAGATTTTACAGAAGCTACTTCAGCGTCCTGACCAGTAACGATCGGCCAAGGCTGATCCGGCTTTCCGTATCCAACGCTCTTTAATGCGGAAAGGATACCTCTGCTGAGTCCGTCATAAGGTGACAAAACTGCGTGAACCTTGTCTTTGGTGTAGAATTTGCTGAGGAGATTATCCATTCTAGCCTGTGCAGTTGCGCCGTCCCATCTGAGTGTTGCACAAACCTTCATATCCATCTGACCGCTCTTTACAACTAATTTACCTGAATCAATATAAGGTTTCAAAACGGACATTCCACCGTCAAAGAACATGAATGCATTGTTGTCATCAGGAGATCCACCGAATAATTCGATGTTGAAAGGACCTTTGCCTTCTTTGAGGCCTAATCTCTTTTCAATATCCTGAGCCTGGAGAACGCCAACCTTGAAGTTATCAAATGTAGCGTAGTAATCTACATTTGCAGTCTTTTTGATCAAACGGTCGTACGCGATAACCGGAATGTTCTTATCCTTTGCTTTTTGAAGCACATCGGATAATGCTTCACCGTCTATAGAAGCAACTACTAAAAGGTTAACGCCTTTAGTGATCATGTTTTCAATCTGGGATACCTGATTTTCTACTACGTCTTCAGCGTACTGCAAATCAGTTTTGTAGCCTTTTTCCTGGAACTGTTTTACCATGTTGTTACCGTCGTCGATCCATCTCTGGGATGACTTTGTAGGCATTGCAATACCGATTGTCTTCTGTCCTTCTGCTTTAGGAGCCTCTGCCTTAGGTTCTTCTGTTTTTGCCGCATCCGCCTTTGGTGCTTCTGCCGCTTTCTCACTTGCGCCACCACAAGCTGCAAGTGACAGTACCATAGCCAGCATAACGAGTAGTGCTAAAATCTTTCTCATTCCGACTTCCCCTTTCGACTTTTCATATTTTGTTATATATTACTAATTTCTCCAGCCCAAGGGCATCCTATAGCTTTGTATAGCGATTCCCCATGGAGAAAAGTAACCGGTATTAAGTTATATAAATTATATAAAAATAAAGGAAATTGATTAAAGCAGTTCATTTTAGATACAACATTATTACAAACTCTCTAAAAACGAATATTCCAGATAAAATCTATCCAAAAAGCTTGTTGTAATAAACTATTGCTTGACCATACTGCAGGATTATTGAATCATGACCATGACTTAGATGAATGTGACTGAATTGTATAAAATTAGTTTACATAATTTATTTTAACATCTTATTCGTCATAGATCAATAAAATTATTAATATTTATTATGAATTCTTTTCGTAATGTTCGTTTGGTTTCGTTTACATTCAAATATTATCACATCCGTAACATAATAGCAATAGTTTTATTAAAATAATGTTAATTGCATCATGATTCTTTTTGAAATCTACCAGTCCTCTATCATGCCGACACAGCTTTACTGCAGCATCACAGCTGTGTCGCGGAGGCAAATTGTATTGATTTGATCATTTATGAACGAAAACGATCATATCGTTTTTCATATGATCGATTGTAATCCAATACTCACTCATGTATAATATATGTAATTATTTTATCTATTTCGATGGTATTCGAGTTTATTGAAAGCTGCAAAAGTTTGGTTTATATAACAGCAAGGATTAATGTTTTTCGTTTTAACATATCGGATGCGTACCAGGTTTAAGAGTATCGGGAGGCTAGAATGTTTGCACCTGAACGAATAAGAATAATTAAAGGAATATTGCTGGACAAAAAACATATCAATGTATCTGACTTGAGCGCTATGCTGAATGTCTCCGAGGTTACGATCCGACGGGACCTTGAAAAGCTGGAAAAGGAGAAATTCCTCACCCGTGCCCATGGAGGCGCTATTCTGATGGATCATAATCATGATGAGACTGAAGATGATTCAGTCACAACAGATGATCCGTTTTTTGAGGACCGTCTGGAGATCAGTGAGATCGCTTTTCATATGATTGAGGATGGAGACATTATACTTTTAAGTGATGGACCGACCAATCAGTGCATAGCGAAAAAAATTCTCTCCAAGCGAAACATTACGGTTTTGACCAATGATCTGAACATTGCTTCAGAATTGTCCTCCAATGCCAGTATTAAAGTGATTATTCCCGGAGGGGACCTGGATTCTAAAACCATGACCTTAGCCGGCAAGCTTACCGAAGAAAATATTCGGCGCTTTTTTGTTGAGAAAGCGTTTATTGAGGTAGATGGTGCCAGCATACAAAGAGGTTACACGGTTCAAAGTATTGAAAAGGCATCTCTGATTCAAGAAATGACCAAAATTACCAAAGAGTCCATCATCGTCTGTCATCATAAATCATTTAACAATATCGCCTTTTCTCAGATCGGACCTCTGGGAATGGCCGGCAAGCTGATAACAACGCCCAGAATTCCCGACGAATACAAAAACTATCTCTTTAACAACAATATTCAGTTGTTTACTGCTTTTAACGCTTATGAAGGTGGTATCTAAATGATTGAACCGGTACTTAGACTGGAAAATATCAATAAAAAGATGTCGGACTTCTTCGCTATCAGCAATATCAATCTCGAGTTGCTTCCCGGCGAAGTTCATGCCATTGTAGGTGAAAACGGTTCGGGCAAATCAACACTGATGCGCATCATTGCCGGCACCCTTCCGAAGGACAGCGGCAGCATATATCTAAACGGTAATCCGGTGGATATTAATTCCTCCAATGAAGCAAAAAAGCTGGGCATTACCATGACGCACCAGGAGCCTTCACTTTTCGAGCACTTCTCAGTAGCTGAAAATGTTTACTTTGACAACGCTCCTTTTTCCAGACATTTTCTTAAGACCGTGAACTGGTCCAAGATGAATGCCGATTGCCGGAAGCTTCTATCCAAGCTGAATATTCACCTGGACAGTCAAAAGCTTGTCAAGGATATCGGCAATGCGCAGCGGCAGTTGATTGAAATCGCCAAAGCTTATGTCTCAAACGCAAAAATCATCCTTATGGACGAACCGACTTCCTCCTTTACCGAATCTGAATTTATCATCCTGCAGGATATTATCCATGAGCTAAAAAAATCAGGCGTCTCCATATTTTATATTTCTCACCGTCTCGACGAAATCAGGCAGCTGTGTGATCGGGTCACCGTAATGAGAGATGGTGAGATCATCGGGACGGAAAGCATCTGCAACATGGAGACGTCAAAACTGATCACCATGATGACCGGATTGGATATAAAAAACCGTTATCCGAAACTGTCTTTAAAAACAGGAAAGGAAGTATTGAAAGTATTCAACATCTCTGCCGGAAACACCTTAAAGGATATCAGTTTTTCCCTGCGGAGAAGAGAAATTATCGGCATCACGGGCTTGGCCGGTTCCGGCAAGTCCAAGATTGCAAAGGTACTGTTTGGAGTTGACCGGGTTGATTCAGGAGAAATCATTGTTGACAACCGGCTTGCTTCCCTCCGCTCTCCCCTGGATGCCATCAAGGAAGGCATCGGCTATGTGCCTGAGGACAGGCAGATTGAGGGGCTGTTCATGTATCTGAAAATATTCGAAAACATCTCCGCTTCCAGCATCAGTCAGTTTTCGAATAAATACGTTATTGATTCACACAAGGAAAAGGATATTGCCACCAGTTTTGTAGACAAACTCGGCATCATGATCGGTACCATCTACGATAAAGCTGAAAACCTAAGCGGCGGCAATCAGCAGAAGGTCATCCTCGCAAAATGGATGACTTCAAAATCCAAGATTTTCATTCTGGATGAGCCTACCCGCGGAATCGATATCGCTGCCAAAGTCGATGTTTATAATATGATGAACGATCTTGTAAGAAAAGGAGCTTCCATCATCATGATCTCTTCGGATATCGATGAGTTGATCGGCATGTGTGACCGGGTCATGGTTCTTTATGGTGGCAAAATTGTTGCCTCGATACCCCAAAGTGAGGCTACCCAGGAAAAAATCATGTATTATGCAACCAGCGGAAAACATGCAGATGAATAGAGTATAGAGGGGAAATGAATGAATCATGAACCGATTCCTATCCCTCTCTTTTCCAAAAAGCGAACCAGACTTAGTTTTTAATAAACATAATAAAAGTGTTGGGACAGCAGCCCATATTTCTTCATAACAAAAGCAGCCCAGACAGGCTGCTCTTTCATTATATGGTCTAATTCTTACTTGTTCAACAATTCCGTTGCCTTCTCCATTACATTCTCAACACTGAAGCCATATTTCTTGAAAAGCACTTCCGCCGGAGCAGATTCGCCAAAAGTATCGATGGAGATGATCTCTCCGTCCATGCCAACATATTTATGCCATCCAAAGGATGAGGCTGCTTCCACTGCAAGGCGTTTTCTGACGTTCTTAGGCAGAACGGATGCCTTGTAGGCTTCCTCCTGCTCTTCAAAGATTTCAAAGGAAGGCATGCTGACAACCCTTGCTGCT
>JAOAAU010000043.1 GCA_026418695.1 Clostridia bacterium
CCGTAAGCCCGTATCCTTGGATTACTCTAAGACCCATGGAATGAAAACCCTTCGAAACCTCCGGATTGATTCCGGCAGCACCGGATACGATCAACCGTACCCGGCCTCCGATATTTTCATGGATTTGTTTAAAGAGTTTTCTGCGGATATCAATTTTCAGAACGTTCAGTAAAAAGTCACTAACGGCCATCGCAATTTTCAGTTTTGTTTTTTGACCCGGCTTTTTCTTGGCCTGATCCCAGATTTTCTTATACATGCTTTCGAGAATCAAAGGAACCAAAAACAATAAGGTAGGTTTTGTTTCCTTCAAATTTTTCGCAATATGCTTCAAGCCTTCATTAAAAGAAACAGAACACCCATTATAAAGTATGACCAGAAGGTCGGTGGTACAGCCATAGGTATGGTGTAGGGGAAGAATGGACAGGGATGAGTCATTGCAGTCCAAATACAGTACACGACAGACATCCATAATGTCCGAACATAAATTTTTATGGGAAAGCATAACTCCTTTTGCAAGCTCGGTGGTACCGGAAGTGAAAAGGAGAATGCGCATCGCTTCTGCATCGATGGGAGCATCAATAAAAGAGGTATCCCCTGAGTCAAGCAGTTTTTTTCCTTCCTGTAACAGCTGTTTAAAGGATAACACGCCGTCTGTTTCCTCTTCGATATCCATATTGATCAGATACTGGAGTGAAGGAAGGGAGGCATGAAGCTTCTTTAGCTCGTTGTGGAATTTTCCTGAAAAAACAACGGCACTTGCAGAAGAACGTGCAAGAAGATTTTCTATCTCCGGCAGGGGAAGTTCTTTATCCAATGGCACGATGGTTCCGGTGCCATTGACAGTTGAAAAATAGGTTAAACACCATTCATACCGGTTTTCCGATATAACGGCGATGAACTGATCCTTCAAACCAAGCTTTAAGAAGATGGTTCCGAGGGCATCCACCTCTGCCTTGAATTGTCTGTAGGTCACACCTTTATATTGATCATCCTGTACCTTCAGCAGGAATGCATTCCGATCACCAAAGAGCTTGCAACTTTGTTCAAGCATATCTTTCAGGTCTTGAATTCTCCGGACATCATAGAGAGGAGGATTTGTCATACTATAAACACTCCTTTGTGCTATACAGCTAAATTATTGCCAACCCATTTAAGAAGCCTTATAAGAATAAAGCTCACCTGCTTGTGTACAGCGCGATTGACGGCAGTTTTACAAAGCCGAAGCTCAAATAAAACATAGGTATAATAAAAATATCACATTGAGGAGAAGTCATCAAGTTATTATATGGAAATAATTACATAAATAACCTTATGGCATAGTATATTTAAAAAAGCGCCGGATATTCGGCTTTTGAAAGAGTAGGAACAGGTTTCAAAAGCAGATCCGACGCCTGTGAGAGATCGAAATATGGACGTTTAAAGGTAAACTGTAAATGAGTTTAGATCCGTGACCTGTCGGATACTTTTCTGGAAACTCTTCTTAATGTTATTCGTAGCAGAATAAACAAAGCCAGAAGCAGGGCTATGACCACCAAAGTGTTGGTAACTGTCCGGTTGGAAAAAGTTTTGCTGACAATCTGGCTGGCCATTGGCTTTTCTTCAATATTCCGTGAAGCAACCAAATTTACTTTTCCAAGAACTGTATTGTTCTTTTGGTATTCAATGCTGCCGAGGACATCCCCTTGTTTGATCGGTGCTTTAATTTCTGGATGGATTTGTATATTGGAAGTGACATCCTGAGTGCCCGCATTTTTTGGCAGTACACATTCAAAATTATCCTGAGCAGTAATATCTAAGGGCGTTTCATCTTTTGCATTGAGCACTTGAACACTTTGGACAACATCGTTGGCGTTCTGAAGTTTTTGTACAGCAAAGTTTTTAAAACCGTATTCAAGCAAATCCTTGGAAAACCTGAATACCGCATGCCTTCCTGCCTGAGGGCCTACATCCATCACAACGGCAATGAGTTCCATACCGTTATTGTCAATTGCCGCAGAAGCGAGATTGTTTCCTGCCGGTTCCGTATATCCTGTTTTAATGCCCAGCACTTTAGAGTAATACTGGGATTTCAAACCGAAAAGCTTATTAGTGGTGCCCAAAATCGGCCATTCCGCATGTTTATTTGTAGGAAGCATCCGATAATCGGTCTTGCCGGCAATTTCCCTGAATTTTGGGATGGTCATCCCGTGGCGGGCCAGGATCGCCATATCTTTGGCAGTAGTATAATGGTTTTTGTCGTGGGCTCCGCAGGGGTTGGAAAAATGTGTATTAATGGCGCCGAGTTCGGCCGCTCTTTTATTCATGAGGTCGACAAATTCCTTGCGCGTGGGGCTGATATTTTCTGCGATGATATTGGCAGTTTCATTTGCAGAACTGATCATCAGGGCCTGAAGAAGATGCTCGAGATCCAGCTCCTCGCCTTCCATTATACCGATATTCATCCCATCTTTTCCTATTTCATTGACTGCAGCCAGACTTGCCTTCATCATCTGGTCCAGCTTTCCGTTTTCAAGCGCTACGATTGCAGTCAGAATTTTGGTTGTGCTTGCGGGATAAAGTTTTGCATCGGCGTTGTGTTCATACAAAATCTGACCGGATTTGGAATCCATAAGTACATAGGCGCCTGCATCAATACTGAAGGGCTCGGCAAAAGAAACTATTGCATTTGTAGTGAGTATTACAATTACGAGAAGCAGTAAGACAAGTTTTTTCATTCCATCCTCCGGTTTGGCAAAGCTATCGGGTTAAGCAAGGAAATAATTGGGGAAATATTCGGACCCTTCCTGGTTGAAGCGAATTTATGGATATACCTTGTGATAGCTCTATTTTATCGTTTGTATTTTAGCAGCTTGAAGCCAGCAAATATGGCGTGCATTTAAAAGTATACCAGAAAAAAATCTAAAAATGTACCTGATAAAATAATTAAATTTGGAAATAAGAGGAAAATAGGTTTTTGTGTAGAATTAACATCGCTGAGGTGGTGAAAAATGGTATTAAACATTTTCGGAAGAGAAATTTTCGTGAATAAGGGAATCCTTGCATTAATTCTTATTGTATTGGTTGCAGTACTTGGGACTACCGGATATGCTGTCAGCAAAAAAAGCCACAGCATTATTATTCAAAAGGAAGAAGAAAAAGAGATTGAGGCAAAGGCTGCGTTTAAAGCAACTGAGGATGCTAAAACATCGGAAAAGTCTGAAAAGGCAGTGGAGCCGCAAGCGGAGGAGATCAAAATTTATGTTGTCGGATGTGTAAAATCTCCCGGGATTGTTGCTCTAAAAAAAGGCCAGTTAATATTTGACGCGATCAATGCAGCCGGAGGCGCTACAGAAGAAGCAGATCTTGAGAATGTCAACATGGCGTATAAGCTCCAGGAGAATGTGATGATCCGTATTCTGTCCAAAAAGGATACCGTCGAGTCATCAAAAAATCCTCCGGCTGCAATAAAAACTGCTTCATCAACATCAAAGACTCCTTTAAAAGGAACCCAGGAAAGCAAGGATCAAAAAGCGGCTGGAAAAGCGATTGAGATCATAGCGGACAGTAAAGGTGCTGTGGCGGGCGAAGCAGCTGCAGGAGAAACAGGAGGGAAAGTGAATATCAATACGGCATCCGTAGATCAGTTGGATTCGCTGCCGGGAATTGGCGTTGAGACTGCAAAAGATATTATCAGTTATAGAGAAAAGAATGGCGGATTTAAGAAACCGGAAGATATTATGAAGATCTCCGGTATCAAGACAAGCAAATTCAATAAGATTAAAGACCGTATAACCGTTAATTAAAAGTCAGGAAAATGTCATACAAATGATATAGACTTGTAATGATAAGCGATATACAATAGTAATATACTTCATTAGGAAATATAGTCCGTTTTGTAGTCAGGATTCAAGCCCGCCAACAAATCATGTAAAGTGAGGAAGCCTATGAAAAATCGTTTATTCAGTCTACTACTCATCATTTGTCTTGGAATGGTTCTCATGTTCACTGGATGCAGTGCTCTAAAAAGCAAGTTATTCTCCAAAGAGGAGCAGCCTCAGAAACAGGAACAGCAGCAAAAGAGCAAAATAGATTCAAAGAAAGAAATAGAAGTGCCGGCGGAGGAAGTAGACAAGGAAGACGATAAAAGAGAGGAGGCTTCCAATCAGCAAGGGAAGAAAATAATGCTTACACTGTACTTTACAAATGCGGACCATAGCGCAATCCCTTCAGAGAAGCGTGAAGTGCTTGTAAAGGACGGAGCGGTAATGCGTGCAGCAGTTGAAGCTCTGATCGAAGGCCCGAAGACGAAAGGACTTGTCAAAGCCATCCCTGAAGGAACAAAGATCCTGGGGATGAAGAGAGATGGAACTACGGCTGTTGTAGACTTTTCCAAGGAGTATTCAACACTGAGCGGTACGGCTGAAATTGTACAAAGGGGTTCCATTGTAAATACACTAACCTCTGTCAACGGTATAGAAAAGGTTCGGATTCTGGTGCAGGGAAAGGAACTCATAGGCCCCAGCGGCAAACCTTTTGGGGATATGTCCAGGTTTGCCGTAGATTCCAAGGGTAAACCAGTTCAAGGTGAGAAGAAGACCCTAACGTTATATTTTGGAAACAGCAATGCAGATGCGGTTGCAGCTGAAAAGCGGGAAGTGACTGTAAACAAAGGGGATTCGCTGGAAAAGATCGTATTTGAAGAATTGAAAAAGGGTCCCAAACAGGCAGGACACCATCCGGTGATTCCTACAGGTACAGTTTTGTTATCAGCGGCTACAAAGGATGGGGTTTGTACACTCAATCTTTCGCAGCAGTTTGTAGATAACCACAAGGGCGGAAGCGCTGGGGAGAGCATGACGGTATATTCAATTGTAGACTCCCTCACTGAAATACCCGGTGTGAAAAAGGTACAGTTCCTGATAAATGGCAAGAAGTTAAGTGTTTATTTACACATGTCCTTTGATGCTCCTATTGAGCGGAATGAGGAGATTATCCAGAAATAACAAATCAATAAAAATAAAGTTTGAAAGAAGCTGCACCGCAGCTTCTTTCATTTTGCAATTATTTCGTGACTGAAGGAAGAATGAACAGCGATGTAATCAGATATCCCAGAAAGATGCATGCAGACGGAAGTACAATGACGGTAAGAAATAGGTTTCTGTAGGATTGGAATCTCTTTTTTCTAAACTTTTCAACCCTGGTGGTTCTCATAGGTACATCACCTGCCTTTGTCATGCTGAAACATAAATAGGGCTTATCGATAATTGAAGATTATACCATAATTTTTCGTTCAATATTATTACCTGGAAATATTGATGAAATTCTAAAACAAACCGGATTGTGAAATTAAAATGAGAGTGATATACTATGCCCATAATGAAAAACTATTCACAGGTGGTGGCTCTGAATGAAATACGCTAGATTTATTTATAAAGATGAAGCTAAACAGGGAATTGTTGAAAATGATATGATCCGGGAGATTTCGGGAGATATTTTTAATGCATATGAGATATTAAATAGTTCTTATAAGCTGGAGGAGGTACGTCTTCTGGCTCCCTGTACACCAAGTAAGGTAGTGGCAGTGGGTTTGAACTATATCGATCATATTAAGGAAATGGATCTTGGCACGCCAAAGAACCCCGTCCTTTTTATTAAGCTGCCTCATACCGTCATTGGGCCTGAGGACACCATTCTTCTGCCACGTTATACTACCAGAGTGGATTATGAAGCCGAACTGGCAGTTGTTATAAAAAAGCTTTGCAGAAATGTAAGTCAGGAGGAGGCCTTGGATTATGTCCTTGGGGCAACCTGCCTGAATGATGTGACAGAAAGAGATTTGCAGAAGGTAGACGGGCAGTGGACAAGATCCAAGAATTTTGAGACCTTCTGTCCCATCGGTCCCTATATTGTGGACAAGCTGGACTATAATTCGCTGGATATTGAGCTGACGAAAAACGGAAAAGTGAAACAGAGCTCCAATACCTCCAACCTTTTATGGAATGTGCAGGAACTGATCAGCTTTATATCCGAAATCATGCCGCTTTATCCGGGGGATGTTGTTACAACCGGGACAACCTTTGGCGTTGGACCGATGAAGGATGGAGACGAGGTAGCCGTCACCATAAAGGGAATCGGGACATTAAACAATAAAGTTAAAAGGCTCGGATAAGGCGATTCTTTAGGTTCCTGGAAGGAAAATGAAAATATAGGCAATAAATTGATTGACTTTAAATAAATTCAGGACTATAATGAAAATTGAAGTTGCGCATGCGCTTGCACAACTCGAAAATGAGGATACCATGAGAGTGACAATTAATGACGTGGCAAAAGCGGCCAATGTATCTCCATCGACGGTTTCCAGGGTAATTGCCAATAATCCGAGGATCGGACAGGAAACCCGTGAAAAAGTATTTAAAATCATGAAGGAGATGAACTATCATCCCAATATCATTGCAAGGTCGCTTGCAAACAAATCAACCAGAATCGTTGGGGTTGTAGTTCCAGCCAACACGGAGAAGGCGTTCCAGCATCCTTTTTACCCTGAATTGCTGAGAGGAATCGGATCCGTAGCCACTAAATATAAATACAATATCCTGCTTTCAAGTATTAATAGCCCCAGTGAAGAGAAGGATGTTATCCGGGAGCTTTCAAGAAGCGGTATCACCGAAGGCGTGATTTTGCTGGCTTCCAGGGTGAATGACCCGACCATTAAGGAATTGAAAAAGATTCACTTTCCATTTGTTGTTGTCGGTAGGCCGGAAAATGAGGATGAAGTCAATTGGGTCGATAACAATAATGTGAATGCCGGATACGAGATCACGAAACATTTTATAAAAAACGGTCATAAGAGGATTGCTTTTTTAGGACTGGCACCGGAATTCATTGTGACGACAGACCGTTACAAAGGATATAAGAAGGCCCTGGAAGAGGCCGGACTGGGAATTGACAGCGGGTTGGTCCTGGAAAGCAAATTTATTGAGCATACAACGGATATTAAGGTGATGAAGCAAATTCTGACCGGCAGCAAGAGACCAACCGGAATCGTAGCCTGTGATGACTTCCTTGCTTTTGGAGCGATGAAGCTGATCAATGAGTGCGGACTAAAGGTTCCGGAGGATATCTCTGTCGCAGGGTTTAATAATGTGCCTCTGGCAAGCTACTCCATACCTCCGCTGACGACTGTTGAGGTCAATGCTTTCGGCCTTGGAGCAAAGGCGTTTGAGCTTTTGCATACAAGCATCAGCAGTGATTATCAAAGCTTCAACAGAACCATCGTTCCGACGGAGATTATTACAAGAGAGTCTGTTCAGGTTCTAGGATAGAACGAGTAGGTTCTATTGTTGGGTGATTCGTATTGTGATCGATACCCTTATGCGGAATGATTCCCTTTAGTTTGAGTTTTAAATAACTTCTTATACTCAGTTTGTTTTGATTTTGCTTAGATAGATCAGTATAAATTTACTCAGTGAAATGAGTATTATTTTTTGC
This sequence comes from Clostridia bacterium, assembly GCA_026418695.1. Classification (GTDB taxonomy): domain Bacteria; phylum Bacillota; class Clostridia; order Acetivibrionales; family JAFADI01; genus SKW158. The sequence continues at coordinate 7,468 of JAOAAU010000043.1, forward strand.
TTGATGCGCAAACGTTTGCGCAATTTATTCATTTTATCGGTTCCTGCAGAATGATTCCTGGTAACCAAAGGTTGGTGACCCAGGCGATCATAGATAAAAATCAGTAAAGGGAGGAAAACAAAAATGAGCAAGAAGTTGAACAGGGTATTATCACTGATTCTGGCGGTAGTATTCGGAGTAGCGATGGTACTCGGAGCTACAGGGTGTGGTGCAAAGCAGGACGCAAAGACAGCGGATGCGCCAAAAGCAGAGGCAGCAGCAAGCGACAACAAGAGTGAGGTAAAGAAGGAAGAAGTAAAACCCGTTGAAATTGTTTTCTCAGAATTTGACGATCCGAACGTATTTAAAGAAGATTGGTGGAAAGAATGGCTCAGCGGATTTGAGAAGGCAAACCCCAATATCAGGATCAAGAGAATACATAACAATGACAATGACATCAGAACAAACTGGCAGAACCAGGTTGCGGCAGGTCAGGGACCGGATGTTACATTTGCTCCCCACGACAGCATCGGTTTGTTTGCGACTGCAGGAACTGCACTGGAGCTTGATAATTTCTTCTCGCAGGATTTCTACTCCCAGCTGGATAAAAATGCTTTAGACGCATACAAGTTTAAAGGCAAGATCTATGGCATCCCTTACAGATTGGGGAACGCTGTAATGTTGATCTACAACAAGAAACTGGTACCGGAAGCTCCAAAGACAATGGATGAGTTGATTGCGAAAGCAAAAGAACTTACCAACGCACCGAAGCAGTACGGCCTTGTTTATGACATGGTTGAACCTTACTTCATCATGGGATACCTTGGTGGATATGGCGGAAAGGTATTGGATGACGACGGTAAAATCACCCTTGATACCGATGCTATGAAGAAGATGACGCAGTTGGTATATGACTTCAAATATACGCATAAGATCACACCGAAGGAAGCAAATTCAGACGTAGCAAACAACCTGTTTAAAGAAGGTAAAGCGGCTTTCACAATTTGTGGTCCTTGGTTGTTCAAACAGTTGGATGATGCAAAGATTGAGTACGGTCTTGCACCAATTCCAAAACTTGCCGATGGAGATATGCCTCGTCCATACAGCGGTGCAAAGGTTATGATTTTAAATCCTGGCTTGGCTAAGAACAAGGCTAAGGCAGAAGCAGTTAAAAAATTTGTTGAATACTGTAATGGAGCAGAACAGCAGCTGAAAATGGCCAAGATGGTTTCCGAAATCCCTACAAACCTCAAGGCTCTTGAAGATCCTTATGTAAAAGATGATCCGAAGGTAAAAGCTCTGTCAGAACAGTTGAAATACGCAGTACCTCAGCCGAATGTTCCGGAAATGAGAGCAATCTGGGATGCATTAAAGTCAAAAGTAGCGCTTGTAATGGCTGGTAAACTCAAGCCGGAAGAAGCTCCGAAAGTATTCCAGAGTGAAGCTGAAAAACTTGCAAAGAACTTGGGTAAGAAATAAAACGAATTCGGTTGATCAGAACAAGATACAAACAAAATAAAAACGACTGCATGTGTGAAGGGGAATATAAAACTATTCCCCTTCACAATTAAAACTGCTTTATCATTCATCTTCATTTCAAATATTGGGAAAGTTTATTGGAAAGGGGGAAGGTCATTGATCGACAGAAATAAGGTTACACCCTATCTGCTCATTGCACCTGCGGTATTGGTTCTTCTGTTTATGGTCGGCTATCCGCTGGTTTACGGGATCAACCTGTCTTTCACTGATATGAGCATTTACAGCTTTCTGAATCCGTCCTATATTGGGTTTGAAAATTATACAGCCATCTTTACGGATCCGGAGCTTTATACAACAACATTAAGGACAATTATTTGGACCTTGATCAATCTGATAGCCACTGTTTCATCAGGCTTCCTTTTTGCACTGATATTGAACCGGAAGCTACCCTATAAAAATGCCCTCAGGGTGCTGATGATGCTTCCATGGGCGGTGCCTCAGTATATTGCAGTTTTAGCCTGGAGAAACATGTTTCAGACGGACTTTGGTACTGTGGACATCCTGTTAAACAAAATCGGAATTACCGGCATCTCCTGGTTGGGAGATCCTTTTTGGACGTTCATTGCCTGCATTATAACAAATATTTGGTTGGGCGTGCCCTTTATGATGCTGGTAACGTTGGGAGCACTGCAAAGTGTGCCCGGTGAACTCTATGAAGTAGGAGAAATTGATGGCGTGAAGAGCTGGCAAAAGCATTGGATGATTACCATACCTCTCATCAAGCCGGTAATGACTCCAGCTATTGTAATCTCAACAGTTTGGACCTTCAATATGGTCAGCGTTATCTACATGATGACTTCAAGAACTGCGGATAACGAAACACAGATTCTGGTTTCCAGGGTCTACAGAGACGCCTTTACCTATTTCAATTACGGAAAAGCTGCAGCCTTCTCTGTGATCATCTTTATCATCCTGGCGATTTTCTCTTCATCCATTATTAAAGCGATGAAAGGCGGAGAGGGGGTTTATGACTAATGATCAGTGAAAGCTTTGAAAAAAGAGATTCGAAGATAAAGATCATATTCATGTATATCATTCTGGGGATCGTGGCATTAGTATGCCTTTATCCTTTGCTGGATGTTCTCAAGGTTGCTTTAAGACCGGCCAGCAGATTGTTTTCTACAGATCTGAATCTGATCCCGGAGGATGCGACTCTGGAAAACTTCAAGACAGCATTGTTTGTACGTCCGTATTTTGTCTGGCTTAAGAACAGTCTCTTTGTATCCGTTCTCTCATCCATTGTTGGCGTTGGCCTTTCCATCACTGCGGCCTATGCCTTTTCAAGATACAGGTTTACGGGAAGAACTGCTGGATTGATGTCCTTTCTTCTGACGCAAATATTCCCTGCACCGATGACATTGCTTCCAATGTATGTTTTGTTAAAAAATTTCGGACTGATTGATACCTATGCAGGCGGAATTATTCCGTATATCGCTACAACCGTACCGTTCAGCGTATGGGTTTTAAAGGGGTACTTTGATACGATTCCAAAGTCTTTTGAAGAGAGCGCCTACTTGGATGGCGCCAACCTTGCGCAGATTTTATGGTCCATCATGATTCCGCTGACATTACCGGCCATTGGTGTTACCCTTTTGAATTCGTTTATGGCGGCATGGAATGAATTTGTTGTAGCCAATATTGTTTTTACCAGCGAAAGCATGCAGACGCTGCCCATCGGTATTTTTACCATGACCGGAGCAATGAGCTCCGACTGGGGAATTTACAGTGCGGCTTGTATTCTTACAGCCATACCGGTAATACTCCTTTTCATCTCCATGTCCAAGGTGATGATCAACGGATTGACGCTTGGCGGCGTAAAGGAATAGCAATAAACGATCCATTTGGGTGTTGTGTCTGCTGGAATCATTTGATCCGGATGCAGGACGCAACATTGTGGATGAATATTTCCACAATATGAAATTAAGAAAACGTGATATATAAAGAAAACGAAGTGAGGAGCATGCAGGGTGGGGAAGAAATTCAAGCTGGCAATCATGGTAGCCCTTTCAATGGTCTTATTCTCAAACACAGCTTTGGCAGAACCGCAAAAAATGAGGATAGGGCAGGAAGATCTGATCTATTTTATTATGACGGACAGGTTCAAGGATGGCGATAGTTCGAATAATCAGGACGTCAAGAAGGAAAGCATGAACAGTTATCATGGGGGAGACTTTCAGGGCGTCATCGATAAGCTGGATTATATCAGGGAGCTGGGATTTACTGCGATATGGATTACTCCTGTCGTGGAAAATCAGCCGGCAGGCTATCATGGATACTGGGCTACGGATTTCTACAAGACCAATGAGCACCTGGGAAGCCTTGAAAAGCTGAAGGAACTGGTTCAAAAGGCTCATGAAAAAGGGATCAAGGTCATCATCGATGTAGTAATGAATCATACGGGACAGCTGCATCCATGGGTAGGGGATCCTAAATATTCCGGATGGTTTCATGACTATGGCAATATTATTGATTTTAATAATCAGGAAGAAGTTGAATTGGGAGCTCTTTCGTCCCTTCCAGACTTAAGGCAGGAAAACCCGGAGGTAAGAAAATATCTGGTCGAAATGGCGAAATGGTGGATCAGAGAAACGGGAATTGACGGGTACAGGCTTGATACCGTCCGCCATGTGCCCAAAGATTTCTGGGCAGAGTTCAGCCGGGAAATCAAAAAGGAGTATCCTGATTTCTTCCTCCTGGGAGAAGTATTTGACGGTCGGCTGGACTACGTGGCAGGGTATCAGAAAACCGGGATTGACGGACTTGTGGATTTCCCGATGCATTTTGCCATCAACGATGTATTTGCCGGATCCCAACCGGCAGGAAGAATTGCTGAAATCATTCATAATTCAGGCGCATACCCCAATAAACATCTAATGGGAACCTTTATTGACAACCACGATGTACCCCGGTTTACCAGCCAGGCTTCGGATATGAAGGAAGAGAGACTGAAGCAGGCGCTTGCCTTTATCATGACCTACACCGGGATCCCGGTAGTGTATTACGGTACGGAGATTGCGATGGAGGGAAGTGCTGACCCTGATAACCGAAGGGATATGAATTGGGACGCACAATCCCCCATACGGGATTACCTGAAAAAACTGGTTGAAGTAAGAAAATCCAGCAAAGCTTTAATGTATGGAGAGATTAATGTCATCAAGTCTGCAGATGATTCTCTATGCTTCAGCAGAACTTACGAAGATGAGACAGTCATCACCGTATTCAATCTCTCAGGAAATAGAACTGAAATTGAATTTGGTGTTAAAAAGTCAAAGGAAAATGCAAATACAGTCTTGCAGGACTTAGTGGTTTCGGAGAATGTAGAGATAAAAAATGATCTTGTTAAACTCAGGATGGAGCCGAGACAAGCCAGGATATTCTGTATCAAGGCGTCAGAAGGAATTATCAAAAAGAATACAGCAGGGCTGAAGGTTTATTGGATGTTTGTGGGCGCAGCAATATTAATAGCAGTGTTTGCAGCAGTTCTGATGTGGAGAAATAAGAAAAGTGTTAACGTGTGAGGTAAGATATGCAAAATTTGAATGTGATTTTGAAGCTTCTGAGAGAAATGAAAGGGAGATATACAGGAGAATACTATATACCGGAGTTCTGGAACAGTACCGGTTATGAGGAATATACCATCAACCCGGAGAGGGTGGGCGAAATCAATGTAAATCCCTATGATTTCATGCTGCACTGTATGGAAAATCATATTCTATCCAAGGGAAAGCAGGATGCGGAATACCTGAATATGGAATGGGATGCTGAGAACTCCGGTATCCTGGGAGGAGCAATCTACAGCATGCTCCCGAGGATGTTTACAGCATGGGATCATAAAGAAGACGGAGTTTTAACGGGCGGAACCTTTTTGAAAGCCATTTGTCTTTTGCCTTATTTAAAGAGCATGGGGATCGATGCGATCTATCTTCTTCCGGTTTTCGAGTACAGCGACAGATACAAAAAGGGAGAATTGGGCTGCCCATATGCCATTAAGAACATATATAAGTTAAGCAGCGGACTTCATGACGATCTTCTGGGAGAGAACGGCGAAGAACTTTTAAATACGGAATTCAAGGCCTTTGTTGAGGCGTGTCATATACTTGGAATCAAGGTGATGGTGGATTTTGTATTCAGAACGGTAGCGAGGGACAGCGATCTCATCGCAGAGCATCCTGAGTGGTTCTATTGGATTGAAAAGAAGTACAATAATACCTTTGCAATACCTCCAGTAGAGAAAGAAAAGAAGCTTACGCTCCTAAACGATCAATCGCTGAAAAGCCTGTATACCTGCAGTGGAATCCATGCGTATTTGAAGCAGTTCACTTATTCTCCGGTTGAGTTGGATACTGAAAAGTGGGAAAAAGTAATGCGGAGAACCAGGCAAAATGGGGAAGAAGCGCTGGATGTAATCGAAGAACTTTATGGAATCACGACGGTTCCGGGCTTTTCAAACGTATTGAATGATCCGCAGCCCCCGTGGTCGGATGTAACTTATCCCAAATTCTATTTGGATATGAGCAGGGAGGCAAAACAATATGTTAAAGAAGGTCACCCGCCGTATATCCTCCAGGATGGTGTATCCTTAAACCTGTATCACGGGGAGGCCGTAAACCGGGAATTCTGGGATTACGTAGCGGGTGCGATTCCTTTTTATCAGAAGCAGTTTGGAATCGACGGCGCAAGAATCGATATGGGTCATGCTCTGCCGGAGGAGTTAAATAAGGAAATTATTGCGCGTACAAAGGCTGAAAATAAGAATTTTATTCTTTGGTCCGAGGAATTCAGCCCGGAAAAATCCAAAGGGGCTGCTGCAAGCGGGTTTGATTTTATCACGGGAACCTTGTGGCAGACTTACAGGGAGATCGATAAAGCAGGATTTACCAAGAAATTGTTTAAAATGCTTGCATGCGCTCATATCCCGGTGACAGGTGCTCTTGAGACACCCGATACTCCAAGATTTTCACTGGTTCACAGCGAGAAAAAGAAGCTGGAAATGCTGGTGTTTTTGAACCATTTAATTCCCAATGCCATTCCTTTGATTAACAATGGGATGGAAGTTCTAGAAAGGCAGCCGATGAACCTGGGTCTTGACAATACCGAAGAAGGGCGGTTTGTTCTCGAAAAGGAAGATCCCATGTATGGAAAGCTGGCCTTCTTCGATAATTATAAACTGCACTGGAGAAATGAAGACCGGGTATGGATGTACCAGCTGCTTAAGAAATCATTGAGCACTAGAAAACGATTTTCAGGCCTGCTGAAAGACAAGGAAAGCTTTGATTTTGAAACCAGTATGATTAAGAATAAGAAACTGATATTTTTATGTTATTTTGACAAGGCTAACTTAAAAAACCTGTGTGTCATTGTAAACAGGGATTTGAATAAAAGAGCAAGAATCAATTTGAAGACCATTCTTCCCACGGGAATCATAGGCAATACAAGATTCATGCAGCTTGCCTATGCAGGCGGGCAATCGGATGCAGGCACCTGGGAGTTTGACAAGACCAGACTGCTGGAGCCGGGAGAAGTAATCGTAGGATACTGCGAATAACCTGATGATTTTATGGATGAGGCAAAATTTGCGGAAACCAAAAAGATATTAAAAACATTTTCTAGGAGGAGATGAACATGAAAAAAATTGCAGCACAACCCAAAGTAGCTTATTTCTGTATGGAGTTCGGACTTCATGAAGATTTTAAAATTTATTCCGGAGGTCTTGGAATACTTGCAGGAGATATACTCAAGGCAGCTAAGGATGAAAAGGTGCCATTGATTGGTGTGGGGATTCTTTGGAGACAGGGGTATACCACTCAGATCATTGGTGAAAATGGGAAGCCTGTAGACTGTTATCCTGAATACAGATATGATTTCCTTGAAGATACCGGAGTGATGGTCAAAGTCAGAATCAGGGGAAGACAAATCAAGGTAAAGATCTGGAAGTGTACAAAATATGATAACGTTGATTTATATCTACTGGATACGAATGTTCCCGGCAATAATGATCCTTTTATCACCGGTCAGCTTTACGGCTGGTTCTCGGAGGAAAGAATTGCACAGGAAATGGTGTTGGGTATCGGCGGCGTAAGGGCGTTGAAAGCGTTAGGCCTGGATATTGATGTATACCACTTCAATGACAGTCATCCTGTAGTAGCAGGTATTGAAATGATCAGAGAATGGATGGACGATCAGGGCTTATCCTTTGAGGAGGCTTGGGAGAGGGTTCGGAATACCATCGTGTTTACAACCCATACACCGGTTGTTGCAGGAAACGAAGTGCATGAACATGAGCTTTTGAACTATATGGGGGCATACAACGGGCTTACTTACGGACAAATGCTCAAGATCGGCGGAGATCCCTTCAGCATGACGGTTGCAGGCTTGAGACTTTCCAGGAAGGCAAACGCGGTTGCACAGCTTCATGGGGAGACTGCAAGAAAGATGTGGAAGGATGTTGCCGGTGTTTCTGAGATCATTGCCATCACCAATGGTGTACATAACGGCACCTGGCAGGATAAGAGGATTATAGAAGCTCACAGCAAGAAGCAAGACTTGTGGGCGCCGCATATGGAAGCTAAAAAGGAACTTATTGAAGAGGTTTACAAACGGAACGGTGTGAAGCTGAATGCAGATGCTCTTTTAATCGGTTTTGCAAGAAGAGCGGCTCCGTATAAAAGAAGTGATTTGATTTTTACGGAAAAGGAAATCATTGAACCGTTGCTGAAGGAAGGCAAGCTGCAGATTATCTTCTCCGGCAAGGCGCACCCCAATGACCTTGTTGGGAAAGAGATTGTATCCAATCTGTATAAAATGTCACAGATATATCCAAACAGTGTAGTATTCCTTCAGAACTATGACATGAAGATTGGCAAGCTGGTTACCAGAGGGTGTGACGTATGGCTGAACAATCCGATCCGACCAATGGAAGCCAGCGGTACCTCCGGCATGAAGGCTGCTATGAATGGTGTATTGAATTTGAGCGTATTGGACGGCTGGTGGCCGGAGGGCTGCGAGCATGGCGTAACCGGGTGGCAGATCGGAGATGGCTATGAAGGGGAAGACTGTGACAAAGTGGATGTTGAATCCCTTTACAAAGTGCTGTTGGAAGAAGTGCTTCCTATCTACTATGACAATAGGAAGAAGTGGGTGGAAATGATGGGAGCCAGCATTGAGATGTCCCGGTGGCAGTTCTCTGCGGCCAGAATGGTGCAGGATTATTATAAGTTGATGTATAGTATTGACATAAAAAAATCAGAATGATAAAAGTAGGAAGGGGGAGAATATTTCTCACCCTTTTTTTCATGCTTTTCTTTTAATAATATTCGTCGATATTCCAGTTAATCGGATTATTGAGAATATATTCTCTTATCTGATTTAGTTCTCCTTGACTTCTGATAATATGTTCATAATAATTCCGTTGCCAGGCAAAGTTCTGCAGGCCTTTTCCACGAATCTCTTTTGTGACAGTTGATTTAAATTGTCCAATAATATAACCAATGGTTTTGAGTTTTGAATGATGTTCTTGTAGGGGCGAGACATCGGCTCGCCCATCTTTCCCAGGGTTATCAATTGCATGTTTTATTTCTAGGAGTGCATGTAGATGATTAGGCATAATTACAAATTCGTGCAATTCAACATTTTCATATATTATCGGGATTGTTGTAATACAATTTTCAACTACCTTTCCGTATTCATTAAGGGCGAGCCAATGTCTCGCCCCTACAGTGCCGAAAAAATTCTCTCGGTCTTTGGTACATACGGTTATATAATAGAAACGCATTCTTGAATAATCAAAACCTTTTAAACGGATAGAATGTCGATCATGAATGTCGGGGTTATATCTCATTGTATCATCCTTATTAAAGTAGTTGTTTTATTATAACACAATTTGTAAAATAATGGATTAATATATTTGAAACTAGAATCCTGAACATTATTAAACTCACCCCCTGGCCCCCTCTCTTTTTCAGAAAAAAGAGGGGGAAGGGAGGCGATACTTAGTAATTCTGCAGATGGGGTTTTGTTTTCATACTCCGCCGGAGACACTAGCTAACGTTTGAAAAACTTCGTGAGGCACTCGACAAGAAAGCAGGCGATGTGGGAAAATGAGCACGAAGTTCATTTTAAATTCGTCCCATAACGTGGCGGCTACAAGGATGTAGTCGCAGCCGTCACAGCGCAGGAATGCGTCATTGACGGCGTTAGCGGCGGTAGCCTTCATGGCGTTTGAATGACGGCTTTTGCTCCGCTTTTGGCCGCTCAAAAGCGGTAAAATACTGCAAAGACGCTAAAATAACAAACTTACCCGAATAAAAGAATTTGACTGCGGCAACTCTATAAAGAAGAAAAATTGCACCCTGTTGACTTTAATGCATACTATGACTATAATTAACTATATTAATATAGTAATCGGCTGTGACGAGAAGAGTAAATCCGACAATTCTCTTAAGAGAGAAAACACCC
>JAOAAU010000060.1 GCA_026418695.1 Clostridia bacterium
AGAAGTCCTCCTTTTTAATAAACTATTTTAATAGATTTATGAATGCTCGCCTTCATTCATAAGCTAATTTACCAGTTTGAACTTGATCTTGTTGTTTTTATCAAACGAATACTCCACCCGGTAGGTCTTATTGCTGTCCCCGTCTAAAAAAGTAATGATATTATCTTTAACATGCTTGATGGAATAATTGATGCCAAAATCCTGAAAATAATCATCCTTGCTAAAAACACTTACAGCATACATAACATTAATACTTTCACATTCTGCAGCTTCATCAGTCACCCGAACAACATAAGGCGCAGAAGTCCAGGCATTCAAGTACAATATGTAGTCATCCGTCAGCCATTGATAATCTCCAGCCGGCGCCCCTACGTTATAATCCGGCTTGCTGTTATCCAGTGTCCGGATGATGAAGTAGTGAATCATACTGTTTCCCCAGAAAAATGTAGATTTCAGTTTACCGCTGGGGGATAGAACGCCATCTTTATCAAATTCATCGTTCCTCCCAATATAGCCGTTAATTACACTGATTGCATGATTGGCCTCATAGTCCGTGTCTTCGTACTTGATATCATAATCCAAGCCCTTGGCCCGGTATAACGTCCCTTCAAAATTGTTATAGACTGTAATAGTGTTTACATCAAACTGCCAGACAGCAATTCCTGAGCTAGAGTTTTCATACCATCCGCCGCCATGGACGAACCCGCCGCTGTCAAAGAAATTATCCAGTTCCCCGTTGTTTGCCGCATCCTGCAAACTGTTATTGGAAGCGATCCTTTGAATAATGCGCTTGAAGATGTCTTTTTTATAATCTGCGGAACGCTTACGGATATACGCAGTCTTTACTTCTTTAGGTCCTAAAAAACCAAGATAATAGTCTTTTGTTTTGTAGAAGGCATAATCATTCTGCACAAAGCTTGGTTTACCCAGGACCTTTACGACGTCCTCCATCCTCGTCCCAATTTTGACATCTTGGATAATACTGTCTTTGAATCTTTCATTGATGATGATACCATCCTCTTGGACGATGCCTTCCTTGTAATCACTGTCCTTATACGGCTTTTTCCCAAACACTAATTCTTTGACTCTCTGATGTAGGGAAAACCTTGAGAAGTCCAATGGTTCAATGGTTGACAAGCCTGCTTCCCTTCGGCTGATTTCAGTGGTTACAGTGTTGATTTCTTCTTTTGAGTTCTCTGCTTTGTTAAAGAAGTCTTTATTTCCGTTGATTGTGATACTTTCTATTCTTTTTGCCTCTTTATCGCATTTCACATCAATAATCAACGAGCGCTTGATGTCTTGAATCTGATAATCCCAGTATCCGTTTGCTTTCGAGAGCTCATCAGTCAAATGATTAAAGTATTCCTGGTTCTCTTGAGTGATTTCTCTAGGCAATTCCACATAAAAAACCGGATAGGTTTTATCTTTCAATAGCTCAACCTTAACTATCTTAACCTGGGATTTCTGCAGAACCTCCTTGGTTGGGTGACTCCAAGTATTGATATCCAATGCCTCTGCCTTACTGGTGGCAGCTTCCTTATTTTTTTCCGTTTGAACGGATGATGTGGTCGGGGTTTCTATGCTTGACTTTTCTGAGATGGCAGATGTTGGTTCAGCACTTTTTTTACCTGTATTGCTGGAACAGGAAGCAAGAATTGGAATTATAAGAATCCATGCAACAATTTTCAGGCTCCTCATTGGCTGCCTCCTCGAAGATCTGTGTTTACAAATTCTGATTTAATTATATTAAACATACAAATCAATGTAAACCTGTATATTTCAGGAATATACGATAATCAATCAAACATGCAAATGGCTGGTGTCCATAGATACCAGCCATTTGCAAAGCTTTTAAAAGTCTCGCAATTCTCTTGAGTTCCTTTACCTATCCAATATCATATTTTCATTGAAACCTGTAAAACTGCTCCAGTGTTTTTATCAATCTTCCACAAAGATATCCAAACTGGAGCACTTCAGTTCATTTTTGGGGATCCATAGCTTTTCAAGCCCCATAACCTCATCATAGACGCTTTTCCTTTTTATGTTATTCACTTTATAAGTTCTAGCCCCCGAGCACTTGTCTTCATACGCAATTGTAAGCTTGCAGCCGTATACGGTAATACTGAATTCAAAGCTCCCAAAAGGATTAAATCCGGCGGGCTGTATCCATACACCTTCAAACTCAGCTTCAAACCCAAAAACATACTTTATCAGCGTTTTTAAAATCACATTGGAGCTCCCCGTCTGCCAATCATGCATTGATTCTCCATCGATCCGTTTTTCTTCGTTAAACCCATAGGAGTTTGGCATCACAAAGGGGGAGCAGGATATCTTTTCATGAGTGATGGGTAAAAGTTTATACAACTGTTCCCAGGCATATTCTGGGCAGCCTATTCTAAACAGTGCCATCACCGCAAACGCGGAGGCATGGATATAGACTGCACCGTTTTCCGCAGTACCTGCAGGTAATTTCGGAATCCTTCCAACCCCGGGGGTGTTGGGAGAAAAGTAAGGCTCAAAGGTTTTAAAGCCGTACTTTGTATCAAGCTTTGCAAACGCATCCAATATCGTATTTTTTATGCTTACATCTTTGTCATAGAGCTTGCTGAGAATCCAAAACGCATTGGACGTCAGCCCGATTCTCGGCTGACCATCCGGGTCCTTAAAGCTTCCAACCAGATAAGATCTTTTGTCCCCCCAGCCATGCACAATACGCGGTTCACCTGATCCACTGCATATAACTCCATAGTTTCGGATATTCCTTTCAAGTTCATTCACCGCAAGCTTGTAATTTGCAACATAGGAAGCATATTTTTCTTTGTCCGTCCAATTCAGCAGCTCAATCATTTCGCTGAGATTGTGATAGACCTGCAGGGAGGCCATCATAGATACGCCACTCCCGTATTCCTTATCCGGCTCGATGCTTACTCCCAATCCATCCAGCGCATCATTCCAATCTCCATACAGCGCCTTTATACATCCGGTCATCTCAAAATCTCTATTGGAAAGAAGATACTCCATAACCTTTAAAAGATGGTCCATAACACTATCCCGCGCACGGCTTTTGACGACCAAGCCCTTTTTTTCATCTGAAATCTCATAATATCCGCATTCTTGACTTAAAAAATCCTTATCCCCTGTAAACTTTATATACGACACTACCGTCGATATCAACCAGCAACCTTGGTCTATAAACGGCCTTAGATCCATCACAGGCGGCGTATCTTCCCTGGTAGGCAATGAGTATTGCCGTGGACATCTTCCATCGATAAGAATAAAATTAAAAGCTTCCAGCATTTTATCCCGGGCTGCTTCAGGATTCCAAAGCAGGAATCCTTCTATTGCCTGAAAAATATCCCGGATTCCGATTAAGGAACCGGCCCATAACTGCACATATCCTTTGATCAAGGAACAAAACTCCACCTGCTTTTTCAGATGTTTAAAAAAAGCTTTGAAAACCTCCTGCTTCATTGGATACTGCTTGACATTTAACACTTTACACGATAGTCTTTCATCTGCTTTCTTTTCTTGCAGTTCTGCCTCAAGAACTTCACTATCTATGGCCTCCCTGCTCCAAGCTTTCTGTAACAAAGCGGATGCTTCATTTTCGTTTTTGCAATGGATCCTGTAACTAAAGGAAATGTCATATCGGATTTTTCCCTGACTGCACATTTCGAGGTGAATGATATCTCCCAAAACAGCAACTTCCGTAAAGGAACAAACATGTTTCGCTTCTCCAAATGTACCCTTTTCAAGGGATGACGGTGAATGCAGGCTGCTTCTTGATCCCCCGACATATTGATATCTTGAAGTTGTTTCCTCATGGCTTGTGATTCGGCTTTTTTCATCTAAATAAATATTCCTGGAGGCAACACCGATATTGTATACCGAAGTTGTCCTGTTCAAGTCTTCGTTTACCTTAATATAGAAACGTCCCAAATCGCCTTCCTTTGCTGCCCCAATATACCTTACCTCTCTGAACCATCGATTTTCCGAGTTTTCAAACAGATTATGACTTAGGAAAGGATTCAAATAAGCCGAAATAAAAAATTGCTGATTGGAATATGTCAAGTTCTCCATACGAATTGAGAAGTGAATATTTCTGTCTTGATCATGAAAGACCCGAACTGCGAACCGAAAGTCTTCCGTTTCTGTTATGTAATAAACACAGTTTTTCGTAAATACGGTATAACGTTCAACAGGGATTTCATTGTCCATCACCGGGACAGACAGCAAGGGGATGATCCGATATTTGCCCGTATTCCCGGGGAGTCCAGCAAAAAATGCGATCTTGGGTTCCTGACCCTCACCGGCTCTTAAAAAAGCAGAAAAAAGTCCTTCATTCCCATGCATATATCCCGATGAGTAGGCCCAGAAGTTTGCTCCATTTTTGCCGTAAGGATATCGGCAGTCTCCATCGTCTCTTGGAATTGACAATATATTATTGTCATCGATAAAATAAGCTTTTCCAGGCATCATCGTATTTGAAGCAAAAGTTCTGTCTCTCTTTAATCTATGATATTGTATTACAATATTTTCAATAGTCTTTTCAAATAACCCCATGATACTTCCACCCTTAATTTATTCGATACCTAAAAATTCTTTCATCGTATTTGTTACTGCTGTCGCAGAAATCTCTGTATCCATCTCGGCAAAAATCCTTAATAACGGTTCTGTACCAGAGAACCGGGTCACAATCCAGCCTCCGTTTTCAAAATATATTTTAAGTCCGTCAGTATAGCTAATTTTACTAATGCCATGGCTGAATTCAGGTATTTTTCTTTCCTCGAAAAGCAGCTTCACAAGCCTCTCTTTTTCTCGGGAATTGAACCGGAAATCACCTTCCACCATATAGAAATACCCATACTGTTTACATATTTCCTCCAGCAACTTCGACAAACTCTTTCCAGTAACACTTAGCAGCTCGATCAGCAGGCTTGCAGCAAAGATTCCATCCTTTCCTTTGATATGACCCCTTATTGTCAGTCCTCCGCTGCTTTCCCCACCAATCAGGGCATTCTTCTCTTCCATTTTAGAACTGATGTGTTTAAACCCTACCGGTACCTCATAGCATTCTTCACCAAAACCCTGTGCAATCTTATTCAAAAGATGAGTCGTTGCAACATTCCTCACAACGCCTCCTTTCCAACCCTTATATTTTAAAAGGTAATAGTAAAGCAACGCAAGAATGCCATTCGGGTGAATGAACTTCCCTTTCTCATCGATGATTCCAAGCCTGTCGGCATCTCCATCCGTACCTATGCCGATATCATACCCCTTCTCGACGACCATATCCCTTAAGCGTTGAAGCGTATGAGTGCTTGGGGACGGTAATCTTCCGCCAAACAAAGTGTCATGCCTGTCGTTGATAATGTCTACTTCGCATCTTGCCGTAATCAGTATGGTTTGCAATGATGTCTTGGAAACGCCAAACATCGGATCAAGAAGTATCTTCAGTTTTCTATTCTTGATGGATTCAATATTTACCATTGAAAGTATAGTATCTATATAATCATTCAACGGATCAATTACTTCAATCCTTCCACACTGAACCCCTTCCTCAAATTCTAAATGTTTGATCTCTTGATGACTCATTTCTTTAATAATAGATTCTATCGTATCGGTAACGGACTCTGATGCATCTCTTCCACCTTCGGTAAATATCTTTATTCCGTTATAGTCTGCAGGATTATGGCTTGCCGTAATGGCTGCACCGTAGCAAGTATCCAGCATTTTTACGGTATACATCACCAGCGGAGTGGGCGCTACTTTTTCAATGAAGTAAACGTGTATCCCATTCCCGGCCAAAACCTCTGCAATCCATTTTGCTGCCTTGTCGGATAAAAATCTTCTGTCGTAGCCTACAACAAATCCTTTTACGCTGCATTTATCAGCATTCATCAAGTTTGCTATTGCCTGGGACAGCAGCCTTACATTGCTTTTTGTGAACTCTTCCCCAATTAGGGCCCTCCATCCACCGGTTCCAAATTTAATCATTTTCAATCTCCCCTTAGCCTTTTATTCCGCTAGTAGTGATTCCTTCGATGAAATATTTCTGTACAAACAGGAATACTCCTATCACCGGCAACAGTGTCAGCGTGGAACCGGCCATCTGCATTGCATATCTTTGGCCATGCTCGGTTGCAAAACTTCTGATTCCAACAGCGATCATTTGTTTATCTGAAGAGGATATGAATATGAACGGATCCGTAAAGTCATTCCACTGCCAAACAAATGTAAATAGAATCATCGTAATCATCGCAGGCTTTGATAACGGCAGAATGATTCTGAAAAATACTTCAAAATGATTGCACCCGTCAATGATCGCAGCTTCAGTCAGTTCGTTCGGAATCGTAAGATAGAATTGACGTACCAAAAATACCAGGAAAAACTCAAAAGTAAACAATAATGCGATGGACCACATCGTATCTGTGAGACGCAAATAGGATAAGACCATGTATCTTGGTACAAGTAGAGAATCACTCGGAATCATCAAGGTAAGAAGAAATACAAAAAACAACTGGTCTCTTCCTCTGAATTTTAACCTTGCCAGCGCATAAGCGGTAATGCCAACGATCAGAACTCTCAGAGTGATTGTGATCACAACCAGTACGATTGTATTTGAATACCACTTAACGAAATGATACTGCACTGAAAGAATTTCTTTAAAATTATCCATTACAAGCGGGTTGGGTATCAATCGGAAGGGGTACTCAAATACATTGACATTCAGCTTAAATGCAGAGGACAGCATAAAAACGAACGGGAAAATATTTAATATCCCAAATACTGTGATGATAATGCTGATGATTATTTTGGTTGTATTAGCTTTTTTACTATTCTGACTGCCAGCAGCAGAGTTTTCTTTTTTAATTAATAGTGAACCCATTTTTTCTGCCCCCTCCATTGAATAATTGCGATAAGCGCTAATACAATAAGCATGTAAACCGATTGAGTTGCTCCCATTTGCATCCTGTTAAAATTAAACGCTTGTTGATAAGTATAAATGGATAATACTGTTGACTCATTCCCCGGTCCTCCATTGGTAAGAGACATGATGACTGCAAAATTCTGCATCGAAGCAATCACCGATGTGATCAGCAGGAAGAATGTTGTTGGGGAAATCCACGGAACCGTAATATTCATGAACTTCTGCAATTCATTTGCTCCATC
Organism: Clostridia bacterium; assembly: GCA_026418695.1. Taxonomy (GTDB): domain Bacteria; phylum Bacillota; class Clostridia; order Acetivibrionales; family JAFADI01; genus SKW158. The sequence goes on from JAOAAU010000060.1 coordinate 7,174, forward strand.
AATATCTGCTGATTCATATAAGGATTTCGGTACCTCCTGTAATGCCGCCAGGTACGTTACCAGGTTCAGACCCAGGCCATACCATACGGAAATAATTACAATGGTAGGTATTACAATTTGTGTGTTGCCCACCAGCCAATCAGGGGGATTTACAATCCCTATCGCTTTGAGCACCATATTTACAGGACCTTCCTTATTGTCAAGCAGCAGCTGCCAAACAACACTGATCGCAACAATATTCGAGATATAAGGAAGGAAGTACAACGTCCTGTTAAGTTTGCATCCAAAGATCTTATCATTCAAAAAGTACGCGAGCGCCATACTGATCATCATGATAAGAACCACATAAAGAACTGAAAAATACAAGCTCCTACCGAAGGCATTGATAAAGTCAGGATCCTTTAATACACTGATATAATTGTCAAATCCGACAAACTTGATTTTAGAAAGGTCTTTTGTAATGAATCTCATGTTGGTAAAGCTTGTAAATACCGTAATCAGGAACGGAAATCCCTGAAAAATCATAAATCCTATAAAGAACGGCAGCATAAATAAATATCCGGTAAGTTCTTCCTGTCTTGAAACGCTCAAATTTTTAAATTTCATATATTTCACCTATTCTTAAAGGAAAGCGATATTGTGAAGCAGTGAGCACCCTCTTCGCAATATCGCTTATCCATTCGCAATTTATATTAAAGTCATTTCTTCATCGCTTACAAATTATTTATTTGCTTTCTTTTCTTCTGCAATTGCGGTGTCTGCCTTTTGTTTTACGTTCTTCATTGCATCTTCAGCGCTCTTCTTTCCTATTCCGTATAATTCACCTTCTGAAATGAATGTGCTGTTGATTACTGAAGCGCCAGGGCCGTTAACCTTCTCGGGAGTCAATGTAATTTCAGGATTGAACCAGCACTTGATGTAATCCTCCACTGTAACTCCATCATCTTCATGGCCTTTAATAAAGTTTGTGGTGATATAGGAATTTATTTCATCCTTGCTCATATCCAACCTTGTAGGCATTCTCTCAGTATCAAATTTGAATGAATCACTTGCAAACAATTCCGCAAGTTTGAATGCTGCCTCTGCATTTTTTGTTCCTTTAGCTACTGCAAGACCACCGATAACCATAGAGGATGCAGGTTTGCTCCCATCGGGATATGGCATTGGAAGGACACCGTATTTCCAGTCTCTTGGGTATGTTTTCTTGTCCATAACAAAGCATGTTGACCAGCCACCGTTAACCGTCATCGCGTATTTACCTGTTCCGAATGAATCCCACGGCAACTGTTTTGATTTGAGCGTAAGAATGCTTGGCTGTATCTTTTCTTTGCCTGCAAGGTCATGAGCAAACTTTAATGCTTCTATAAATGCAGGATCATCAAAATTGGAGGTACCATCCGCTTTATAATCCGGAATGCCTTTTTGGTGAGCGGTCATATACTGGAAGCTGTCCCAATCAAGATTCATGAAAGATCCGTAGATTCCCTTACTTGGATTTGTAAGCTTTTTAGCGGTTTCAATGTATTTGCTCCAGGTCCATCCCTCCGCTGTAGGATAAGGCACACCGGCATCATCAAATATCTTCTTGTTGTAAAGCGTAACCCAAATATCCCTTGTTTGAGGCAAACCATAAACCTTGTTATCTTTAACGGTAAGACCTGTGCCATATTTAGTTTGCAAGTTTACGTTTGCTTTTTGGGCTATATCATTCAAAGGCAATACAGTATCTGCAGCGATATACTTATCCAAGATCGCCGCATAGTAATAGAAAACATCCGCAGGCGCATCTCCAGCCATCATACTGATACTGAGTTTTTTGTCATACTCTTGAGCAACTGGATTAATGTCAACGAACTCAATGTCGTAATTGAGTTTTTCCTTTGCATACTTGATGTACTCTTTCATTGCTGGATTGTCAACAGGCTTAGGAAATGTAAACTTCAATTTCACCGGCCCAGAGGGTTTTGCAGTATCGGCTTCTTTTTGCGTGCTGCTCTTGTCATCCGCCTTCTGGGTGCTTGCTTGTTTTTCCTCTGAAACCGTGGTTTTGCCGCACGCGGCCAATAATGACAACGCCATCAAACATGCCACAACCAGACATAGGATCTTTCTTGCCTTTTTCATTCATACACACTCCTTTTTTTATTTTTTATGACTGTGGAACTTGCCTATTGTAAAGGTCAAGATTTTTTCTTGCCTTTAATAGCTCCCCCATCCTTTGGGAACTTGCATTGGTTATCCTATAATTAAATTATAGGGTATGCAAATAGGCTTATAAATTGGTAGGATTTAAGATTTGTTGACTATATTTGCACTTCCATTGTTTTTTATGACTGCCTGATCAAAGTTTGCAACAGAAAAACTCGGAAGATAGAGGCAGGAATACTCTCCAAAGTTGCTTAAAGCTTATAATCCTTGTCAAAAATGACAGGAACATTAACATAGATTACCGTACCGGTATCTTTAACGCTTTCGATTGTCAAGCCATACGTTTCTCCGAAATAAAGCTTGATTCTTTCATTAATATTCCTTAATCCGATTCCTTTATGGCTTTTTCTATCCTCCGCTGCATTTTCCGGATCCGGCAAAATCGGAGATTCAATCTTTTGCCTTAGCTTTTCCAGCTCTTCAGGCAGCATCCCCACCCCATTGTCTGACACGGAAAACTTTAGTACTCCATCCTCTTCTTTGACAGCAATATTGATTTTGCCAGCGGTACCCGTCATTTCCACTCCATAAGTCAGAGCATTTTCTACAATCGGCTGAAGGATCATTTTTAATGTATAACATTTCAAAACGCTATCATTTTCAACGATAATATCGCATTGGATTCTTTCCTTATACCTGAGCTTCTGAATATCTAAATAAGCCTTGACATGCTCCAATTCTTCCGAAACACGTACAAGAAGATTTCCTCTATTGACGGAAATCCTGTAAAGGTTTCCAAGAGAAGCTGCCATATCGCAAATCTCGGATTCTCCAGCCAGCTGGGCTTTCCATATGATGGATTCGAGTGTATTATATAAGAAATGAGGATTGATTTGCCCCATCAGGACATTCAGTTCAGCTTCCTTCTTCTTCTTCTCCAATTCGTATTCGTCTATAATCAACTTTTGTATTTTGGCAATCATACTGTTAAAATAACCCGCCATCTCACTGATTTCATACTGCCCTTTGACCTCGGCACGGACATCCAGGTTGCCTTTCTCAGCTGTTTTCATTGCACGAATAATTTTTTTAATTGGTCTTACGATATTTTCAACCATAATGGTAATAAATACGATCGTGATCAATATAAATATGGACATCATCAGGACGGTAACAAATAATAACGGGCTGACTTTTTCAGATATTTCATTGACAGGAACCTTGCCAATCACTACCCAGTCATTATTCCTTAGTGATTTTGAGAAGATCATTTGTCTTTTCCCATCCTCATCAAAATACATCACATCATTTTTCCCGTCTTCAACCATACCCATGATACCTTTTTCAATCTTCAGCCCGGTCAATTTGTTTTTATCGCTGTGGGAAAATATCTCCCCGGATAGATTCGAAATCAAGATCTCACCTGATTTACCCAGTTTTATACCGGAATATGCATTATAAATCGTCTTTTCGGGTACAATGAAAATCCCTGTACCGATATATTCTCCGGTACCTGGATTTATCAAAGCCCGGCTGGCCAATACAACAAACCGGCTCCGCAAATCAGTGTCTTTGAGGGTAGTACTAAAAATATCCTTCTGCAACGGGTACCAATGCACAATGGTATTCGACTTTTGGCATTCGCTGATCATTTTGTCGATTTCATTTTTAGCTTCCGGGCTAAAATCACTGGAATAGCTTATACTTACAGTTTGTCCGTTTTTACCAAATAGTGCGAGTATTCTGATTCCATCAAAGGAGGATAAGTAATTATTGGTTATTTTTTTTGCAAAAAGTACTGCTCTGATCTCACGTTCCTTACTGTTGTCATTTTCAGTTGGAAAATCGCCCGCCAGCATTTTATATGTATCTTCGTCCTGCATGAGTATTTCCGAAAGGGTATATACTTTTGATATGATCGCCTCACTGACATTCCTTGATACCTGCTCCATCGTATTGCCGATCAATTCCCTGGACAATTCCAGGACATGATTCCTGGAATACATCATGACAACATAGTTCGATATGGAAATGGATAGAATGATGATTGATGATGTGAAGAATATGAGCCTGGTTCTTAAACTCATTTTATCCAGAGAATCCTTCAGCCTTTTTATTAGTCTCCAAAGCATTACGCACCCCCACCTTCTATCCTGCGATTTATTCACCCCTGAACTGTGATGGACTCATCCCGGTATAGCTTTTAAACTTTCTGGAAAAGTGGGAGATATCCGCATATCCTACCTTTTCGCCGACTTCATAGGCTTTCACAGTAATATCCTTTAAAAGTTCTTTCGCTTTCTCCATTCTGAGCCTTGTGATATAATCCGAGAAGTTTTCCCCTGTTTCCTCCTTAAACAACTTACTTAAGTATGGAGGACTTTTTTTAAACAGTTCCGCAACAGATTCCAGACAAAGACTATTGCTGCAAAAACTTTTTTCAATATATCTTTTTACTTCACAAATGATTCCCGATATTTTCTCCGTCCTTTTTCTGTTCACCTCTTGTGAAACTTGAACAAGGATGGAAATCAGCCAGTCTTTTTTCAGATCCAGCGAATTTTTCTGGTAAATGTCCAGATATCCTGAATCCATTTCCTCAAGAATCCTTTTTATGCTTACCCCGTATTGGTAGAAGTAATTGTCTACTTCGAATATCATTTTCAGAATGCTTACATCCATCGGCTCAAATGATTTGAACATTTTATTCTTCAACCTGTTCAACACCAGATGGATATATTCGGACAACTCGTCATTTTTATTGCCAAAAACCAGGTCGGTTATCTTTTCAGTATCAAAGCTTACTGCCGGGAGATCATTCTCAATAATACTTTCAAGGTCACTGAAAAGAATGATGCTCTGGTTATCCAGACATATTTTCTGCTTTATTGCCTGCTTTGCCTGTAGATAATAGCCGCTGATTTCCAGGATGTTATCGAATGCATTGCTGACTCCGAAAGATATGCTTAATTTTCTATGCTCAAATACATTTTTTTGTATCTCTTTGATTACGTTGATCAAGTTGTTCATGCTGGCATTCAAGCAGCAGATCCCAATAATGCTGCCATCATTACTTATAAAAAACTTTCCTTGGATGGTCTCCTCCACAATTCTGGTGGCAACCTGTATGATGTATAAATTAAGGAGTTGTTTCTTCTCTTCAGATACCTCCAATATGCTTTGAGGATTGTCGATCTCAACGACTACAACTGCAAGCTTCCCTTCCAGCATGGGAATATTGTAGAAATTCTTCTTTTCATTGATTTCCTTCTCATCGTGATAAAATCCTGTTACAAGCTGGTTCAGGAATATCTGTTCCAGATAAGGCAGATTTTCTACCAGCCTTTTTTTGAGGGTATCATACTCCTGCTTTTTTAAAGCCTCTTCATCCATTTCAACCTTAAGTTTGGTGAACAACTCTACAAAGGTATTAATCCGTGTCGGTTTGAGCAAATAATCATAGACATTGTTTTTAATTGATTTCTTTAAGTAATCAAAGTCACTATAGCCGCTAAGAATAATCATCTTAATGGATGGATGTTTTTGTGAAAGGTATTCCATTAATTCAATGCCATCCATTTGGGGCATTCGAATATCAGAAATGATGACATCCGGACTGCATTCATTCAATTTTCCAATAGCTGCAAGTCCATTCTCAGCTTCCCCACATATTTCATACCCCAGGCTCTGCCAGGGGATGCCCTTGACGATCCCATCCCGGATCATACTTTCATCATCAACAACAAGCAATTTATACATCTTGCCCCCAAATCAACAATTCTTCATTTTAACCTGTGAAATCAATAAGAATACTTCTCTATACTTTGTTTTTTTGCTGCAAGAAACAATAGAAAACCTTAGGACTGAATATTTGCACAATATTTCTGTCCGGTGTTATTGGTATGGACCAGTCTCTTTCTTCCTTTTGCTTCATTTTCCGCGAAAGAAGTTTGCATGAATTTCACGTTGACTCAATATACTTTCCAGCGCCCATATGGCAGCTCCTATAACAGGAGGCCTTTCGAGCATAATAAAATCTACTTCCTTGTCTGGATTTTTTGAAGCAATACTCATTTTTAGTTTATTCACAAGCGCAGGGTTCGATCCTTTTAAATTAATAGAACCCGCCAGCACGATAGGGATTCGCCTATTCGCTCCAAATTCCAGTTCTTTCAAAGCGCCACTTGCAGAAGCAGCCAGTTCTTCCCCTACTTTCTCAAGAATACTGATAGCGATATCGTCTCCCATATTTGCAGCTTCAAATACCAACCTGTTCAGATCAGAAATTTTGATTTCACCGTTGGCTGTCTTCTTATGGATATTGTTAATCAGGTCATATTTCGAATCAATTTTAAGCTCTTTAAACAGCAAATCTGCTATACAGGTATACTCCCCACATCGGAACAGATAATTATATCCCGCCCTGACTGCGTATTCACCCAGACCGGTCCCTCCGCCTATATCACCGGTTAAGTGTCCCAAACCGCCGATTTGCAGCATTTTTCCTCTGGAATCAATTCCGGCAACACAGCAGCCCGTACCGTTTATAATTCCTACTCCGTATCCCTCAGGGCTTCCGGCCTTCACACATAAGAACGCATCGTTGCACAGAATAAAGTCTTTAAAACCAAGCTCAGTGATCATCCCCGAAACAATATTATGCTGCTCATCCGTATCAACACCGGCTAAACCGAAAACGCCCTTAATAATCTGATTTGGTTCAATGTTGTTTTTCCTTAAAATATAGTTAAGAATCAGCGCCAGCTCACTCTTTAGTTCCTTAAAACCGCCTTTTAGCACCTCGTGACTGGTAGGCCCCCAGTGGATGATATCAATCTCATTTCCTTCAATATCAAATAACGCACAATGCGTTTTGGTCCCTCCACCATCGACACCGAATACATATCTCATCATAAATTAATCCCTTCTGTTGTAAAACTGAGGCAAATAATCTCTATTCGCTTCCAGCATTTCGTCCAATGCGGCTTTAGCTTTGTGGTAATCCCCAACCAAAGGATGAACCATCAATGCCGCTAATGCATCCTGATAATCGCCCGTCAAACCGGCTTTGACTGCGAGCTTTTCGTAACACTTTACTGCTTTCATCAACCCCATGATATAGTTATTATTGAACTTTTCCATTTTTACTGGAGTTGCTCCATTTCTGTTCACCAAACACTTCACTTCAACGACATCATCTTTATCCATGAATTCCAAAGCCCCACCGTTTTTCACATTTACCACATGAAATTCATTTCTGTCATTTTCTATGGCATCCATCAGTGAAACTGCTGCTGTAGAATAATAAGCTCCACCTCTTTCCTCAAGCAATGCAGGCTTCTCACATAAATCCGGGTTTCTATACATATCAAGAGTCTTCGCCTCAATTTCCTTGCATATTTCTCCCCTGGTTTTTGTTTCTTCCTTGTAGTGCTTGATTTGTTCTTCTCTAAAATAATAATAATTAAGGTATGTCGAAGGAATTCCTTTTGTAGCCTTCAGCAGAGAATTTTCAAACTTCATTTCGTAGATGTTTTTCATTGTAGTTACTTCAATTCTGTTTTCCAGCAAATCGGGCAATATATCCTTTCCATCAGCATAAATCGCCGTAATCCAGCTAAGATGATTCAGGCCCACATAATCATAATCGAATTTTCCCGTACCTGCAGGCAGCATTTCACGTACGTCCTTCAACATACTGATCGGTACATTGCAAAGTCCGATCATCTTTATATTTGTCAAGTTCAGTACTGCTTCTGTAATCATTCCTGCAGGATTGGCGAAATTAATCAGCCATGCACTTGGGGCCAGTTTTTCCATGCTTCTTGCGACGTTCATGATGACCGGAATGGTCCGCATGCCCTTCATAAACCCACCGGCACCGGTTGTCTCCTGTCCGAGCAAGTCATATTTCATAGGAATCTTTTCATCCCGTATTCTTGCATCCATTCCCCCAACTCTAACCTGCGTCAAAACATAGTCAGCTCCCCGGATTGCTTCATCCAATTCCTCTGTTAGAACGATCCTGGAATTCATGGAGTTTTTTCTTAGAATTCTTTCTGCCAATCCTCCAACGATATTGAGCTTTTCCCTGTCTATATCCATTAAATAGAATGCTTCAACGTGCAAGCTTTCCTTGCGTAGAACGAAGCCTTCAAAAAGCTCCGGCGTATAGGTACTCCCTGCTCCAATGATCGCAATTTTCAACTTTTTCATAAACGCATCCTCCTGAATCCGCACTGCTCCCCATTTGCTTGTTTTTGCTCAAACTAAAGAGGAATACACACACTTATCATTATAAATGCGTACATTCCTCTTCTCTTTATATATCCTTCAAATTATTTTATATATTCTCTAATGTTTCTGAAATCCTTTGGGAGCTTTCCGGTATATTTCTTAAAGCAGCTTATGAAGTGCGGAAGACTGAAAAATCCGCATTCATTGGCAATATCAATAACTTTTCGATCGGTTTCAAGGAGCATTTGTGAGGCCTTAACTACGCGGATTTTATTTACATATTCTATGGGTGTCATTCCCAAGGATTTCTTAAATGCAAGACTGAAGGTTGAAACTCCCATGTTCGCAGCGGCAGCAAGTTCCTCCAACTTTATTTTATTAGCGTAATTGAATTTGACATATTCAAATACAGGTAAAAACAAATCATAGTTCTTCTCTTTGTTCGTGGATTCAGGAGGATTGTGCAAATAAAAATTACGTTTGAGAAAGGCGGCAAATTTTAGAATCGAAGCTTTTACAACCAATTCATAGCCCGGGTCCTTTCCATAGTCCTCATGATAGATTTCCAGCAGCGTATCTCGCAATGTATCATACTGCGGATCTTTTGAACTGATTTTATGGCATACTCTTTTTCTGATTTCCTTGAAAACCTGAATATACTCCATTTCAAAGGTATACCCCGTGCCATTCCACAGAATGCCCGGCTTAAACAGCACAACCAGCATAATGACATCTTGATCATTATAAGCCAGATGCAGTTCATTGCTGCCGATCACAAAAATGTCTCCCGTTTGGAAAGCAAAATCATTTCCGTCTATAAGGTAAGTACCGGTACCCTGCTTTATATAGCAGATCTCAAGATAGTCATGGCAGTGCAGCATGATACTGCTTTTATCGATCCCGTAAGTTTGTCCTGTCTTAATCGGATAGTCATCACCAGCATTCACCTTGTCTTTGATTTCTTCAAACTTATATACAGTATAATGGCTGTTGCAATTCATCGGATGCTCCTCAGGCTCTATCAGTTTATTTACAGATTTTTTCAGAAATTCCTATATAATTAATCCAAGGAATCAGGTCAGATAAACAATCTATTTTAAGATCATTCTACTATAGCATCATCGCCTTTTCAACTTGCGTTGAGGTAATAATAATCAGCAATCGTTCTCCCCATGACAGAAATTTTTATCCCCATCATGCTGGATACTTTTGTTATTCGAACCACAAAATAAGCTGCAGAATATAAAAACTTCCGCCTGTCAGATTTAATCTGTAAGCAAAAGGAGACATTTCTGAATTTTAATATCAGCCCGACCCGGTATTGCCTTTGTACCGTCCATACAGCATTACTTTTACAGACCGGCACATGCTTGGGCAATGCCAAAACTACTGCAAAACCATAAGTAAACTGCAAAAGGACACTCTTATAAGATTCTGTTGTGTAAAAATTTGAGAAGGCATAAAATGAAAAGATTTCTTGATTTCTAATTGCCTTAAAACTTAACTGCAGGCCACAGTACAAATATACCATACAACCATCCGATTATATATCTCTTACCTTGTTAGCACAATTCTTATCAAGCAAGAACTCCCCCTCCGGTAATCAAAGTCTCCCTATGCATGCAAAAAAGCAATTCTCAGGACCAATCGCCCGAAGAATTGCTTTTTCATAATCTGAAGCCATAGTTTTTAGTATTGAGTTAAAAGTTTGATAAGAATCCGACTTCTTCTCTTTAAACTCCTGAGTAAGCAGAGAAACCTCCATCTACGGGTATAACTACTCCATTAACAAAACTGGAAGCTTCTTCATTGACCAGAAAAAGAAGTACTCCGATTAGCTCTTCCGCTTCTCCGAATCTTCCCATGGGAGTACTATTCAGGATCTTGCGGGAACGTTCCGTATAGCTTCCGTCCGGATTTTTCAGTAATGCTTCATTTTGCTGGGTAACAAAGAAACCCGGTGCAATTGCATTCACCCTGATCCCAACCTTTGACAGGTGAACAGCAAGCCATTGCGTAAAATTGGATACCGCTGCTTTTGCTCCTGAATAGGCAGGAATCTTTGTCAGTGGTGTATAGGCATTCATGGAAGAAACATTGATGATGGTACAGCCTTTTTTCCCTATCATATCCTTTGAAAACTCCTGGGACGGGAGGAGTGTCCCGAGGAAATTAAGATCAAATACAAACCGGATTCCCTGCTCATCCAGGTCAAAAAAGGTAGTAGTCTCTTCCCTGTCCTCACTTAAATCTTCCGGAAAAAGATATTCTTTCGTTGTTGTTCCCTTTGGATGGTTTCCGCCGGCTCCGTTTAGCAGGATATCACAAGTCCCGAGTTTCTCTTGAATCAGTTGGTGGGCTTTTTTCAAGCTATCCTTATCAAGTACATTAGCCTCAACCCCAACAGCAATTCCTCCATTGGCTGTAACTTCAGCCGCCTTTTTTTCTGCAAGCATCAAGTTTCTATCCAGTACAGCCACTTTGGCTCCGCAAGCTGCAAGTGCATCCACCCAAAAACCGCCAAGAACTCCAGCCCCGCCTGTCACAACTGCAACCTTTCCGCTTAAATCTACATTAAATGGTAGTCTCATATGCTTTATCCTTCTTTTCCCTTTGTTTTTTCGAGAGCTTCCCATATTCCGGTGATATACATAGCTCCCAACGCTCTGTCATAAAGACCATAGCCGGGTCTTCCCGTTTCTCCCCAGATCATTCTCCCATGGTCCGGCCGCAAGTATCCGTCATATTTGTTTTTGTGGAGCGCTTCCATAATTGCAACGATATCGAGAGAACCGCAGGGAGAATAATGCGCGCTCTCCTCAAAGCTTCCATCCTCAAGGAGTTTGACATTCCTTACATGCATGAAGTGAATCCTGCCTTGGGCGGAATATTTATCTACCATCTTTACGATATCATTGAAGCTTCCGCTTCCGAGAGATCCGGTGCAGAACGTCAATCCATTGTATTTGTTGTCCACAAGCTTTAAGAACCGGTCAAGGTTCTTCTCATTCGTAATAATTCTTGGAAGTCCAAAAATCGGCCATGGCGGATCATCCGGATGGATCGCCATCTTCACATCGCACTGCTCAGCAACCGGAATGATCTCCTTCAGGAAATACTCAAGGTTTCCCCAAAGTGTTTCTTCATCCACTCTTGAGTACTTTTCGAAAATATCTGCCAGCTGATCCTTGGTATAGCTTGCATCCCATCCGGGGAGCGAAAGCTCACCTTTCAAAGGGTCCATTTTCTCCAACTGCTCCTTATAATAAACCAATGCCGTTGAGCCGTCCGGCAGCGCTTTGTCCAGCTGCGTGCGGGTCCAGTCAAAGACAGGCATGAAATTGTAGCATATCACCTTGACACCTGCCTTGGAAAGGTGCCGGATATTCTCCTTATAATTTTCTATATATAGCGCACGTGTAGGGAGCCCCAGCTTGATGTCCTCATGAACAGGCACACTTTCGATGACATCAAACTTGATTCCTGCATTTTCAACCTGCTCTTTCAGTTTCAGGATACTCTCCATACTCCACTTTTCGCCCACAGGCACATCGTAGACAGCCGTTACAATGCTGTACATGCTTGGGATCTGCCGGATATACTCTAACTTTACCGGATCGTCCTTCCCGTACCACCGGAATGATATTTTCATCGTAATTCCTCCATTCTCAAGAATTATTGTCAGATCAACTCGGGAGCATTTTTTACAAATCAAAATTCAGAACTTTTCCCGTTTTTCAGGCCAAGAGAAGTTTGACTTTCAATCCGCGCACCCTCCGGACTCATATTAATTACATTGAAAAATGCGTACTTTATTATCTCAATTATAGCAACTCCCTGATGCAGTAAATATGTTTTAATTGCTGTTTGACTTGCAAAAATTGCTGTGATAAAATTACAAATAAATCAAACCACCCCCGCGGTCTGCGCTTGAAAATGTTATTCTTATAGGAAGGATGCCCTAATGAAAAACAGAATTCATCCCTATCTGACACGTCAGTACATGTTGTCCAATGATTTTGAAATCTACCATTATATTGATAAAGCTTTGGATAAGGTCAATCTGCACCATCATGATTTCTACGAATGTTATCTATTCATCTCCGGAGATGTCACTTATCTTATTGAAGGTAAGACTTACGTTTTAAGACCCGGGGATGTGGTATTGGTCAACTCGACGGAACTTCATCAGGCTATCATCAACAATAAGCAGATCCCCTATGAACGCATCGTGCTTTGGATTGATAAATCATTTTTAAGTCGGCTGTCCACGGAAACAACGGATCTGACAAAGTGTTTCGAATACCCTGAAAAAGAAAATGTATTGAGAGCTGATCTTGAGATGCAGCAGACCATTAAGTCCATGTTCAAAAAACTTCTTGCCCTTGAGGATTATACCGGCATCGGCCGTGAACTGCTATATAAAGCCTACATGATTGATCTGATGGTTCATCTGAATATTCTACTGGATCGAAGTAAAATCAAACCCAACGTGGATTTGAAAAACAGCAATCTCATTTCCCAAGTCATTCACTATATCAACAATCATCTGGAAGAAGAGATTTCCATCGAAACATTGTCTGAGCAGTTTTACCTTAGTAAATTTCATCTTATAAGAGAGTTTAAAAAACATACTGGAACCACCATCCATAAATACATCATTCAAAAAAAATTGATTCAGGCAAAGGAGCAGATCCTGAAAGGTCTTCCCATCAATATTGTTTATATCCAGTGCGGCTTCGGCGACTATTCCAACTTCTTCAGAGCCTTCAAGAATGAATATGGAGTCACGCCAAAGCAATTCTATGACATGATGCTCAAATCGACTTTATAAATTACGGGGACGCTTCTCAAAATCCGATGACTTTGTCCGCAATATTCCTTTATGATGCAAATCCAGGCTTTCTTTCAAATTGATTTAAAATCACTGAGGGAAAGCCTTCTTCATTTTCTCCGCTTTCAATTCCAATAAAAGTCTAAATAAACCGCCTAAACTTAATACAAACTAAAACGGATAAAAAATTATCCGTGGAGGTAGAAGTGTCAAAGGAAGCCAAAATCATCCTTGTGGTCAGTATTCTCTTTACTCTAGCATTAGGGTTATCCAACATCTTCGTCAACATATTCCTATGGAAAAAATCCAGGGATTTTACCATCGTTGCACTGTATAACCTGATGCACTATATATTTGTTCCAATCACCTTCATTCTTGCCGGGTGGCTCTCCAAGAAAAAAAACGGGATCTGGTCCTTAAGGCTGGGAATCGTATTTTTCATCCTGTTTTTCAGCCTGACCCTGTTGATCAAGGATCAAATGCTGCGCTTCATTTATCCCCTCGGCATCCTTTTTGGGATCGCTGCTGGTTTTTACTGGCTGGCTTATCATGTGCTTTCGTTCTACGGCCCCACTGCTCAGAATAGATTTACCTGCTACGGGTTTAACGGCATCTCAGTCGGAGGAGCAAATGCATTAGCACCTCTCATTGGGGGCTATATCATCCAAAGCGCAGGAAATACCAAAGGCTATACCATCGTATTTTCCTGTTCCCTGGTGCTGTTTTTCATTCTGATTCTTGTTTCGCTTTTACTCAAGACAAAAAGCTATGGAACCAAACTTGATTTTAGCCATATCTGGGGAAGCCAGCATCAGGACTGGACTAAACTCAGAAAAGCCATTACTGTATGGGGGTTTAGGGATGTGGTCATTGGGTTTCTTATCTCAACCCTTGTTTTTAAATCAACGGGAAGCGAACTCTCCGTAGGAAAACTTTCACTTTTGGCAGCAGCACTATCATCTTTGGCTTTCCTTACGCAGCAGAAGCTGATCAAGCCTCAGCGCCGGGTTTTATCGATGACGCTAGGCGCAGCACTGATGTTTGCAGCTGTATGGGGACTTACTTGGCAGATAGGGTATCCAACCCTTTTGATTTTTACCGTGCTGGATGCCATGTTTACCCCGTTTTTTATCATCCCGATAGCCTCTGCCAGTTTTAATGTAATTAACGAATACCATGAAGAAAACTTAAGGGTAGAATATGTGATCAACAAGGAGATTGTATTGAATATTGGAAGGATCATCAGTACTACGATGCTGATAGGACTTCTCACCTTTGTAAAGCAGACAAGCGTGCTTAACTTTTTTCTGTTGTTTTTAGGAAGCACACAGTTAGTATCCGTGTTCTTTTTAAGAGGTATGAAGGTGTGGAAGGATAAAGCCAGGTCAACATGATCATCTTATCTTTATAATTCTTACTTTTTCCCCTCTCTTGAAAAGAGAGGGGTTAGGGGTGAGTTTATTATTTAATAGGATTTATTTCTTCACTTAATACATGCACCTAATTAATTTCTCCTTATTGAAAATCACTGAAAAATTATCTATAATAATAGTATGGTCTCGGGTCCACACAGGAGGACAGTCATGATAACACGAACTGATGTTGCAAAACATGCCGGCGTTTCCAAGACACTGGTATCCAGGGTGTTAAATAATTCGGGGTATGTTTCGACGGAAAATCGCAAAAAAGTTGAAGCTGCCATTAAAGAGCTGGGCTATACCCCGAATCTCATTGCTAGGAGTCTAAAGACCCGGAAGACCCATCAGATTCTCTTTTACGCCAGGGAACTATCCAACCCCTTCTTTACTGAAGTGTATGAGGGAATGGAGGATTACGCTGAAAAACTCGGTTATACCATCGTGGTCAGCAGCCATTTTAATCCGCAGATGATTGCCCAGCGGCAATTTGATGGAATCATCCTATCTCATATCCCTCCAAATTTCACAGAGGAACTGTTAAAACTCGGCGTCCCGACGGTAGTTACCGATTACAGTGGAAAAGCCCTGCCATTTCCGTCCGTAGGTATTGATATAGAATCAGGTACAGTCCAGGCAATTCATTATTTGAGTTCACAAGGTCATGCCCATATCGCGTTTCTTGCTAATTCTCCGGATCCTGCCGACTTGCGATATCAAGGCTTTGTCAAAGGGTTATCCGAGTGTTGTCCCATGCTGAATCCTGAAAACCTAATTTTTACCGCCAACAGTCCTACATACTATCATCGGGGCTATGACGCTGCCAAACAGTTAAAGAAGAATCTGAGCATCTCCGCCGTCTTCACTTTCAATGATGCAATGGCAATTGGGGCAATGGCTGCATTGAGCGAAGAAGGGATTCCTATTCCTGAGGCTGTTTCCATCATTGGCTTTGATAACATTCTTCAAGCAGAGTTTACTGCTCCCCCCCTTACCACAGTATCCATACCCAAGTATGATCAGGGCTGGGAGAGCGCGAAGATGCTGCTGAAAATCATTCAAGGAGAAAAAGTTCAGCCCATTACATTGGAGACCCAATTAATTCTTCGAAATAGCGTAAAGAAAGTAAACACCGTTGCGGGAAACCAGATCCTTTGTTGAATCATCAACCGTCAATTAGTAAAGAAAAAGTCAATCCCAGCGTCATAACCAGAAAAACAAGAGAATCAAAATAACCGTTGTGGCCTCGAGTCCACATCGAGAAAATCAATGTAGAGAGGGGAATATATTATGTATTTTGGTGCCGATTATTATCCGGAGCATTGGCCCAGGGAGTTTTGGGAAGGCCATGCCAAACTTATGAAGGAAGCACATTTCAATGTAGTAAGAATCGGAGAATTCGCATGGTCTAAGATGGAACCTGAAGAAGGCCGGTTTGATTTTGCCTGGCTGGATGAGGCCATTGAAGCTCTGGCCCGGGAAGGAATACAGATTGTCCTGGGGACACCCACTGCCAGTCCACCAAAATGGCTTGCAGATTTACATCCGGACATCTATATGAAGGATGAATTCGGGCTGACCAGAGGTTTTGGAGGCAGAAGGCATTACTGCCAAAACAGTCCTATTTATAGAGAGTACTCAAAGAAAATCGTATCTGCAATGGCAAGCCGCTACAAAGATCATCCCCATGTGATTGCATGGCAGATCGATAACGAATTCGGCTGGAATGATACCGCGAGATGTTATTGTGACAACTGCCTTCAGGAATTCAAAAGGTGGCTTCAAAACAAATATACCTCGATTGATGAGTTAAACAAGGAATGGGGTACGATTTTTTGGAGCCAGACTTACCGTAGTTGGGATGAACTAATCCTGCCGGCACACTCGGCAGCAGATTTAAATGTCGGAGCAGCCAAACGCTATAGTCATAATCCCGGGCTTTTGCTGGACTTTTACAGGTTTTGTTCCGACTCGGTGGTTTTCTATCAAAAGCTTCAAATTGATGTTCTTAGAAATTCAGGCTGTTCCCAGCCCATTACCCACAATTACATGGAGCATTTTAATCAACTGGATTATTATAACCTGGGGAAGGATCTTGATTTCATTTCCTGGGATAACTACGTGGTCTATGAGTGGGGAAACAAAGCGTATGAAACAACGGCCATGGCCCACGATGTCATCCGTGGAATCAAGGAAAAGAACTTCTGGGTCATGGAGCAGCAAAGCGGTCCCTGTGGCTGGAATCATCTCGGCGATACCCCAAAACCGGGCCAATTAAGGCTTTGGACCTATCAGGCGATCGCACATGGAGCTGAAGGAATCGTATATTTTAGATGGCGTGCTTGTCCTGTCGGGGCAGAACAGTATTGGTACGGCATATTGGACCATGATGGTATTCCACGTCGAAGGTATAGAGAAATCCAACAGATCGGACGCGAGTTGTCTGAGCTTTCGGATATCATCAACGACTCGAAAACTATTTCAGATGCAGCCATTATCCAGTCCTATGATAACTGGTGGAGCCATGAATTTCAGCCCCACAATCCCGGATTTGACTATCATCGTCTGCTGCACCAGTATTATTCAGCATTGATGCATCATCACATTCAAGCAGACATTGTTTCCATCGATACGGACTTGTCCAAATACAAGCTTGTATTGATGCCGGCCTTTAACCTGATGACGGATGAAATTCAGACCAAGGTTGAAAACTATGTAAAAGCAGGAGGAAATCTTATCATCACCTTCCGTTCGGGTACAAGGAACTGGAACAATTCCATCACGTTAAAGACTTTACCCGGTTATTTCAAGGAACTGACTGGTGTTGAGATAGAGGAATTTGATTCGCTGAACTTCGGAAGAACCGTAAAAAGCAGCGGCATCTTTGGAGAAGGAACCTCATGCGTATGGTGTGATATCCTTCGACCACTCCAAGCGGAAACTCTTGCAAAATACTCAGGAGAATTCTACCGGGGAGAGGCTTCAGTAACTGTAAACTCATATGGGAACGGAAAGGTTTATTACATTGGATGTGACCTGGATGAAAAAGCCATCACATCACTGCTGAAGTACATCACAGTTGAGTCTCAAATCAAGCCTTTACTCTCACAGCCGATGGATGGACTGGAAGTAGTACGGAAAATGAAGGACGGAAAAATCTATCTGTTTTTGCTGAATCATACCGATGCAACGATAGAAATCAGCCTGGAAGGAAAATATTTAGACATGCTGTCCTGTGAAACCATCAGTACTTCAGTGACTCTCAATGCCTATGGCATAGCAGTCCTCCAATCACTCTAGCCATATAGAAACCATTTTCAACAATATAAAACACCCAGACAATGGATTCCGCAGTCTGGGTGTTTGTCATGGACGTATTTTCCTTTCTAAGGTTTATAATAATTTACCAGGAATTCATTGACTTGTTTTTGAGCTTCTGAAACGATTTTTTCAATTCCTGCCTGCTTATACTTTTCATTCAGCTTCTTTACATCTCCCTCAACATCATCGGAGAAACCCAGGACTAATGCTTTATAGCTTGTATTGAACAAATTGGTACAAGCTGCGATCTCATTTTTTACATTGGAATCGTCAAAGTTAAAGAACTGCAGAGGATGTGAATATGCGACCTTGCTCCACTTTTCCCTGAGTTCCGTATAGTTTGGAATACCGCCTGCGACTTGCTTGAACAGCCGGTCATCCCTCCATCCCCAGTTGCAGTTTCCGTCTACTGGGTAGTTTCCAGTATCCGCCAAAGGCCTGATTTTTTTATCCGCAGTTATCTCATAGTGCTTACCTTTGATCCCATAGGTTGTTAGGTCCGAATAGCGCTCATCGTTCTTAAAAAGATCCAGCAGCATCAAAGACCGCTCGACATTTTTTGAATCAGCTTTGATAGCCATGCCATTCTGGATAAAAGGTCTTTGAATGATCCCCTTGTCATACATCGCATCAAATACTTTCACCTTCCATTCGGGATGGACCTGGTTTGTCGTGATATAGGTACCATTGGCTGTATTGATGTTCAATATTGCGGATGCGCTTCTGCCCTGGATAAAAGAATCCCGGACTGTCATTTTATTCACCAGCGCGCTCTTTGACCAATAACCCTTTTCTTTCCACTGTTTTGCGATTTGTACAAACTTAAGAAACTCCTTTTCCTGTGTAAGGGGATAAATTTTCAAATCATTTTGGTCATTGGCATCATAGCCTAAGATCGTCTGTCTCCCCCCCACACCGTCCAGCTTGTCTTTGATCAGGCCCTGCCCGTAGCTCCAGAACAACGCGTCAAAGTCCAGCCCGGACCCAATATCGCAAGGAATTAACTGTTTTTCATTCTTCGCAACTGCATCCAGGTATCGACCAAAATCCTCAATGCTATTAATCTCAGCCAGGCCATACTTCTCCATCAGATCGCCTCTGACTATATAAACAAAGGGGTTGAGTTCCTTATAATTCATCGGGAGCATATAAACCTTTCCGCTCACCTTTGCCTGCGCCCAGGCCTCCTTGTATATGGAAGCAGCGGTCTTGGGCGCATATTTCTGAAGCATGTCCAAGGTGATTTCTTTGAAAGCCCCCCTTACCGCCTGCCCGTTATAAAAACACCAGTTGGACGTATAGATCAGGTCAAAGTCTTCTCCGGATGCAAACACTAACGGATATTTTCGCTCATAATCCGACCAGGACAAGAAACTGGTTTCAATGGTTGCATTGATGTCCTGCTTTAAAAGCTTATTGACCTCCGCATATACAAGATCAAAGTCTCTTGCCTTGTCTCCGACAAGATACATCTTTAGTTTGACTTCCCTGGAAATATCATTGCCCTCATAGGGTCTCTTCGTTTCCTGATTTGCGCTTGGCGGCGACTCTGTTTTCCTATTACTATCTGGTTGTACTTTCTGCCCGGTGCAGCCACTTAGCATGGAAACAATAATAATGAGAAGTAAAACTTGTACTGAAAGGTTTTTGCTTAATTTTTTCATTAAGAATCCTCTGCCTTTAGTAGGAATTTATTTGTATACACATTATGCTAAATTTGAAAGACGACCTGTTTATCAAATGATTTTTAAGGATAAATGCTTTATGTAATCCGGACTCAATAGCTACTGTGTTTCAGAAGCAACCGCAAACATATAGAGGATACTTCCATTATACCATATCTCACTCTATTCCAAAATCAAAGATAAATCTATGTTAACAAAAGTACAGAAAAAACAGATGGATCCCCTGTTGGAAAATCCATCTGTTTAATTAAAACTCCGCCCTATTTCTTGATCCATAGCGTTATATTTTAAGTGCGCCAATTGCCGGAATCAAATTGGTTTTGTACCCTCGAAGGTTAGTTTTTAAGTACTTCCGCCCCAATGATTTGTAAATCTGTGTTATCTATAATGCCATCTCCATTTACATCCGCCGCTTTTGCACTGTTCCAGTTCGTGCTTCCTTCACTTGCACCAAAGTAATAAGAAGCGATGGCCAGGTCTCCTACATTGATTGTTCCGTCACTATTCAAGTTCAATGGCTTACAAGTCACCGTAACCGTAATTTGTACCGGAATATCTCTGCCTGCAACATCATCCCGTACTGTCCCATTGACAGTGAAGCGTGTTCCAATGGTACTTTTTCCAGTATACAAGTTTGCCGCAGGTGCAGACCAGTTTACATCCATATTGGATGTTGACCCGTTGGATAGATTTGCTGTAACTTTCGCCGGCAATACCGGTGCTTGATTCACGATGGTTGTGATGGGTACGGGATTGACAAGAGAATCAATGGTCGGTAATTGTTCACCAATTTCTCCCGTTTTTACAAAGGATACATCGTCAATATCCATGATCCAGGTCCATGCAGCCAATGTATCGGTTAATTCAACCATCAAGCCCGCACTGCAGTTTCCGGCGGTTACTTCGATATTCGTCAGCTCAATATCCATATAGCTGCCGGATGAGATGCCGCTCTTTAAATCTATACTGGTCCGGTCAGATCCACCTGTCCCCTTTGCAAAGAGTTTCAAAGAGTTTATTCCCGCGGGGTCACCCGTCACCCTCGCTTTTAAGGTATACACTCCTTCCGGCAAAGGATTCGGATTACCTCCCAGGCCGTATACTGCCTGTGTTACCGTGCCATTAAGCGCACTCCCTCCGGACTTGATAGAAAGTACCTTATTGGTGTCCCCGGACAACCAGGTGTATGGGTCTATTCCCGCTGAAGCAGTCCAATAATCTGGTTTCCAATCCACAGTGCTGTCGGTTTGGAAATTTCCATTGACAATATAATTGATTTCCCCTGTCTTTATAAACGAAATATCATCGACATACAGGACAGGAGCCCAATCCGCAGCAGTTCCATTAAGTGTAACGGATAAACCGACGGTGCACTTTCCTGCAGTCACCTGGATATTCTGCAGAGAAATCTTTGTATAGGCCCATAATGCCAACTGACTCTTAATGTTACCGCTTGAGGCATTTAAGCCATTGGAATCTGTCGCTGTCAACGAAATGGAATCTACTGCTGCCAAGTCTGCATTTACCCATACATCCATGGTGTATATTCCATCCGGGAGACGATTGGGTGATCCTCCCACTCCGTATACTTCCTGAGTCACGGAGCCGGTTATCGGTGCACCCGTGGACATTATTTTCAGGCTTTTACCGGACCTGCTATTGGCTGCATTTCCATCCACAAATACATGGGAATCCATATTGGACGATGCAGACCATTGATCCGGTTTCCAATCTCCGGTACTATCCGTTTCAAAGTCTCCGTTTACAACATAATTTGTGCCCGCAGCAAAAGACATTGTGAAATTGGTCGAAATGGTTCCTGCAAGCATCCATGCTGCCAGAAGAACCGATAAGAATTTTGAATGAATTTTCATACAGTTTTCCTCCTATTATTCACTGTCAGCACTATTTCTTGCTAGCCCTGTAGATGATGACTGCCGTTTCTGCCCTTGTGATATTGTCCTTTGGAGCAATCATTCCATTCCTTCCGTTAACAATCCCTGCCTTTACCAAAGCAGCGACACTATCTACTGCATATCCGGATACAAGGGATTTATCATTAAATGCATTCAGATCACCGGTTACTCCTGTGGAAGACAGTTTTTTTGTTGCTTTCAATGCTCTTGAAGTCAATACCATCATATCCTGCCTGGAAATTTCGGCCTGAGGATTGAACTTATTATTTCCAGAGCCGGTTGCTATTCCAAGCTTCTTTGCAATTCCAACAGCTTCATAAAAGTAATCGGTTTCCTTCACATCGTCAAAGTTCCCATCGACCTTCGCAGACAGCCCTAGTGCCCGTACAAGCATTACAAGATAATCCGCTCTGGTCACGTTTTTTTCAGGGCTGAATGTAGTTTGAGACGTTCCGGAAGTTACACCTTTGGATGCAAGAACTTCGATTTCTTCCCTTGCCCAATCGGCATGATTCAAATCTCCAAAGGTTTTCTTTACATAAGCCACTGCATACTTGCTGAAATGCGTGGTTGTAAACACAACCCGGCCTGAAGCGGCATCATATCTGGCATTCGGAACAGCATTCGCCTTCCCGCTTCCATCGATATACCAGATGACAATATGATCAGGGTCTTTCAATTCTTCTGCTGTCGGCGTATAAGGTACAGATACCGTCACCGGCGCTTCGGGATTGTTCCATGAGATCGTCCTGCCATCAGACTTTACGTTGAGTTCCAGCACCGGCCTGTCTCCGATTTGTTCCTTGACCGATGCATCCAGGCTAGTGGTATCCATCCTTGCAATGGAGAGCGATATATTTTGTGCCCCTGCGATATCAGTTGCTGTCAGCATATTGGCTGGAGCTGTCAAAATACCTACGTCAGTTTCAATCTGAATCCGCTGGGTATTCGTGCCGGCAGTGAGGTTGGCTGCTGGGAGAGAAGCCTCATAGGAGGTTTGGCCTTCCAACCTGGCTACAGGAATAACAACAGTTTTTACACCCCCAGCATCTGGCTGTGCAGCTTCTAATGCTTTGGATATTGCGGCCGGATTCACAGTAACCTTGGCAGTTCCGCCGTTTACAACAGGTGCCGGAACTTCTACCTTTACAGGCTTGCTTCCTTCTGTTGGCGTCACTACAGGCGGTGTAACCGGTGCAGGTGTAGTTCCGCTTCCACTGCTACTACTTCCGCTGCCGCTAGAAACTGCATCTGTTATTATGTTAACGGATGCACTGTTGGCAGAAGCTAAATGTGTAGTTGTTTCTTTAATCCGGGCAATAAAAGTATATTGAGTACTTGCATTCAACCCTGTAAAGGTTGGGCTGTCCTGCCATATTGCTCCGTTGTCCTTGGAGTATTCTGCGCCAGCTATAGTATTCAACGTAATACTTGTCGAAGTTTTTGATAAAAGGTTCGGAGCCATAGGAACAGAAGGTCCATCAGCTTTTGCCGGTACTACAGCAGCACTTGTAACACTTCCTTGTGCATTTGTTCCATCGCCAGTCACGGTTACTGTTATACTTTTACCAATGTCACCTTCTTCAACCGTATATGTAGAGTTCGTACCAATTACAGCAGTTCCACGCTTCCATGAGTAAGAAAGTATGCCGCTGTTATTTGTCAAACCTGACAGATTAGCAGAAAGTGTTTGCCCAAATTTCGCACTTCCGCTGATCGCCACACTTCCACCAAGCATCGGTGTTGGACTTTCAATAAGAGTATTCAATCCAGCGGGCTCCTTTACCGATCCGTCTGGAGCCGTTCCCAATTGTGCCTTAGTAATAGTAATGTCACTTGTGGAGACGCTGACTCCCGTCTTAGCTGCAAAAGTAAGTTTCAGCGCATCTGCATTCCAGGACAGTCCGCCAGTCGCTGTCGTAGAAGTCAGAACCCTGACTGTACCCGGAGTACTTGTATCAGTGTTTGTTACTATTGTTCCGCTGTCCGCACCTTCCGCTCCCACAAAATCAAGCTTATTGCTATCGTACTCAATGGTGATATCCTGGGCATAAGCATTATAAATCAGCTTGCTATACCTCAACCTGGCTGTGAATTCAGAGCCGGAAGTAATAGCCGCCGGCAAAATCAGGTTTGCTGCCGAAAGATCCGGATACAGTTCAAAATCATCCAGTTTACCCCAGGTTCCAACCCCGGCAGTCTCAACTCTCACACCTATAGTACACTGGCCATTGGTAACAGTGATGTTTTTAATTTCAGGAAACTTCCACTGCTGCCAGCCTGTGTTGGTAATGGATACCCTTTTCTCCTGCCCCCCATAATCCTTGGCAAACAAATACCTTTCAACAGTACCGAACTCCCCTCCATGGGATACAACCCTCAAAGAATAGGTGCCATTTGGAAGCCCTGTAATGGTTTGCTGCAAGGTAAAGCCGGTATCGTTGGGAGAAACATAGTAAGTAAATACCCCCGAGCCGGTATATGCATTGTTCCCCGGACTGCTTTCATATCCGGTCTGTACATCATTGGGCGAGTCTTCGATGACCTGCCACCCTGACGTATTCCCTGCTTCGAAGCCTGGATTGGTAACAAAATTCTTTTTTCCAATCACGGTCACTGTCAACACAGCTTTTTCAGTCGTTCCTGCAACAATCCCTTGAAGTGTAAAGGTGTGTAACTTATTCATATCAGCAGGATTAATTGCATCCCATGTTACGGGCACATTTCTTATAGTACCGTCACTAAAGTCAGCCTTAACCGTAGCTGGAAGTGAAGGTGTCTCTGCAACAGTTACAGTGGCCGCTATCGGACGCAATCTTGTAATGGTTGCCGAATAGATCGTTCCTCCCGGCAGCTCAGACACACTTTTCCTCACATCCTCGAATACATCCAGGGATTTCAGTGCATGGCCCTCAAAATCAAACAAAGCCCTGTTTTCGCTGTCATTTCCCCCTCCGGTGATCCAGCCTACCAGTGTATTGCCTTGAGCGTCCTTGACCGGAATCCACTCAGGTTCCCAATAGAACACGCCGATTCCCTTGTTGTTGCCCTCATTATCCTTCACCTGGGAAACCGCTTCAATGATGTCCCTTATATATTGAGCCTGTCCCTGCACGGAGGCCTGATATCCCCCCAGTTCATCAGCCCCCTCTGCAAAAGCATTGCTTTGGCTGTCATTATTGTCAAAGGTAAATCCATACCCGATTTCCGCAATGGCAATTTCCTTCCCATATCTTGTGCCGAGATCGGTAATATTGGCCTTGAAGGTGCTAAGAGGTCCATGCCAGAATGCATAATAAGAAAGACCGATTACATCAAAGTCCACCGCAGTTTTTCCCTCATTGTATTTATCTGCGGCCGCAACATAGCCTGTTGCTTTGGAGAAGTCGGTGAATCTGTCAAACGCATTCCGGTACATAGTATTATCTCCGCCATTGGCAAGGTGGATCATAATTTTCGTGTTTTGTCCCCCCACCTCTCTCACAGCCTTCGTACCGGCATTGAGCAGACCGATCCAACCCGCATATCCGTTCGCTTTATTACCTTCAGGCCACAGCATACCGTTATTGTTCTCGTTACCGATCTGTACCATCTCCGGGAGGACGCCCTCATCTTTCATATGATTTAATACATCTTTTGTATAATTATAGACTGCATCCTGGAGTGCTGCGCCCGTCAGGTTCTTCCAGGCTTTAGGCTTGGTCTGCTTGCCGGGATCCGCCCAGAAATCACTGTAGTGGAAGTCCAAAAGCACCTTCATCCCGAGTGCTTTCGCTCTTTTGGCAAGGGCTATGGTATTCGCCTCATCACAGGTTCCTGCCCCTGCCGGAGTTCCAGCGGGTGCAGGTGAACTTCCGATCATAACTCTGTCATTTCCTACATACCCGTTTGCATCGGTGGTAGGATCATTCCAAATTCTGAGTCTAACCCAGTTCACACCATGATCCTTAAGAATTTGGAGACAGTCTTCCTGGGTACCGTCGTCATTGTAAAACTTGCCGCCATAGTCCTCGATATCCTTCAACATGGAGACATCTGCTCCCATGATAAAGTCTGAACTGAGGCCGCTGACGGGATTTACCTGAATGCTTTGGTTCTTCGGCTCAACAGCATTCACCACAGTAAACATGGACAAAACCATTGCCAGCGTGACTGCCAGGGCAATGACCTTACGTAAGTTTTTCATCCTTTCTCCCCCTTTTGTACTTATGATGGTTATTCTATCAGTGGCTTCATTCCCACTGATGTACCCCTTGCGAATTCCTCCCCCTGATTAGCTGACTTAGCCTATTCTTCCTCTTTGAATGCCTGGATGGAATCCAGTAGATTCCCTTCAAAATCAAAGAGCGTCATATTCCCCCATTCATTTCCCTCTCCATATTTCCAGCCGCAGCCTTCCACGGTAATAAACGCGGGTTCCCAGTAGAACAATCCGGTTCCTTTATTGTCAGGCACATTTTTGATGACTTTGATGACATCCCGGATAAACTTTGCCTGTCCGTCAACGGTTGCCGGGTAACCATCCAGTTGAACCGTTACCTTATTAGGCATATTGCTATCGGATTTTGGTGTCCAAGGATAAGCAGTCTCGACAACAACCAGTTCCTTGTTATAAGTTGCTGCCAGGCTGTTCAAGGTATATTCAAGGTCCGCAATGGTTCCATGCCATTGAGAATAATAGGACTGGCCTATGACATCGAATTCTACCTCCCTGGATATAATGTGGTCATAAAAATTCTTACTGAATTCAAAGTCTCCGCCCTTATCAATATGGATCATGATTTTTACGTCTTGCATGGAACCAAGGCTATCCTTCAAGCCGCGAATTCCACTCTTTAACAGCTGGCAAAACTTATCCCACTGTGCATCTGTCGCATTGATCCCATCCAGTTTTCCATCGTCCCATAAAAAGCCGTTGGAAATCTCATTTCCGATTTGTACCATCTCAGGGAGAGTTCCCTGTGCTTTGAGTGCTGTAATCACTTCTTTTGTGTATTCATAGACTGCATCATTCAAACCTTCAAATTTTAGTCCCTCCCATGCTGCGGGTTTAGTCTGCACCTGCGGATCTGCCCAGAAGTCACTGTAATGAAAATCAATCAGCAGTTTGAATCCCATATCCTTGATCCGCTTTGCCATTTGCAGGGTATGTTCCTTATTGTTGTAGCCTGCCGGGTCGCTGTTTGGAAGCCCCGGGTTATTCCATACCTTCAGCCTTATATAGTTAAATCCACGGTCTTGAAGGATATCCATGCATTTTCTTTGAATTCCCTTCTCATAGACCTTTCCTCCGAAATCTTCGATCTGCTGGAGTGTTGAAATATCAGCACCGGTGATAAACTCATTCTTATCCGTAAATGTTTGCATATGAATGTACCTCCATCATGTTTGGACCATCGCATAAAAGAGGTTGCATTCATTCGCAACCCCTTTGATGGTTTACTCAAAATCCGTGATCCTTTTTAACAAGTTTTTATACCTGAATCTGGCCATTTCATTCAGCTTTAGAACCTCATCCTCTTTCCCTGTGAACTGGCACCGGAGGCAGTAATACTCTTCCGTGTCCTTGTCATAAAACATATCAATATCCAGATCCCTCATAAAGCAGGACGGACATCTGTAATTCAGTCTGCCTTTTCCAGCTTGAGACATGTGATCAGCTCCTCACTATTTGATATTGTCTTGGTCAGCCCCAGTGTAAACATAGGGGAAAATGCATAGCCTTCCCTGAGATAACCTTCCATTCCAGTACTGCCAGGAATCAAGGACACTCTGGTATTGATCTGAGGCACAACAGCCTCTACCTTTGTCGCATTGCTTACACTTTCTTCACGGCATTTATAGTTATAAGAAAGCTCTTTGGTTTCCTCTTTCCCTGCACATCTTAGGGTAATGCCGCACATATCTTCCGGATACTCTGTTGTCCCATAGCACGCAGTCATGTATTCATTCAAATGCACTTTGGCATCCGGATTGCTCATTTCAATAATCTTTCGGGACACCTTGATCTCACTGCTTCCTTCAGTAAAGGTAAAGGTTGTAACCAGCTTGAGCTTCAGATCGCTGAACTCAATTTCAACTGGGTCCAAAGTCAGGATGGTATCTTTTCCTTTCTTTGAATACTTTCCTTTGGTCCTGCAGAGACATAGGTCTACTTCTTCACCTTCATAGCTAACCTTCAAGCTCTTTATAGTTCCTTCACCTGCATAGTGGGTAAAGTAACCGGCTCTATACATAGACTGGATCAGGAAGGGGTAGGATGCATCCTGTACATGCTTTGTTCCAATACCCACCGGCCATTCAAGCTTAGCTACATAAGGCCTTAGGTCTATAAGAGCTCCACCCTGGTTCATATCCACACAGGTGCGCAAGTAAGGGTCCACGTACCAGAACAACTGCTTTTCCGAACCATACAGGATGTCCTTCCATAGTGCACATTCCGGCTCGGTGTAAGATTTATTTACACGATACCAGTCTGCGAACTCGGTCATGGTCATGTCTTCAATTTCACCCTTGTCTCTGAGTTCAGCATAGTAAGCCATGCCGTCCCTGTAGCTTTTTACAAGCAGCTCATAGGGAGCTTCCCAGCGGCCCATCTTATTCATCCAGCCCGGACCCACAAACATCATATTGTAGGCATAGCCGTTATTGTATTTCTGTAAGGATTTGTACTGATCAATCAGATTAAAGAGATAGGGATACTCGCCATCCTTATAAATCATCCCTCTCAATACGTTCTGCGGATGCGTCCCGAAGTTGGAACCATTTCCGTCAAAGCAGGCCAGCAAGTCTCTCGATAAGTGAGGAATTGCTACGATCCCGCTATCTTCTTCTGCATTGGCAGCAGGTGCATGGGTATTCGCTTTTGAAGGAATCCAGGGATTCCATGGACCGCCATCAAACAAGGTATACCAGGAGTTATTGCAGGTTCTGTAGGCCTTTGGACCTTCCTCCCAGCAGGTGGCAACAGCACACTTAACCATTGGATACTTTTCTTTTATGTAGTTGGTAAGATCAGCATCCATGTAATAAGAACCTGTCGATGTAGGATAGAAGCCGAAAACCTCATGAAACTTTTCAAAAACGTCATTCACAATGGATTTCTTATCTTCCATGGAGAACATCCAGATACAGAAATCCTTTGTCTTATATTTCTCACGGAATTCCTTACATGGCAGACCCAGCAGCGTCAGCCCGATTTCATCTCCATACTTTTCATGATGCTCCTTGGCCAGTTGAACTGCTTCTTCATTGAACAAGCTTGCATAGGTCATCTGGATCGTTGTCTTAAAGCCATTTTCATGAGCAATTTCCTGCTGCAGCTTGAAAATATCCAGTGATTCGGTCAGCAAGCTTTTCCTGCCGATGTCCTCTTTTTTTCCTTGCCCGGTCACCTTCTCGGCATATTCCGGTACCATTTCCGGCCTATGAATAATATTTAGAATAAACTTGCTCATAAATGACCTCCGTTTACGTGCTGTGGTTAAATATATTTTCCGATTTTTCAACTCGCCCCAACCCCTCTCTATTCTATAGAGGGGCTTCAAAGTCTGGCTTTCAGACTCTTTTATACAGCAAATGGGAGTCAGGTACCCTCCCATTTGTTGTATCGTATTGCTGTATTAAGGTATTTCAGATTCTTTATTTATTTTGCACCTTTAAGGAATGCATCTACTTGCACCTGAGCTTCTGCCATAACTTTTTCAATTCCTGCCTGCTTATACTTGTCATTCAGCTTCTTCAGGTCGCTTTCCACATCGTTTGTAAAGCCCATTACAAGTGCTTTGTAGTTAGAATTGAATACATTGGAGCAAGCCGCAAACTCGTTTTTCACCTTGGAGTCATCAAAGTTGAAGAACTGCAGCGGATGGGTATACGCAACCTTTTCCCAGTTTGCACGAAGTTCTGCGTAGTTTGGAATACCGCCTTCAACCTGCTTGAACAATTTGTCTTCTCTCCATCCCCAGTTACAGTTGCCGTCTACAGGATAGTTGGCAGTGTCCGCCAAGGGCTTGATTTTGCCATCAGCAGTTACATCATAGTGTTTTCCTTTGATGCCGTAAGTGGTAAGATCGGAGTAACGTTCGTCGTTCTTGAAGAGATCCAGCAGCATCAAGGATCTTTCAACATTCTTTGAACCTGCATTGATCGCCATACCATTCTGAATGAAAGGTCTTAAGATAACACCCTTACCTTCCATAGCGTCAAATACCTTCAGCTTCCATTCAGGATGTGCTTTGCTGGTTGTAATATAAGTGCCGTTTGCTGTATTTACATTTAAAATGGCAGAAGCGCTCTTACCGTTGATAAAGGAGTTCTGAACATTGGTCTTGTTTACAAGTGCACTCTTGGACCAGTAACCCTTATCCTTCCAATCCTTTGCCAGCTTCACAAAATTAGCGAATTCAGGGGTCTGTGTGATTGGGAACACTTTTGCAGAAGCTTTATCACTAGCGTCATAGCCCATCAAGGTTTGTCTTGCTCCAACTGCATCCATTTTCTCCTTAACAAGGCCCTGTCCATAGGACCAGAATAATGCGTCGAAGTCCTGATCTGATCCGATATCACAAGGAATTAATTGCTTTTCGTTCTTTGCAACCGCATCCAGGTATTTTCCAAAGTCTTCTGCATTCTTGATATCAGAGATTCCGTACTTCTCCATCAGGTCGCCTCTGACCATATATACATAAGGATTCAATTCCTTGTAGTTCATCGGCAGCATATAGACTTTTCCGTTGACCTTTGCCTGCTCCCAAGCTTCCTTGTACATGGAAGCAGCAGTCTTTGGAGCATACTTAGCGATCATATCCTGTGTGATTTCCTTAAATGCACCTTTAACAGCCTGACCATTATAGAAGCACCAGTTTGCAGTATAGATCAGGTCAAATTCTTCGCCTGAAGCGAATACCAGCGGGTATTTCTGCTGATAGTCCGACCAGGACATAAAGCTTACATCTACAGTTGCGTTGATATCCTGCTTCAAAAGCTTGTTCACTTCGCCGTATACGGCGTCAAAATCTTTTGCTTTGTCACCCAGGAGGTACATTTTGAGTTTTACTTCCTTGGATGTGTCCGGTTTGCCGTCATCCTTTTTCTCTTCTGTCTTAGCCGTTTGCTGTGTATCCGCTTTCTTTTCCTCTGCAGGTTGTTCCGTCTTGCCACCGCAGCCGGCAAATACCGCAACCAATAGAAAAACCAGCGCCACAAGAATTGAGAGTCTTTTTGCCATTTTCCTCATCTTAAATTCCTCCTTAATAATGATAGGGGACACACCTTTCTGAGCAAGCGGAATTCCTTTTTCGTTAAGGAATGTCCCCTTTTGAATAAATCTATCCAATAAACCGGAACATCCGGGTTTATCCTTTAACAGCACCGATAGTGATCCCCTTGACGAAATATTTTTGCACAAAGGGATACAGGAAAATGATCGGGCCTGTCGCTACTACAGTCATCGCAAGCTTCACCGCCTCTGAAGGCATCAGCGGGACAGGAACACCGGAACGAGCAGCTGCCTGATTGATAAAGTCTACTTTGCTTAAAATCTGATATAAGAAGTACTGAAGCGGATACATTTCCTGCTTTTCAATGAACAACATCGCGTTATACCAATCATTCCAGTAATTCAGGGCGATAAACAAACCAATGGTTGCAAGAGCAGGTTTTGAAAGCGGAAGTATCAGCTTGATGAAGATCATGAAATCGCCCGCCCCGTCAATTCTCGCAGATTCAGCGATAGCATCCGGAATGGATTTCATAAAGCTCTTCATGATCAGGATATAGATCACGTTCAGAAGTAAGGGAAATACGAGGGCTACATAATTGTCCTTCATGTGCAGGTATTTCACCAGCAGGATGTACCAGGGTACAAGGCCTCCTCCGAAGATGGTGGTAAAGTAAAAGTAAAAGGAAATCTGGTCTCTATATCTGAAGTCCTTGCAGGTAATGATATAGGCTGTCATCGCTGTGAAGAACAGACCCATAACGGCTCCCACGATGGTCACCAGGGTGGATACAATATAGGATCTAACGAGCATATCCGGTGACTTGAAGATGATGGTATAGGCTTCATAGGAAACCTCCTTGGGAAACAGCCTGAATCCGTCTCTCAGGATGGATTCCTGGGATGTAATGGATCCTGTCAGAACCATGATGAAAGGTACCAGGCACAATATTGAAATAAACGAGATAAGTAAATATCCGATAACATTAAAAGCAATTCTGTCTTTTCTGATGATCATTTGCATCCCCTCCTTAGAACAACGCGTAGTCGCTGTTGATTTTTTTGATGATGTAGTTAACCGATACGATGATAAAGAAGGAGAAAATCGACTGATAGAAGCCTGCCGCTGCAGTCATTCCAAATTCCTGTGTCTGTAACAGGGATCGGACTACAAAGGTGTCGATAACATCCGTCGCATCCAGGACCAATCCGTTGTTTCCAACAATCTGATAGAACATCTGGAAGTCACCCTTCATGATGTTTCCTACACTCAAAAGCAGGAGAACTACCATTGTAGGCGTTATGGAAGGCAATGTAATATGGAGAATCTTCTGAAAAATGTTGGCACCATCAATATCCGCGGCCTCAAACATCTCCGCGTCAATACTTACAATTGCTGCAAGGTATAAAACCGTTCCGTAGCCCACCCATTTCCATGCACTGAAGGCTATAATAATGAACTTCCACGCCCCCGGATTGGAGTAGACATCCACAGGCTCAAGCCCAATCGATTTCAGCAGTGTATTGATGGCCCCAAACTCATAATTGAAAAGGTTATACACAAAAGCGCCGACAACAACCCAGGAGATAAAGTAGGGTAAAAACATGACGGATTGTGTAAACTTCTTAAAATACTTGCCTGCGATTTCTGAAAGCAGAATGGCTGTCAGGATTTGCAGCGAGTTATTGATAATGATAAAAGCGATGTTGTAAAGGATCGTATTTCTGGTAACATTCCAGGCAGACCCTGACATAAAGAAGAAGTTGAAGTTTTCGAACCCCACCCAGGGGCTTCCGAAGATTCCGCCGGAATAGGTAAACTTTTTAAATGCAAGCACAATGCCCGCCATCGGGATATAGCACATTACAAAGAAATAAACGATGGCCGGAAGGATCATTAAAAACTTGACCCTGTGCTTTTTCACTTCATATAGAAAGCCTGTTTTACGAACCGCGATCATGCAAATTCCCCCAAACACTTTTTGAATTGAACTGTGAACCTTGTCGCTTTGAAACCCAATTTCGCCCTCACACATTCGGGATATCGAACCGCAAATCCAGATAAATCAAATGAACCCGCAATTTGACTTTCAAATTAGCTGAGTGAGTTTAGATTTATCTTTGAGGCTCGTTATCTATATCATAGAATTTTTAGGAAGTGTAAAAAACGTGAAAAAATTTAAAAAGGAGTAATTTCTTATAGTCTTGTTTTTCCATGACGATTCCATCTTTTAAAAAGTACGGCAAGCATGTATGATATTAATATAGAGAAATTTTAAATAGGATGCGGGGAGTTGAACTTGTTTTGCTGAGATTACTGATCGTAGACGACGAAAAAATGACTCGTGATATTCTGGTCAACTATATTCCATGGAGCTCACTGGGCATTGATTCTGTTGAAGAAGCGGAGGACGGTTTATGTGCCTTCAACATGGCGCTCCAGTCGAAGCCCGACATCGTCCTGAGCGATGTCCGAATGCCTCGCATGAACGGAATCGAGCTGGCTACCCAGCTAAGAGAACATCTCCCCAATTGTAAGTTTGTCTTTTTGAGCGGTTACTCCGATAAAGAATACCTGAAATCCGCTATCCGTCTAAAAGCTGTCAGTTACGTAGAAAAGCCCATTAATCTCGATGAAATCAAGGAAGTCATGCAAGCTACCATTCATGAATACAGGGAAGAACAAAGGGAACGTGAAGAGAATCAGGCATTGGTTCGGCCGAAGCTTTGCCATGAGCTCATCGTCAGTAGGGTCAATTTACCTTCCGTGAAGGAAAAAGTCGCACTTCTAGGCCTTGATTTTCCGGAAGACAGCCAATATATCACGGCAATTCTAAGGTTGAATCCGGAATATCAGGAAATGAACGAGGAACATCCTGAGTATAAAGAAAAGATTCTCGAGTTACTTGATGAATCTCTCAAGAAATCAATCCCACCTTATATTTCGAGCATCAAGGGTGAGGAATATATTATTCTGCTCTGTCGTTGTGATCAGCTAGAAGATTTGAGTCAGCTGAAAGACCTGCTTGATGATTTTGTCAGTCAGTTGAAGGCAGCTTATTTCAGTCAAATCAAAGTTATGATCGGCATCGGCCAAAGAGTCACCGGATTGGAAAACATCAATCAGTCCTATCGTTCAGCTGTAGTCGCGCTTCAAAAACAGTTTTACAAAGGCTATGGCAGCGTTTTGTTTTATACGGAAGACTCCGGCGCACCCTATGAATTCGACGAAAACGCCCTATTGGAGGTAGGCGAAAATGTAAAAGCAGGGAAAAAGAATGAAAGCATTCTCTTTATCAAGAGGCTTTCCAATGACATCCGAAAGTATGAAAATACTCCTCCGGATCTGGTCAAAAACTACTTCTTTAAAATTATACTAGTTCTGTCCCGGATTGCAGAAGATCGGAACATCCCATTCCTGAATGATGAGTGTAAATTCATTCTGGACGGCGTATCCAGGGCCTGTACCCTGGAGGACCTTGAGAAGAGTGTCATTGAGCTGCTCTCCTCCATTATCACCTATATGGAAACCCGGCTGGAAAATGGAGATATCGTATCCAAAATCACAGCCTATATCAATGAACACTATTCCAATGAAGACCTTTCCATCAACACGATTGCGGAGGCCCTTTACCTGACCCCGACTTATCTGTGTGTACTGTATAAAAAGGAAACCGGCAAAACCATCAACCAGTATATTACGGAAGTCCGAGTCAACAAAGCCAAGGAATACTTGAAGGAAGCAGATATCAAGCTCTATGACGTTGCAAAAAGAGTTGGCTACGGAGATGGAAAATACTTTACGAAGGTGTTTGAGAAAGCTGTCGGTATGCGTCCCAAACAGTATAGGGAGATTCACTGCTATGACAATAAAAATATTTAAGCTGCCTTCTAAAATTCTGGACAACCTCTCATACAAGGCAAAGCTGCTTTTGACCTATTTTATCCTGATCCTGCTGCCGCTTAGCCTGTTTACCTATATCACCTATAAGAGGGTTTCTTCCGTTGTACTGAATCAAACGCTGGCTTCAGCAAGCCAGGTTTTCTCTGAAGCAGGTCAGATTCTCGATAAGGAATTCGGCAATGCGGAAAAGGTGTTCAATATCCTTACCCATAATAACCTGATTTATGAGGTTGCCTCCAGGGATACCTCCGATTATGAAGTCATCCAGCAGCTGGAGGACAGCAGCAGCATTACCGATACCTTCCGGTACCTCATTGAAACTACCGGAGTCCATAACATCAAGTTCTATGTAAATAACAACTTTGTTTTCTCTGAAGAAAACGTCAATATGTTTAATTTCAGCCGCCTGGACGGCAGCAAATGGTATGCGGCTTTAAATGCACAGCCGAATAATACCTTATGGTGCCCCCCCTCTTATTTTTCTGATCAGGGAGAAAGTGAAAAGCATGTTTTCTCTGCAGCAAGGGTGATCTACAATCTGGACAGGCTTTCTCAGAAGCTGGCGGTCCTTCGGGTTGATCTCAGTGAAGAAAAAATCAAGGATGCTCTAAAAAACGCTGCCCTCACACCCAATACTGCCGTCTATATCATGGATTCCGATAATGATGTTCTTTCCAGCAGTGCAGATACCACAGCACAGTCGCTGAGTATAAGCAGCAAGGCACTGGAATCCTTGCCGGTAGGCTCCTGGAGTACAATTGAAATCAATCATCAAAAGGCAATTCTCAACTACTCCAAGATAAAAAGTACCGGTTGGTATCTTGTTTCCATCATACCTCAAGACGATATTATGGCTACCGGAACCAAACTAAGAAATGAAATGCTTATCTATGCGCTGATATTGGTGGGAGTCTCTTATCTGCTGGCCTACTTTATTTCAAACTCAAGTGTGAAACGTCTTTCTCTACTGACCCGAGAAATGAGAAAGGTTTCCAAAGGTAATCTGGATGTTAATCTAAAGAAAATGGGAACCGACGAAATCGGTGAATTAATGGACAACTTTCACAATATGGTACAGCGGACTGCTTTGCTGCTGGACGAAAAATATAAAATGGGATTGGAAATCAAAAGTGTGGAGCTTAAGGCGCTTCAAGCCCAGATTAACCCTCACTTTCTATATAACTCCCTGGATCTGATCAACTGCATTGCCATCAAGCACAATATTCCCGATATCATCGCCATGGTAAACGCCCTGGCAAAGTTCTACAAGCTTAGTTTAAGCAAAGGAAACGATATCGTCCCCGTCAAGGATGAGCTCGCTCATGTACAGCTTTATGTGCAAATTCAAAACATGCGGTTTGATAACAGGATCGGTTTGGAGCTGGATATTGAGGAGCGCCTTTACGAATACCGGATATTGAAAATATTGCTGCAGCCAATTGTTGAAAACTCCATCCTTCATGGAATTTTTGAAAAGGAAAGCAAATCCGGTACCATCCGAATCACCGGAAAACTAATGGAGAATACGATCGTAATCACAGTAGCCGACGACGGCATTGGGATTCCGGACGAAAACCTGCAAGGGATTCTTGAGAACTCCATCGGGAAAGAAAGCCATGGTTACGGGATCAAGAACATCCACCAGAGGATCAAGATTTATTATGGCGAGCAATACGGCTTAAGCTATCGGAGTACGGTCGGCGTCGGGACGGAAGTGGAGGTGCGGATTCCGGCTGAATCCATTGTTTCATAGAGTCTTACCCCTTATCATTTTCTAAAAGATAAAGCACAAAATTTGCAGTAGTACCGCAAATTTTGTGCTTTTCGAATTTTCATTAGTTTACAAATATGAAGATTGTACACCAGGATAGCAATTTTATTTACTCTCCTTAATATGAGCAATCAATCCTTTTCAAAATCTTCCCTTGATTTACCGAATACCTTTTCGAACTCGGATGGTTTCTTCATAAAAGCCAGTAATTTATCATAACCATAGGTTTTAATTGTGTATTCTACCAGTGAATAGGAAAATTCATACCCGCCAATTTTACCAAAAGTAACCGGATCTGTTTGTAAATCATTTAATGATGGGAATTTATTATCGGATTTTGCTCTTGCCATCACTCCGTCAACTCCATTGTCAAGACCGGATTCATATGCTGCAACGCCTTCATCAAGGCTTAAAGGAATATTGGGATTAATATTATGTTCGACAACATGAACCAATTCATGAACGATTGATTTCATATAATCAGAATAAGAGTATCCAGCTATTTTCAAATTTAAAGGGTTTACCATTCCTATAATATTGGCGTCTCGTCTGGCACCTGCATATATGGTATCCGGAGCGTTCGGCAGGTTAATAGCCATATGATATGTACTTAAATCCGAGTAAATATAGATATCTAATGTTTTGTACATTTTTGAACCAATTCTATATTATGGGATGTCCCAAGTCAAGAATACAATCATGACAGACAATTCATCAAACTATTCATAGCAAGTCCGAGGTCATTAATGTAATCGTTTAGTACCTTCTGAGAAGCCCTGTCAATGGATCTCAGATTAAAAAAGTAACGCTGCCGGAAGCATTCCGGCAGCGCAGCTTAATTATCATCGCAGATGATTCCAAAAATTCTATTCCACGATTTCAATGACAGCGGGGTTTCGCTGTTTTATAAACAAACCTTTCAAATCATCCAGCAGCGTATAAATCACCGGCACTACAAAGAGCGTCAGCAGTGTGGATG